>NZ_JBWVBR010000003.1:0-373521 GCF_056629255.1 Pseudoalteromonas sp. NFXS53 | reverse complement strand
AAGGGACAGCGACTTTAGATATAGCCGCTGGTGCGTTTACCGACAGTGCAGGTAACAATAATACCGCAGCGACGCAAATCAGTATAACGGTTGATACCTCAGCGCCAGATGCACCGACAATTACCACCCCAATCGAAGGGGACGGCGTAGTCAATGCGTCAGAAGACAATGATGTGCTAATAGCAGGCACAGGTGCAGAGTCTGGTGCGACAGTATCAGTGAGTGTAGGAGGCGTAACTGCATCAACCACGGCTAACTCGGATGGCAGTTGGTCAATCAGTGGTAGTGAAGTAGATATCAGTACACTGAACAATGGCACGTTGACAGTCACGGTATCGCAAACAGACAGTGCGGGGAATACCTCAGGTAATGCCAGCAAGACAATAACACTGGATAATGTCGCACCGACAGGACACAGTGTTGCGTTTGCAGATAGTGTGTATTCGAATTCAGAAAAAACCGCGGCATCATTTAGCTTCAGCGGTGCAGAAGTGGGCGCCAGTTATAGCTATACCATTTCAAGCGATGGCGGCGGTACGAATGTGACAGGTACAGGCACACTATCGACGGCATCAGACACCATCAGCAATATAGATTTAAGTGCCCTGAACGATGGCACATTAACGCTCAGCGTAGTGGTCACAGATACTGCTGGTAATGCGGCGACAGCTGTAACCAATACCAGCACATTAGATGCGACGAGTCCGAGCTTATCAACATTCAGCTCATCAGCGAGCAGTGTTAAGGTTGGAGAAACCACCGATATCACCATGACAATGAGTGAATCGAGTACGAATTTCATAGCAAGTGATGTCACTGTTAGTAACGGTAGCTTATCGAACTTCTCAGGCAGTGGTACAAGCTATACAGCGACCTTTACCCCGAGCACAGATTTTGAAGGGACAGCGACTTTAGATATAGCCGCTGGTGCGTTTACCGACAGTGCAGGTAACAATAATACCGCAGCGACGCAAGTTTCTATCTCAGTTGATACGCTTAAGCCAAGTGATTATAGCGTGTCATTCGATGATGATAGTTATTCTAATGATGAGAAAATGGCGGTGGCATTCCAATTTTCTGGTGCTGAAGTCGGTTCATCGTATTCATATACCGTTTCTAGCGATGGTGGAGGTACCAGTGTAACTGGTAGTGGTAGTGTTGCTACAGTTACTGATACTGTGAGCAATATTGACTTAAGTAGCTTAAATGATGGTACTCTGACATTAACCGTTTCTCTAACGGATGCTGCAGGAAATGTTGGTGAGAGTGTATCTGATACAGCTTCATTAGATTCGATAAAACCTTCAGTGTCAGGGTTCACCTCAGCTCAATCAACACTCAAATCGGGTGAAACTACTGAAATTTCAATTACATTAAGTGAATCAAGTTCCGACTTTGTTGAAACCGATATTACTGTAACGAGTGGTAGCCTAACTAATTTTGCTGGTAGCGGCACAAACTACACTGCAACATTTACACCTTCAGAAAATAGTGAAGCAACAGCGACGTTGAATATCTTAGCGGGTGTTTTTACTGATGAAGCAGGTAATACCAACACCGCTGCAACTCAACTTGATATTACAATTGATACAAAAGCACCATCAGGGCAATCAGTATCAATTGATCAAAGTGTTATTAATAAAGGGAATGAGTCTGCATTGAGCTTTAGTTTAACTGGTTTAGAAAGCTCAGGCTCATTTACTTATTCTATTTCAGATGGCACCAGTACTTTATCAAGTCAAAGTTCAACGACTATTTCTGGTACGACTGCATCTATAGAAAATGTAGATGTTACTAGTCTAGGTGAAGGAACATTAACACTTTCTGTTGTTGTTACCGACTCTGCGGGTAATGCAGCAGACGCAATTACCGCAACAGTGACTAAAAAGTACAATGTAGTCCCAGAGCTATCTGGCTCACCGGCAACAACCGTTAACGAAGATCAGGCCTATAGCTTTACACCTACCCTTACGGATTCAGATGAGGGTGATACACACACATACAGTATAGTTAACAAACCAGACTGGGCAGAATTCAGCACCACGACGGGAACACTTAGCGGGACTCCAACTGATGGTGATGTTGGTACTTCACCTGACATCACTATAACGGTAAACGATGGCACTGACTCGGCGGATCTTACAGCATTTAGCATTGAAGTGATAAACACCAATGATGCTCCGGTAGGACAGGGCTTTAGCTTCACGTTGAACGAAGAGGCGACATTGACTGTCACATCGGCTAATGGTGTGTTAAGCACAGCTTCTGATGACGATACAGATAGCGGAGACACCTTAACAGCGAATGCTGTAAGCCAGCCCCAGTTCGGTCAATTAACATTGAACACAGATGGTAGCTTCACTTATATCCATGATGGCAGCGAAAATCACAGCGATAGCTTTACTTATCAAGTTGTTGATAGCAGTAATGCTACATCATCCACTCAAACTGTAACGTTAACGATCACCCCGGTGGCTGATGCACCTACAGCGGTGAACGATACGCAAACAACCAATGAAGATGAGACTGCTACTTTTAATGTGTTAAGTAACGACAGCGATCCTGAAAATGATATGGTGGCTTCATCTGCAGCAATTGTTACTCAACCAAGTAAAGGTTCGGTCAGTATTGCAAATGGTATAGTGACTTATACGCCGAATGTAAATGAAAATGGGCAAGACTCTTTCACTTATACTGTGAAAGATGCTGCGTTGAATACATCGGCCGAAGCTACCGTGAACATTACAATTACGGCGGTCAACGACCAACCCACAGTGCAAAACTTTACGACTTCAATTGATGAAGACAACGTTAGTGATGCAATTGCGGTTCGCGCTAACTCAAGTGATGTTGAAGACGGCACACCTTCAGGCGATATTACCCTCGCTTCTCAACCATCTAAAGGCAGTGTGGCGATTGATCAAAATGCAGGCACTTTGGTTTATACACCTAATGCGAATGAAACTGGCTCAGATACTTTTACTTATACAATTACAGACAGTGAGGGCAGCACTTCAGAGCCTGCCACTGTGTCAGTAACAATAGGCGCAGTGAATGACAAACCAATTGTTGCCAATGACAGTGTTACCACTGATGAAGATGTGAATGTGACTTTATCTGTTCTTGATAATGATTCTGATGTTGAGGATCAGGGCTTTAATGGTGCAAATATCACTCTTGAAGATCAAGGTAGTGGTGCTGGAACTTATACCAAAGCGGATGTCAGTATTCTAACAGACGGTCGTCTGCAGATTTCACCTAAGCAAGATGAAAATGGATCGTTTAGCTTCACTTATACCTTAACTGACAGTGAAGGTTTAACGTCTGATCCTGCAACAGTTACAGTTACTTTGACACCTGTCAATGATGCGCCAGTGGCAGTCGCAAACACTGCTGAAGTGGCAGAAGAAGGCTCGTTTGAAGTCAACGTATTAGGTAATGATACTGATGTTGATGAAAACGATAGCTTTAATGCCTCAAGTGTGACGGTTGTTCAAGCGCCAAGCAGTGGTCAAACTCAGATCACTTCCGCAGGTGCGATTGTTTATACACCAAACGAAAACTTTGCAGGTGAAGACACATTTACTTATACAGTGTCGGATGCGGCGGGGGCGGTGTCTAATGAAGCTACTGTTACTATGACAGTCACTCCGGTGAATGACACACCGGTTATTTCTGGTTCACCGGCTACGACAGTAGATGAAGATAGCACTTATAGCTTTACGCCAACATCTAGTGATGTAGATGGCGACACCCTTACATTTAGTATTCAAAATATGCCTCAATGGGCAAGTTTTGATACCAGTACTGGTACTTTATCAGGCACGCCATCTAATGATGATGTCGGTACTTATCAAGGAGTTGAAATCAGTGTTACTGATGGCACTGAAACTGCCAGCTTGTCATCGTTTGATATCACAGTGGTTAACACAAATGATGCCCCAACGATATCGGGCACACCTGCAAGCAGTGTTGATGAAGACACCACGTACAGTTTCACGCCTACAGCAAACGATGTTGATTCTGAGGATACACTGACATTCAGTATCACGAATCAACCTAGTTGGGCAAACTTCGATTCTCAAACAGGTACGCTTTCTGGTACGCCTGAAAACGATCATGTAGGCACGACTTCAGACATTACTATTAGTGTTAACGATGGTACAGAAACCACTGAACTTACACCATTCTCTATCACGGTGGTTAATACTAATGATACGCCAGTGATATCAGGCATACCATCTAGCAGTATCGATGAAGATACAGCTTATAGTTTTGTGCCAACTGCATCTGATGTGGATGTGGGTGAGACCCTCACTTTCAGTGTAACAAACTTACCTTCATGGGCTAGTTTCTCAACCTCAACAGGAGTTATCAGTGGTACGCCGGGTAATAGTGATGTGGGTGTTTATCAAGGTATTGTTATAAGCGTGAGTGATGGGACCGAAGAAGTTAGTCTCGATGCATTTAACGTTACCGTGATTAATGTCAATGACGCACCGTTAATTGCTGGGACGCCAAGCACTTCTGTAAATGAAGACACTGCATACAGCTTCACACCTTCGGCATCAGATATTGATGGAGATAGCCTAATATTCAGCATTTCGAATAAGCCTACTTGGGCAAGTTTTGATACGCAAACAGGCACACTATCAGGTACACCTGTCAACGCAGATGTGGGTAGTAGTAATGATATCGTCATTTCAGTCAGCGATGGTGCAGTTTCGGTTTCGTTAGATGCTTTCTCTTTAAGCGTGCTCAACACCAATGACGCGCCTGTTATAAGCGGAACACCTGCAACAAGTGTGAATGAGGATTCGCTTTACAGCTTTACACCTTCTGCATCAGACGTAGATGTAGGTGACGTGCTAACTTTCTCTATCAACAATAAACCGAGTTGGGCTAACTTTGATACTACAACGGGCGTTTTATCTGGTACTCCTACAGATGCCAATGTGGGGTCGCAAGAGCAGATAGTCATCACCGTAAGTGATGGCACGGTTTCCCAATCATTGAATGCCTTTAACCTTGAGGTGATAAATACCAATGATGCGCCAACAGCTCAAGACTACACGTTTAATCTTGATGAAGGCCAGTTGTTAACCGTTACCGAAATTTTGGGCTTATTAAGCACCGCAAATGATGATGACTTAGACAGTAATGATAGTCTTTCGGTCACTGCGATTACTCAACCACAGTATGGCGAATTAACACTAAATACTGACGGAAGCTTCAGCTATCAACATGATGGCGGTGAAAGTACTAGTGATAGCTTTACCTTCGAAGTGACTGACACGCAAAATGCGAGCTCAGGTGCCCATACTGTTTCACTGACTATTAATCCTGTTGCGGACGCGCCAATTACTCAGGATGACAGCGCCACGACCAATGAAGATACTGCTGTTCAGATAGATTTACTGGAAAACGATAGCGATGCCGAAGGTGATATGAACGCAGCATCGACGGTCGTTGTCACTAAACCAACTAAAGGCACAGTGAGTATTGTTAATGGTATTGCGACTTACACGCCTTCTAGCAATGAAAATGGCCAAGATAGCTTTACATATACGGTCGCTGACACAGGATTAAATGTATCTGAGCAGGCAGCAGTCGTTGTGACGATAACACCTATTAATGATGCACCAGTGGCTGCAAATCTGACCATAAGTACTGATGAAGATACAACTTCTACTGCACTTGATATTCGAGCAGCAGCTACAGATGTTGAAGAGGGCATACCGACAGGGACTATAACATTAGTGAGTGCGCCAAATATTGGCTCTGTTGTGTTTGACCAAGATGCTGGCACAGTGGTTTATACGCCAAACTCTGACGAAGTCGGTGAAGATAGCTTCACTTATACGATTGCTGATAATGAAGGGTTAGTTTCTTCTCCTGCAACGGTGAGCGTAAACATTGGCGCAATCAATGACCGTCCAATGGTAGGTGATGACTCGGTTACGACTGATGAAGATGTGACCGTTACGTTAAATATCCTTTCGAATGACTCTGACGTGGAAGATCAGGGCTTCAATGGTGCAAATATTACCTTGGAAGATCAGGGCAATGGTTCAGGTATATATTCTAAAGCCAGTGTTTCAGCTTTGGCTGACGGCAGACTAGAAATAGTACCAAACCAAGATCAAACGGGCACCTTTAGTTTCACTTACACACTGACAGATAGCGAAGGTCTAACTTCGCTGCCTGCAACAGTCACTGTAACACTAACTCCAGTCAATGATGCACCTGTTGCCGTTGATAACAGTGTTGAATTGCAAGAAGAAGGTGCTTTCGAAATCAATGTTCTGGGTAATGACACGGATGTGGATGAAGGAGACAGTTTTGATGTAAGTAGCGTGACAGTTGTCAGTGCTCCCCAAAACGGTCAGGTAGAAGTCACAGCTGAAGGTACTATCATTTATACTGCAAATACCAATTATTTCGGCGATGATAGCTTTACTTATACGGTAAAAGACCAAGCTGGTGCAGTATCTAATGAAGCGACAGTTTTATTAAGCGTCACACCTATAAATGATGCCCCAGAAGTCGAGGCGCAAGCATTAAGCCTGAATGAAGATGATACTCTGTTAGTTACACTCAGCGGAACAGATATTGATGCTGATGCACTAACTTACAGTATTGTATCGGATGTGGCTTCTGGAACGTTAGAGCAACAAACAGAGACCACTTGGCTTTACACACCAAATGCAAACTTCAATGGCTCTGATAGTTTCAGCTTTATGGCAAATGATGGAGTTTTAGACTCAAATATTGCAACGGTCACGCTAACGATAAATGCTGTGAATGATACGCCTGTCATCTCTGGCTCACCAGAAACAACAGTTGTTCACAATAATTTATACAGCTTTACGCCACAAGCAACAGATGTAGAAAATGACACACTTACATTTTCAATCAGCAATCAACCTGCTTGGGCTGAATTTGACACCGCAACAGGTACATTATCAGGTACACCAAGCAGAGAAGATGAAGGAGATTACAGCAACATTGTAGTAAGTGTCAGTGATGGTGACGCTCAAGCTGCATTAAATTCCTTCGATATTGAAGTTCAGTTTGTGAATAATCAGCCAGTGGCCAATGACATGGCGATATCGATGAATGAAGATGGTACAACTAGCTTCACGGCTGATACATCCGATGAGGATGGTGATATGGTGACTATATCGATATCACGTCAGCCTGTCAGCGGTACATTGGTGCTTCAAGGCAGCACATTCACTTATACACCATTGCGTAATTTCAACGGCTTAGATAGTTTCAGCTATATCGCGAATGACGGTAGCTTAGACTCTTCGGTAGGCGAAGTGAATATCACAGTTAATGCGGTGAATGATTTGCCACTTGCAGTGAATGATAGCTTTATCTTCGAGTCGCAGGCTAACAACACGTATACGCTTGATGTATTGGCCAATGACACGGATGCCGATGAAGGTGATGTGCTGACGATAATTGGTGCTAAAGCTTCGGTGGGGGCGGTTTCTATTGTTGATAGCGAGCTGTCATATCAAGCTGAAGCTGAGACGCAAGGCTTAATCGTGATTGATTACTTAATTGAGGACAGCCAAAAAGCACGCAGTAAAGCCACAGCTCAATTGCAAATAAATTCAGCACCGGCCAATACACTACCAGTGGTTTCAGTACCGGCTGATGTAACAGCCAATGCGACTGGTTTATTCACAAAAGTTGCATTAGGAACAGCCACAGCGACAGACAGCAATGGGAACAGTATCGCAGTGTCTTTGGTTGATGGGACAACACTATTCGCGCCTGGTGCTCACTTTGTTTACTGGCAGGCAACAGACAGTCAAGGGCTGCAATCAATCGCGACTCAAAATGTGTTTGTGAATCCGCTTGTTTCATTAGAGAAAAACAGTGATGTAGCTGAAGATCAAAACCACACTGTGAGTGTCTTCCTAAATGGTCCTGCACCGAGTTATCCTGTGACAGTGCCTTATACTGTTTCTGGTACCGCAAATGGTACAGATCATGATTTGGTCGATGGCCAAATATCGATAGAGTCAGGTACTTCAGCGCAAATTAGTTTTAACGTGTTCGCTGACAGTGAGGTTGAAGGTAATGAAAGTATTATTATTACGCTTGGCGATGCGTTAAATAAAGGGGCTAAATCATCTACTACAGTGACCATAGTCGAGGAGAATGTTGCACCGACCGTCACAACTGAAGTTGTTCAAGCCGGTGAAGTCCGTTCATTGTTAACGATTAATGATGATTTGGTGACGGTGACAGCGACCGCTAAAGATGCGAATCCACAAGATAATGTTTCTCTTGCGTGGAATGAAGAAGGCAGTGAGCTTACTAACCTGAGCACAGAGCAAAATACCTTTATTTTCAGCACGTCTGAATTAGCTGAAGGTATCTATCAATTAACCGTGACAGCAACAGATGATGCTGATCCAAGTCTTTCTTCTGTAAGTGAGGTTTATCTCGAGGTTGTGGCTGAACTTCAGACACTGACTCAGGAAGATACAGACGGAGACCTTATACCAGATGATCAAGAAGGTTATGCTGACTCGGATGGTGATGGTATTCCTGATTTCCAAGATGCCATTACTGACTGTAATGTGATGCAAGAGCAGGCGACAGAGTCAAGCCAATTCTTAGTAGAAGGTGAACCGGGAGTTTGTTTACGTAAAGGTGCAACCGTTGCTCAAAACAGTACAGGCGGTGTACAACTGCTAGAGAATGAACTGCCAGGTGACGAAAGTGCAATCAATATAGGTGGCTTATTTGACTTTATTGCAACTGGCTTACCGCAAGCTGGTGATACGTACAGCATTGTAATTCCGCAAAGAAGACCAATACCACTCAACGCTGTTTACCGTAAATTAAAGGCGGATGAGTGGATTGATTTTGTCAGTGGCAATGGCAACCAAATTCTTTCAGCAACGGGTGAGCCGGGTTATTGTCCTCCTCCAGGAAGTAATGAGTGGACTGAGGATCTAACTGAAGGTGACTGGTGTGTGCAATTGCAGATTGTTGACGGTGGACCAAACGATGATGACGGTCTTGCTAACAGAGCTGTGGTTGATCCAGGTGGTATTGCAGTACCTAAAACCAGCAATAACTTACCACAAGCTCAGTCTGATGAAGTAACAATTCGCTCAGGTGAAGCAATTATCATTGATGTATTAAATAATGACAGTGATGCTGATAATGATATGCTAACAATCACTGGAGCGAGCGTCGATTTCGGCTCTGTGATTATTGAAGATAATAAGCTGGTTTACACGCCTCCAACTGACTTGATTGGTCAAGCAATTATCCAATACAGTATTTCAGATGGTAAAGGCGGTACGTCTAATAGCACTGCAACAGTGAACTTGATTGTCAATAATGCGCCCACCGCAGTGCTTGATATTGCAAGTACAAATGATAAAGCAAGCATCACTATAGATGTTTTAGCAAATGACACAGATAAAGATGGAGATGAGTTAACGCTTGTCAGTGCAACTGCTCAACATGGTGAAGCACAGGTTAACCTCAACGGTACACTGACGTACGTGCCAAAAATTGGTTTTAATGGTATTGATGTTATTAAGTACAGCTTAAAAGACAGTAAAGGTGCAGTTTCTCAAGGTGAGGCGCGCGTTACTGTCGCAGCCCACCAAAGTGTCGCCATTGAAAACAAATCATCAGGTAGCCTAGGAGGGGCAGTTATCATAATGATTTCAATTTTATTAATGAGAAGAAGGAAGGCATTACTTCCAAGCTTTGCGATAATTACATCTAGTTGTTTAATTAGTTCTGAAACGATGGCATCTGATTGGGGAATAGAAGCTGGAGTAGGGCAAGCTAAAGCTGATTATTCAATGACAAACGTAGATGGCATCACAGAGGTCATGGTTGATGACAGCAGTAATAGTTGGTCAGCTGGCGTCTATTATCAACTTACTTCCGATTGGTCTACTTCATTACGCTATATCGACTTAGGGCAAGGAAGAGTCTCTTTTAAAGGGGAGTCTCTAACGCCGGATTCAGTCCACCAGAGAGTCGCTGAACAAGTGCCGAGTTTTTCTGAAGGGTTTGCACTTCAAGCCAAATATAATTTCTTAACCTTTGGTCATGCTCGAGTAGGCGCTTTCTTAGGTGCTTATAAATGGCAATACACAGTAGAAAGCGTAAGAGACAACCAACTTATAAAAAGCGAGATGAATGGCACAGACTTATATTATGGTATTGGGTTGAGCTATGAATTGACTGACTCTCTAAGCATCCAACTTGATTACAGTCACTTTAATCTAGAGCCAGAGCCTGTCTCAGATCTTCAGCTCGGATTATCGTATCGCTTCTAGCAACTGAGTGTTAAACCAATAAAAAGCCTTACAAATGTAAGGCTTTTTATTGTCTGTATTAATCTAGCCAGTTTTAATAATTTTCCATAAGCATGATGCTTTAATCGATTAGTGATACAAAGCTCGATTTGATTCAGTTTCACCAGAAAATATTTACCTCTTTATAAATATCTATTAATGCCACTTATTGTGAATATTTATTCTGTTAATTTTCAGTTTACGTAAACGTAAAGTCGCTGGTTTAAGTAACACTACATCACCTTTATTAAATGTTTTTTAAAATGTCACCGGTGTCATTTGTTTTTTGATTGACATGTTTTAACATTTTTGTTGTTTTTTGCTTCTCTTGGGGAATTTGTCAGACCAATGAGAAATATTCAAGTTAATGAATATCTATTCATAATTTTGTTGACTCTATTTTAAAACAAAGCTAGTTTTGAATATCTGTCGGAACAATCGTCTTGTTCATTTCCGACCATAGATGTAGCAGGGGAGGGGTGCATGCTATATGACTCTAAGTTAGAAAAAGATAATTGTGGCTTTGGTTTAATTGCTCAGATAAACGGGCAAGCAAGTCATAAACTGATCCGCAATGCAATTACGGGGTTAGACCGAATGCAACACCGTGGTGGTATTGCATCAGATGGCAAAACCGGTGATGGCTGTGGTTTATTACTGCAAAAACCAGATAGCTTCTTTAGAGCCATTGCCACTGAAAACGGTTGGCATTTAGGTAAAAATTACGCAGTCGGTATGTTGTTCTTGAATGCTGACGAAACGCTTGCATCTCAAGCCCGCAAAGTGATTAACGAAGAATTAGAAAAAGAAACGTTAACGCTCGTTGGCTGGCGAGTCGTGCCTACTGAACCAGGTATGTTAGGACCTATCGCCTTAAAGCAACTACCTAAATTTGAGCAGGTGTTTGTATCTGCTCCTGAGGGTTGGCGTCCAAAAGATCTTGAGCGTCGCTTATACATTGCAAGACGTCGAATTGAGAAGCGCTTAGTTGAAGACGACCAGTTCTATATCTCGAGTCTCTCAGGTTTGGTAACGGTTTACAAAGGCTTAATGATGCCAGTGGACCTGCCAAACTTTTATTTAGATTTGGCAGATATGCGCATGAAAAGTGCTATCTGTGTTTTCCACCAACGCTTTTCTACGAACACGCAGCCACGATGGCCGTTAGCTCAGCCATTTAGATACTTGGCGCATAATGGTGAGATAAATACCATTGCTGGTAACCGCCAGTGGGCGAGAGCGCGTGCTTATAAGTTTTCTTCACCATTGTTACCTGATTTACAAACGGCCGCGCCATTTGTAAATGAAGAAGGTTCAGATTCATCAAGCCTAGATAACATTCTTGAATTATTCCTTGCCGGTGGTATGGATATTTTCCGTGCTATGCGCATGCTTGTGCCGCCTGCATGGCAAAAAAACCGAGCTATGGACGATGATTTACGTGCCTTCTACGATTTTAACTCTATGCATATGGAACCCTGGGATGGCCCCGCGGGTATTGTTATGTCAGATGGTCGATTTGCGGCGTGTAACCTAGACAGAAATGGTCTACGTCCAGCGCGTTACGTGATCACCCAAGATGGGTTTATCACGCTTGCATCTGAAGTCGGTATTTGGGATTACACTGCCGATGAGGTGGTTGAAAAAGGCCGTGTTGGTCCGGGGGAATTGCTGGTTATCGACACCCTTCATGGCAAGATTTGGCAGTCTGATGAAATCGATCAAGACTTGAAATCACGTCATCCTTATAAAACTTGGCTTGAGCAAAATGTCAAACGTCTTACGCCTTTTGAAGATTTGTCAGAAGAGGATGCGGGTGTACGCGATTTTGACGATGAATTATTGCTGACGTATCAAAAGCTATTCGGATACAGCAATGAAGAATTAGACAACGTCATTCGAGTAATGGGACAAAATGGGCAAGAGGCAACAGGCTCAATGGGTGACGACACCCCATTCGCTGTGTTGTCTGAAGGCCATCGCTCTTTGTACGATTACTTCCGTCAAAAATTCGCGCAAGTGACCAACCCACCGATCGACCCACTTCGTGAGAATCACGTGATGTCATTGGCGACCTGTATCGGCCGTGAGCAGAACGTCTTCAATGAAACTACAGGCCATGCTAAGCGTCTTCAGTTTGCCTCACCTGTACTCACATTCTCTGATATGCAGCAATTAGTGAATGCAGATGATGAGCACTACTGTGCCTGCAAAATTCAGCTGAACTATGACAAAACTGAGTCTTTAAAGTCAGCGTTAGAGCGAGTGTGTGACGAGGCTGAACAAAAAGCGCGTTCTGGCTGTGTCATGCTGGTTTTGAGTGACAGAAATATCAGCAAAGACATGTTACCAATTCCTGCAGCTATGGCTGTGGGCGCAGTACAACAGCGTTTGATAAATACTAATTTACGCTGTGATGCCAACATCATAGTTGAAACTGGCAGTGCCAGAGATCCGCATCAGTTTGCCGTGTTATTAGGATTTGGTGCGACGGCGATCTACCCATATTTGACATACGAGACACTGGTCGCCATGTGTGACAGTAAAGTGATTGATAAAACCTACCGCGAGGTGACGCTGGCTTATCGTAATGCCATCAATAAGGGTCTATTCAAGATCATGTCTAAGATGGGGATCAGCACGGTAGCGTCATATCGTTGCTCTATGCTATTTGAAGCTGTGGGCCTATCAGATGACATTGTTGAAATGTGTTTTAAAGGCGTTGCGAACCGTATTAAGGGTGCAGATTTTGAAGAGTTTGCTTATGAACAAGCGCAACTTCATAAGCTCGCATTTAGTAAGCGTAAGTTATTGTCTCATGGTGGCTTATTAAAATTTGTTCACGGTGGTGAGTACCACGCTTATAACCCTGATGTAGTACAAACACTACAGGTTGCGGTTAAGTCTGGTGAGTATCAAGATTATCTAAAATACGCGGATCTTGTTAATAATCGTCCAGTGACAAACATTCGAGATCTATTGGCGCTTAAGTCAGACGTATCACCTGTCAACCTTGATGATGTAGAGCCTGCAACAGAGCTTTATAAGCGTTTTGACTCAGCGGCCATGAGTATTGGTGCATTATCACCAGAAGCCCATGAAGCGCTGGCAATTGCCATGAACCGTTTAGGTGGTTGCTCGAACTCCGGTGAGGGCGGTGAAGATAAACTGCGCTTTGGTACTGAGAAAAACTCTCGCATTAAGCAAGTTGCATCGGGGCGTTTCGGTGTTACTCCGCATTATTTAAGAAATGCCGATGTTATTCAGATCAAAGTTGCACAGGGTGCAAAGCCTGGTGAAGGTGGACAACTGCCGGGTGAAAAGGTAACGCCTTATATTGCTAAATTGCGTTACTCGGTACCGGGTGTGACGCTAATTTCGCCACCACCACATCATGATATTTATTCAATTGAGGATTTAGCTCAGCTTATTTTTGACTTAAAGCAAGTTAATCCAGAGGCGATGATCTCAGTTAAGTTAGTATCTGAGCCAGGTGTAGGCACAATCGCAACGGGTGTTGCCAAAGCGTATGCTGATTTAATTACGATTGCAGGTTATGACGGTGGCACAGGGGCAAGTCCACTGACATCTGTTAAATATGCCGGAAGCCCTTGGGAGCTAGGCCTTGCTGAAACTCAGCAAGCCTTGGTCGAAAATGGCCTTCGTCACCGCATTCGTCTGCAAACAGACGGCGGTCTTAAAACAGGGTTAGACATCATTAAAGCAGCTATCTTAGGTGCAGAAAGCTTTGGCTTTGGTACTGGTCCTATGGTCGCGCTTGGCTGTAAATATCTACGTATTTGTCACTTAAATAACTGTGCAACAGGTGTTGCTACTCAAGACGATACACTTCGTCAGAAGCACTATCATGGATTACCTGAGATGGCGATGAACTACTTCAAGTTTATAGCCCAAGAAGCCCGTGAAATCATGGCGCAACTGGGGGTAACTCGTTTAGTCGATTTAATTGGCCGCACTGATTTACTAGAAATGATCGAAGGCAAGACGAGCAAGCAAAGCAAGCTTGATTTATCAGGTCTGTTAGCCAAGCCGAATAACCCAACCAATGAGACTTTATATTGCTCAGCAGCGAATACCTCTCATTACAAAGGCGAGCTAAATGAACTGCTGTTATCAAAAGCACAAGCTGCGATTGAGAGCAAATCAGGTATTTCATTGGTTAATCGTATTAACAACACAGACCGTTCGGTAGGCGCGATGCTGTCTGGTTACATAGCCAATTTACATGGCAACCAAGGCATGGCGGCTGACCCTGTTGCGATTGAACTTCACGGTACAGCAGGTCAATCATTCGGTGTTTGGAATGCGGGCGGACTTGAAATGACTTTAGTCGGTGATGCTAACGATTATGTCGGTAAGGGTATGGCTGGCGGTAAACTAGTAATTCGTCCACCAGTTGGTTCTAGTTTTGAGTCACATCAAGCAAGTATTGTGGGTAATACCTGTCTATACGGTGCGACAGGCGGTAAGTTGTTTGCAGCAGGTAAAGCAGGTGAGCGATTTGGGGTTAGAAACTCAGGTGTCATAGCAGTAGTTGAAGGCTTAGGTGACAATGGCTGTGAATATATGACTGGCGGCGTTGTTTGCGTACTAGGTAATGTAGGTATCAACTTCGGTGCAGGCATGACGGGTGGATTTGCCTATGTGCTAGATGAAAAAACTGACTTCGAAAAGCGTATCAATCCAGAGTTGGTTGAAATTGTTGAGCTGTCAGAACTTAATGCACATCAAGAGCACCTGAGAGGTTTAATTGCTGAGCATCTAGAGCTTACAGGCTCTGCTAGAGCAGAACAGATCCTAGCTGAATTTGAGTTGTATTTACCTAAATTCAAACTAGTTAAACCAATTTCAAGTGATGTAAAGAGCCTATTAGGTCATCGTGCTCGCAGTAGCGCTGAATTAAGAGTACAGGCGCAGTAAGGGGAAGAGTATGAGCGAAAATGTTTACCAATTTATCGATGTGCAACGTGTTGATCCAAGAAAAAAGCCAATCTCATCACGTAAGCAATCATTTGTAGAGATTTACGAGCCATTTTCACAAAACCAAGTGAATTCTCAGTCTGATCGTTGTTTAGACTGTGGTAATCCATATTGTGAATGGAAGTGCCCGGTTCATAACTATATTCCACAGTGGTTAAAGTTGATCCGTAATGGTCGTATTTTTGAGGCCGCTGAGCTGTCACACCGTACCAACAGTTTACCAGAGGTGTGTGGTCGAGTGTGTCCACAAGACCGTTTATGTGAGGGGGCGTGTACGCTCAATGAAGAGTTTGGTGCGGTAACAATCGGTAATATCGAAAAATACATCACAGATACAGCCTTTGCTCAAGGCTGGAAGCCGGACATGTCGTATGTAGTTTGGACCGACAAGAAAGTTGCTATTATCGGTGCGGGTCCTGCGGGCTTAGGTTGTGCGGATATTCTAGTCCGCAATGGGGTTAAACCGGTTGTTTTCGACCGTAACCCTGAAATTGGTGGTCTACTGACATTTGGTATTCCATCTTTCAAACTTGAAAAATCAGTGATGGAAAATCGACGTGAAATTTTCACTGAGATGGGCGTTGAGTTTAAGTTAAATACAGAAGTCGGCAAAGATATCAGTCTTGATGAAATCATTGCTGAATATGATGCAGTATTCATTGGCGTGGGCACATATCAAAGTATGCGCGGTAACCTTGAGAATGAAGATGCTGAGGGCGTATATGACGCTTTACCTTTCTTAATTGGTAATACAAACCGAGTGATGGGGTACGATGAAGCTCAACAACCTTATGTCAGCATGGCGAATCAAAAGGTTGTAGTGTTAGGTGGTGGTGATACAGCGATGGACTGTGTACGAACGTCAATTCGCCAAAATGCGGCTCATGTAACCTGTGCGTATCGTCGTGATGAATCAAACATGCCTGGCTCAGTTCGCGAAGTAAAAAATGCCAGAGAAGAAGGCGTGAACTTTAAGTTTAATGTTCAGCCAAAAGGCATTGAATTAAATGCCGAAGGCAAAGTTGTTGGTGTTAAGATGGTCGAAACCCGCTTAGGTGAACCAGATGCCGCAGGTCGTCAACGTGCAGAAGAAGTACCTGGCACAGAGCATGTGCTTGATGCTGATGCGGTGATCATGGCGTTTGGTTTTAAACCACATAACCTTGATTGGCTTGCACAATACGATGTCGAAATTAACAGTTGGGGTGGCATTGTCGCGCCAGAGCAGGGAGCCTTCACGCACCAAACAAGTAACCCTAAGATCTTTGCCGGCGGAGACGCAGTTCGAGGTTCAGACTTGGTTGTAACGGCTATTTTTGAGGGTCGTAATGCTGCCGAAGGTATTTTGGATTATCTAGAAGTTTAAAGTCCAATATTAAATATCTTTAGCCATAAAAAAACCCAGTTTGAAAACTGGGTTTTTTGTTATCTTCTTCTCGCTTCTCGCTTCTCGCTTCTCGCTTATGCTGCTTGAATAGCTAGTAACTCTTTTGCACTGGCTCGGGTGGTTTCACTGATCGATTCACCACCGATAAGGCGGGCAATTTCGTCAACACGATGCGCATCTTCTAATGGCTTCATCGAAGTAAAAGTTTCCCCTTTGATGACTTTCTTACTGACAAAAAACTGTTGATGACCACTACACGCGACTTGCGGTAAATGGGTAACACATATAACTTGCGTCGACTTTCCAAGCTTACGAAGTAATTTACCAACCTGAGAGGCGGTTGGGCCAGAAATACCCACGTCGACTTCATCGAAAATAAGCGTTGGCGTCGTCACTTTTTCAGCGATAATTACTTGAATAGCCAAACTGATACGAGATAGTTCACCACCCGAGGCGACTTTTGCTAAAGCTTGTAAAGGTTGACCTGGGTTCGTTGAGACTAAAAACTCTATGGCATCAAAACCCTCACTATTCGGTCTAAGTTCTGGTTTTGGCTGCAATTCAATCGCGAACTTACAGTGCTTCATGGCTAAATCATCCATGCTCGCACTAATAAGTTTTTGTAGCTTTTTAGCCGACTGGCTTCGGCTATCACTCAGCGCCATTGCTGCTTGTTGGTATGCAGACAGTGTTTGGGCGATTTCTTGTTCTAGAATATCAATACGGGCGTTATCTGAGCTAATATTATCTAACTGCGCTTTTAACGATTGATGATGCTCGTAAAGCTCTTCAGGTCTAACATGATGTTTACGCGATAGATCCATGATTTTAGATAGACGATCTTCGACTTCTTGTAATCTGAGCGGGTCTTGATCAATTTGGTCTGCATAGTCTCGAATTTCGCGGCTTGCTTCTTCAACTTGAACAACTGCTTCCTCTAGCAATTGAGCGATGTTAGAGAGGCTACTATCAACACTGGTTAAACTATTGAACTGTTGTGCACTATGCTGGAGCTGGCTTAACACTGTGGTGCCATCTTGCTCATACAAAGCCATTAACTCCTGTTGACAGGTGTTAATAATTGTTTGGCTGTGGCTCAGGCGATATTGCTCTTCTTCAATTTGCTTGAATTCATCAGCTTCAAGCGAAAACTCATCTAATTCAGCAACTTGATATTCTAGCAGTTGCTGTTGTGCCGCTTTAGCCTGCTGCTCTTTTAAAAGTGTTGAATACTCTCGCTGTAATTGCTGGTAATGCTGAAATTGATTTTTTACGGCAGTTTGTAGGTGAATGTGTCCTGCATAGGCATCAATCAAATGAAGTTGATGTTCAGTTTTTAGTAGTAATTGGTGAGCATGTTGTCCATGGATAGCGATTAAATATTCGCCTAACTCTTTAAGTTGACTGGCAGTAACAGAAACACCATTTATGTAACTCTTACTACGACCGCTTCGGCTAATGACTCGACGTAAAATACAATCATGCTCATCATTATTTAGCATATGTTCTTTAAGAAACTGCTGAGCTTTAGGGAGCTGCTGAATATTGAATTGCGCCACGATCTGAGCGCGATCTGCACTCGGTCTGATCGCGCCTGCGTCCGCTCTTTCACCTAAGCAAAGTGATAGGGCATCTATGGCAATGGATTTACCCGCACCAGTTTCGCCCGTGATGGCTGTCATGCCATCACGCCATTCAATATTTAAATCATTTACAATTGCGAAGTTACTAATTTCAAGACTGATCAACATATCTGTATATCCAAACAGTATTTACACTGTCAATTTATACAGTAGTTAATAATAAATCAAGCGTGAAATTAAATTTGTGCTGTAGCGAGTTTATTTACTTCAGTTTGATTGTTCTGATCTGAGTCAGTGTCTGTATCTGTTTCATCTTTATCTTGGCTTTCAACATCTGCAATGTCAGCGGTTTTTAACAAAGTGATCATGGCAGGCAGTGATTCATAGTAGAAATCTTTGTTATATGCAACACCATTTGTAGGAAGCTCTTTTGCAAAAGCAGTCATGGTGTCTTTTAACGTATCCATGGTGTCCTGTTCACGATGCTTATGCACTTCTTCACCTACAGTTAAAATAAACAACTCAACGATGCGCTCGAGTTGATTTAAATTGTCTTCTGTATGTGCTTGCACAACAAAAAAGTTATTAACGATGGTGTTAATCGTGCCACTGTATTTTGAGGGTATAGCGCCAGCTGCAACAAATTCAGAGGTTTTAGTTTTAAAATGCAGTGTTACTTCATTGTGTCTTTGGTTAAAGACCTGCTTCTCAGCATTTTTTGCTTTTTTTCTATTATTTTCGATAACAAGATAAACGCCTAAAAGTGTGATTAGTAGCACAATTGTGGCGATAATAATGTAATTCATAACGTGTGTACTTCCTGATAGTTATGTACCGATTTTGAATGTTTTAATGGGCTTAGTAAAGTCTACTGCCCCAATTCAATTTTTGTCTTAGGACATCATAGTATGAATAGCTTTTCGGATGAATCAAGCGTAAAGATTTTTCTGCTTTTTTTATAACCACTTCATCACCGGGTAAAACAGCTAGGACCACATGGCTGTCACAACTGACTTGTAAGCTATCTGTATTTTCCAAGCTAAGTTTTAATCTTACTTCTTTATCCCCATCTACAACTAACGGTCTACTTGATAAAGTGTGAGGAAACATAGGCACAAGTGCCATGGCATTTAATTCTGGCGTAAGGATCGGTCCTCCACCAGAAAGAGAGTAGGCTGTGGAGCCTGTTGGTGTTGAGACGATTAAACCATCCGAGCGCTGCGAGAACACAAACTGATTATCAATAAAAGCTTCAAACTCAATCATGTGTGCGACTTTATCGGCATGTAACACTGCTTCGTTCATGGCGGAATTGGCACTTTTTAATTCATCATGACGGTAGACTTCAACTTCCAATAAAAAACGTGATTCAGCAATGAATTCACCTCTTAGCACTTCTTCAAGTGCTGGTTCAAAGCCATCAGGGTTAAGGTCGGTTAAAAAGCCTAGGTTGCCCCGGTTAACCCCGATAACGGCGACGTCAAACCTTGCTAATACTCTAGCGGCGCCAAGCATATTGCCATCACCGCCAATAACAATGGCCAGATCACAACGCTTTCCAAGCTCAACCAGTTCAATGAGTCCTTCAGGTGCGATTTCTTGAACTTGTGCGCCAACGCGCTCTTCTACCAGTACCTCGTATCCTAATGCTTGCAAAAAGGTATAAAGGCGGTGTAATGTCAATGCCGCACCTTTGTGATTAGGTTTACCGATTAAGCCTATGGTTTTAAAAGGGCTTGTCATGATTATTTTCCTTGATTAAGTTAGCGCAAGACTAACCGAAAAACATTTAAGAGAAAACTTTTTTGATGGCCTGTGGATAAAGTATGAAATTAAGTCCCAGAGATCAGCAAATTTTTACTGCTGTGATGAGTATGTATTGCAATGGCGAAGGCCAGCCTGTGCCGTCGAGTAAAATAGCAAAGCAAAAAGGCATGGCTGTGTGCTCAGCTACGGTTAGAAACGCGATGGCTCGGCTTGAAAAGGTTGGCTTACTTTGCTCTCCGTACACTTCAGCTGGAAGAATGCCCACCGATGCCGGTTTTAAGTTCTGGCTAAGTGAATATTTAAACTTATCTGACATTGGCCACTATTGGCAACCAGGGCAGTCTAAACTTGTCGAATTGGCGCATTCCCTGAGCCAAAAATATCAAGTGTGCTGTTGTGTTGGTTTACCACAGGCAAGTTCACAAATCATTTTTAGAGTTGAGGTACTTGGCTTTGACAGTAGTTCATGGTTAGTACTGTTAATTGACAGGGCGGGGCAGTCACAGAATATTTTAATAAATAAGCCTGATTTTGAAACCGATGCTCAGCGTTATCAATTTGCCTCTTGGATGAACACAGTATTCAGTCAGCAGCCTTTGAAAGAAGGTTTACAACGCATGTTTGCGATGGCAAATAGCGCTCCTAAAACTTGCACAGCTCAATTAACACAATGGACTGCTCAGCTCCATCAACAACTTGGTTCAGATAACTGCATATTGCTTGGAGAAAGGCATTTATACAACGCAATAGAGTCAGATAAAGAGCTCAACCTTGGAGTCGGGTTTCTCCACGATATTGAGGATAAATTGGCTTTTAAAAATGGGCTATCACTCATCATGGGTAATGAGTTATCTAGTTATCAATTGGGCAAAACAGTGATTTTAAGCCTGCCTTATTTCGAAAATGGTGAATATCAGAGCCGCTTTTGTGTGATTTGCTCAACTTGTGCACCAATCGAAGCAATTATTGAAGAATTTTCGTTGGCGAGTACTTGAAACTGATTTTTCCATCCCCATAATGTCCGCAGTTGTAAGATTTTGGAGAAAAATATGTCTGAGCAAAATAATGCCCCTGAGCAAGAAGTGGTAGAGCCTGTTGAGCAAGTAGAACAAGAGCAAGCTCAAGAAGAAGTACAAACTGAACTAAGCCCAGAAGAAGAGATTGCAGGCTTATACGCAGAGCTTGAAGCTGCTAAACAGACTATTACAGATCAAAAAGACAGTGTTGTCCGTGCCGCAGCGGATGTAGAAAATATTCGTCGCCGTGCTGCACAAGATGTAGAAAAAGCACATAAATTTGCACTTGAGAAGTTCGCTAATGAGCTTTTGCCTGTGATCGATAACCTTCACCGTGCCATTGAGTTTTCAGATAAAGAGAATGAAACACTTAAGCCAGTACTTGAAGGTGTTGAAATGACGCTGAAGAGCTTTGAAGATGCTGTTGCTAAATTTGGTGTTGAAACTGTAAATCCACAAGGTGAAGTGTTCAATCCAGATTTCCATCAAGCTATGTCAATTCAGCCTAGCAATGATGTAGCACCAAACACAGTACTAGCAGTGATGCAGAAAGGCTATACTTTAAACGGCCGTTTACTTCGCCCTGCGATGGTAATGGTATCTAAAGCAGCTGAATAATCAGTTTCTGCTTTTTGAATTGAAACGGGCTTATTTGCCCGTTTTTTATTGCCTAAATTATATTGTTTAAGCAAAATTTTATTTTAAAATAATCATATAAACTTAAAACTTCCTTTAAAGGAATCGCTATGAAAAAACTGATCGGCATTGTTGCCTTATCTTTATTGGCTGCAGGTTGTAAAACATCTCCGACAGGGCGAGCACAAATTGCGCTTTACTCACCACAAAAGATGAATGAGATGGGGGTGGCAAGTTTTGCTCAAATGAAAGAGCAGCAAGCCATAGAAACAGATAAAAACACCAATGCTTATGTGCGCTGTATCGCAGATAAGCTAATAGCTCAGTTACCCACGCAATATGCAAATCAAGACTGGGAGGTTGTCGTTTTTAAAGAGGACAGCGCTAACGCTTTTGCCCTACCTGGTGGAAAGATTGGTGTGCACACTGGGCTATTGAAGGTCGCTAAGGATCAACACCAACTTGCTGCGGTTATGGGCCATGAAGTAGGTCACGTTATCGCCGAGCATGCCAATGAGCGAGTTTCTCAAAATAGCTTGTTGCAGTTTGGCTTGCAGGCAAGTGATGTTGCATTGCAAATGGGTAATGTGGAATACCGTCAAGCGATTATGCAAGGCTTAGGTGTCGGTGCTCAAGTGGGGGTTGCTTTACCTTTCAGTCGCTCTCATGAAAGTGAGGCCGATGTAATTGGTTTAGATCTAATGGCAAAAGCGGGTTTCGAACCAACAGGTTCGGTGAAACTTTGGGAAAATATGAATAAACTCAGTGGTGAGCGCCCAGCAGAGTTTTTATCAACTCACCCAGCGCCAGACACACGTATGCAAACTTTGAATAGTAAAATGCCTGAAGCTGAGACATTAAAGCGTTCAGCATGGCAAAAAGGGCTAAAACCTGAGTGTAAATAAAGAGAAAAGGTTGCATTTATGCAGCCTTTTCTGTCAATTTAGATTAATTGATCTATCTCAATTTAGTTTATCACTTACGCAAAAGGCGGACATAAGTCCTTATGTAGCTCGGTCTATTTTCTTATGCTCGCCGCACTCTTATGTCAAGGGTCAACACTATTTGATAAGGCTAGTAAATAATTGGCTACACTTATCAAAAAGCTGTTTTAACTAAACACAACTGAGTGGACCATTATGCAACAATTACCTACGGTAGATTACCGCGCAGATGACGCAGCTGCGCAATTCGTTGAGTCTTTACGCAATACAGGATTCGGCGTTTTAAAGAACCACCCAATCCCACAAGAATTAGTTGAATCAATTTATAAAAATTGGCAAGAGTTCTTCTACACAGAAGAGAAACACAACTTCCTATTCGATAAAGAAAATCAAGATGGTTACTTCCCACCAGAAGTTTCAGAAGTTGCAAAAGGCTTTACTGTTAAAGACATCAAAGAATACTTCCATGTATATCCAAAAGGCCGTGTTCCTGCACAACTAGACGCTGAGATCCGTGAGTACTACCGTATTGCGAATGAGTTTGCTGCTGAGTTATTAAGCTGGGTTCAAGCGCAAGCACCAGAAGACGTTAAAGCGAAGTTTTCAATTGATCTAAAAGATATGATCAAAGATTCTGAGCAAACTTTACTTCGCGTACTTCACTATCCACCAATGACAGGTGATGAAGAACCAGGTGCTATTCGTGCAGCGGCACACGGTGATATTAATTTACTTACTGTTCTGCCAGCTTCAAATGAGCCTGGTTTGCAAGTTCAAACACAAGATGGTGGCTGGTTAGACGTACCATGTGATTTTGGTAATTTAATTATTAATATCGGTGATATGCTTCAAGAAGCATCTGGTGGCTACTTCCCATCAACGATTCACCGCGTTATCAATCCATCAGGTAAAGCGTCTAAGAATTCACGTATTTCTTTACCATTATTCTTACACCCAAAACCGGAAGTTGTTCTATCTGAGCGTTACACTGCTGATAGTTACTTACAAGAGCGCCTTGAAGAACTAGGTGTTAAGTAAACTTTAACTGGAATAGTCAAGACACAAAAAACCCTAACATTTGTTAGGGTTTTTTATTCGCTGAGTTCATTCAGTTAAAAGTCGCGAGGTGAAACAAACGTGCCAGCTTGAATTTCTTCATAGGTTTGCATAGCAAGTTCATCTAATGGGTCAAGTGAGCGACCTCGACTGGTGATTTCATGTGTTACAGGTAAAATATCAATGTCTTCAAATCCAGACATTTGCGCTATTTTTGCAAACGTATAAGCATGTTTGTATTTCTTTTGTTTGAAGAAAATACTGACGAGGCTGCTGTATACCTCTAGTTTTGGCTGTTGACCCGCTTCGTTTAATTCCAATACTCGATAAAGTAAATCTACAGTTTTCTCATCATCAAATTTAGCGTAATAGGTTGCTAAAAATAACTGTATTTCTGCATCATTTTTAACATTTTCTTGGTCTTGCATATTCAACAGTTTGTTCATTGCAAAACGACTGTTATTTCTAGACCAATGGTAGTAAAGCAAACCTGGATGATCTGTTTGTTTTGTATCTTGAAAAATACGCTTCATCTCTTTAAGGCTAGTTAAGTGACCTTCAACACGTGATGTAGTTTTTTCTTTTAACTTGATATGCTCAATTTTGGCAGCCAAAGATACGCAAGAGTCATATGACTCTAACTTTTTTAGTAAGTCATATTTGTTGTCATCAGTAGGTGATTTGTATTCGTGGTATCTGGCAAATATAAGATCAGAGCGCAGATCTTTACAGTGACTATCTTTGTTTAAATCTTCACAAAAACCGGGTGTTTCTTCGCACACTTTGTTTAAGGTCAGGGATTGCTCACAACCTACAAGGGTGAAAATACTTAGTGCGAGCAGCGTCCGCAATGCCATCTTGCTTCCTCTTCATTGTTTTAATTGTGTCAGGCGATGTTTACTTTGTTATTTGATAAGCCTGAGATACGTGTGTTATGAGTTTTCCTCGTTTTTACACTAAAAAACCACATAAAAAAATAACTCTGGCTAGTTTAGCCTAATGAATTAGACAGTAACAGTGGAGAATCGTAGCAGTTTAAATTAGAATAGCGTTGCCCTAAGGGGCTATCCGTTCAAAAAAATTGTTTAATTAGGCAGAAAAAATGACCTTATCTCACGAGCAAGAATATCAAAATAGCTGGCAAGAACGCCAAGATTATGCTGAAAACATGCAACCAATCATTGGTCGTTTGTACCGTAACAAGGGTGTTGAAATCGCTGTTTACGGTCGTCCACTTGTAAATACAAGCACAATCGACGTGATCAAAGCTCACAAGACTGTGGCACGTTTCGAAGAAAGCAAACTACGCTTACGTGAAAGCTTCCCATTCCTAGAAGCTATTAGCAAAATGGATTTAGCACCTGCACGTATCGACCTTGGCAAATTAGCTTATGGTTATGTTCATAAAAATGCAGGCGAAGGTCGTTCAATTGAAGAATACCTAAACGCTGAATTATCAGACATCGTAAACAAAGGCGACAATCAAGAGCCTCGCGATGTTGTTCTTTACGGTTTTGGCCGTATCGGTCGTTTATTAGCACGTCTACTTATCGAGCGTGGTGGCTCTCACACTGATCTACGCTTACGTGCAATCGTTGTTCGTGGTGGCCGTGACGGTGACCTTGAAAAGCGTGCAAGTCTGTTACGTCGTGATTCAATCCATGGTCCTTTCAATGGTTCAATCACAGTTGATAATGAGCGTAATGCAATTAAAGCTAACGGTAACTATATCCAAGTTATCTATGCAAACTCTCCAGATGAAATCGATTACAATGAATACGGTATCAACAATGCACTTATCGTTGATAACACAGGTATCTGGAAAGACAGAGATGGTTTAGGTCTTCACCTTAAGTCAAATGGTGCTGCGAAAGTACTTCTTACAGCGCCTGCTAAAGGTGACATCAAAAACGTAGTTTATGGTGTTAACAATAAAGACATCCTTTCTGAAGATTCAATCGTTTCAGCGGCAAGTTGTACAACGAATGCAATCACACCAACACTTAAAGCACTTAATGACAAGTACGGCATTCAGAATGGCCACGTTGAAACAGTTCACTCTTACACGAATGACCAGAACCTAATCGATAACTACCACAAAGCAGAGCGTCGTGGTCGTGCAGCAGCACTGAACATGGTTATCACGTCAACAGGTGCGGCTAAAGCTGTTTCTAAAGCACTACCTGAACTTGAAGGTAAATTAACTGGTAATGCTATCCGTGTTCCTACACCAAACGTTTCAATGGCTATTCTTAACCTAAACCTTGAAAAAGAGACAACGGTTGAAGAGCTAAACGAGTACTTACGTGAAACATCACTGTACTCTGATCTTCGTGATCAAATTGATTACACAGCGTCAACTGAAATCGTTTCTACTGACCTAGTAGGTAGCCGTTACGCAGGTGTTGTTGATTCTCAAGCAACAATTGTTGATGGTAACCGTGTTGTACTATACGTATGGTACGATAACGAGTTTGGTTACAGCTGTCAGGTTATCCGTGTTATGCACGATATGGCTGAGGTTGAATACCCAAGCTTACCTCGCTAATAGCGAAAAGTAATAAAAAGCCAGCTTTTGCTGGCTTTTTTAGTTTTTGAACTTAAATCGGTGTGATACTCTTTAAAAATTATTTTTACAAGTGAATTACACTTCCTAAACGATAAAGACAAAAAGTTAATGTTTGTCTGCGACTATTGCGTCGTTAATTTATAAAAAGAAGGTTACGGATGAAAATCACCAGTAATTTTGACAGTGGTAATATCAAGGTGCTTGCGAGCAACGAGCCACTCGATATTCAACTAGCTATCAACAATGATAATGAATCTGAATTTTTTCAATGGTTTCATTTTCGTTTAGAAAGCACACCTTTTTTACAACATAAAATGCAAATTGGTGGTCTAGAAAAATCAGCTTATCCAGAAGGGTGGGATGACTATCAAGCGGTTGCATCATATGATCGCCAAACTTGGTTCCGTGTTCCTACATCATATGAAAACGGTACCCTGACTATTGATTTCGAACCTGAGCAGAGTCATACCTATTTTGCTTATTTCGCACCTTATAGCTATGAACGTCATTTAGACTTACTATATTGGGCGCAGAGCCATGATGCATGCGAAATTGAAACACTTGGTGAAACGCTAGACGGTCGTGACATTAGCTTGCTTACAATTGGTGAACCTGAAGAAGGTAAAAAGAAAATTTGGATCACTGCCCGTCAACACCCAGGTGAGACAATGGCAGAGTGGTTTGTAGAGGGCTTACTTCACAAGCTTCTAGATGATGAAGATCCGCATGCAGCAGCGCTACTTTCAAAAGCTGTTTTCTATATTGTTCCAAATATGAACCCTGATGGCAGTGTTCGTGGTCACCTTCGTACAAACGCAGTGGGTGTTAACCTTAACCGCGAGTGGGCTGAGCCGAGTCTTGAAAAATCACCAGAGGTGTTTCATGTCTTAAATAAGATGCATGACGCAGGCCTTGATATGTATTTAGATATTCATGGTGATGAAGCATTGCCTTATAACTTTGTTGCCGGTAGTGAGGGTATTCCAAGTTATGATACGCGTTTAGAGTCATTAGAAAATGACTTCAAAGCAGCACTACTTACTATTACACCTGAGTTCCAAGATGAATTTGGCTATCCAAAAGATGCGCCAGGTGAAGCTAACCTAACGGTTGCTTCTTGTGCGGTAGGTGAGGCGTTTAAAGCGTTGGCTTATACGATTGAAATGCCGTTTAAAGATAACGCGAATCTACCGGACCCATATTACGGTTGGTCTGATAGACGCTCATATCAATTCGGTCAAGATACGCTTGCTGCAATTGTTTCGGTTGTAGACAAACTAAGATAATAATCAACAGTAAAATCAAAAGGTAGCACCACGGTGCTACCTTTTATGTATAACAATAATGAGGATGTTCCATGGATGCATTTGGGCAGTTTCTAGATTCTCTAGATGGCATGTTGGGGGGAGCAGCTTGGTTCCCGTACGTATTACTCGGTGTCGGTTTATTCTTCACCATTTATCTTAAATTCCCACAGATCAGATATTTCAAACATGCTTGTAAGGTGGTAACCGGCAAGTTTGATAAAAAAAGTCATGAAGGTGATACCACGCACTTCCAAGCACTTGCTACTGCACTTTCTGGCACAGTAGGTACTGGTAATATAGGTGGTGTGGCACTGGCAATTTCAATTGGTGGTCCAGCGGCATTATTTTGGATGTGGATGACCGCATTCTTCGGTATGACGACTAAATTTGTAGAGGTGACCCTATCTCATAAGTATCGTGTTAAAACCGATGATGGCACGATGGCCGGTGGTCCAATGTATTATATGGATCGTCGTCTAAACATGAAATGGCTAGCAGTATTATTTGCTGTCGCCACTGTAATTAGTTCTTTTGGTACAGGTAGCCTGCCGCAAATCAATAATATCGCTCAGGGTATGGAATCCACTTTTGGTTTTGAGCCTTGGCATACAGGTGGTGTGCTATCTATCTTACTTGCACTTGTTATTTTAGGTGGTATTAAGCGTATTGCCGCAATCACTTCTCGTGTTGTACCATTAATGGCAGCGGTTTATATCATTGGTGCATTGGCGGTAATCTTCTACAACATTGAAAATATTGCACCTTCATTTGCGGCTGTGTTCACAGACGCATTCTCAGGTTCTGCTGCTGCGGGTGGTTTCTTAGGGGCATCATTTGCTTATGCCTTCAACCGTGGTGTAAACCGTGGTTTATTCTCTAACGAAGCAGGTCAAGGTTCTGCACCGATTGCACACGCATCTGCGAAAGCAGATGAACCAGTATCTGAGGGTATGGTGTCAATTCTTGAACCTTTCATCGATACCATCATTATCTGTACTTTAACCGGTTTAGTTATCCTTTCTTCTGGTGTATGGACTGAAAAGTTCGAAACCCAGTTTGAGCGTTCATCCATGGTTATTTTACAAGGTCAGTATTCTGAAGATAACGAAGAAAATCGCCAATCACTTTATAAGTATTTAAATGGTCATAAAGACCATGGCGTTGAGCTTTTCAATGGTGAGTTACACTCTATTCAAGGTAAAGCGGTAGAGAAAGATTTTACTATTATTCACTCTCGTTCAATTGCTGAAAATGTGCGCTTTGGTTTAACTGAAAAACATGTTTATACCGGCACTATAGAAATTAAAGATGGTATGCCTGTAGACAAAGACATTATGGTCACAGGTAAATCTTTAGTACATTCTGCTGAGCTGACAACTAAAGCATTTAGCCGAGGTTTCTTTGGTGAAAATGGTAAATATATCGTATCAATTGGCTTGTTATTATTTGCTTTCTCGACAGCAATCGCTTGGTCTTATTATGGCGACCGTGCAATGATTTATCTACTTGGTAGCAAATCAGTGATGCCTTACCGAGTATTTTATGTTGCAGGCTTCTTCTGGGCATCATTTGCAGACACGACTTTAGTTTGGAAACTAGCAGCAGTTGCAATTGTTGTGATGACCTTACCTAACTTATTCGGTATTTTCTTACTTCGTAAAGAAATGAAAGAGTCAGTCACTGAATACTGGGATAAGTTCAATAAAGAGCATCCCAACGAAAAATAAATCGTTTTTGAACGTACCTTAGTAAAAGACTTTTGGTACAAAAACGAGTAAAATGGCGTCCTCGAGACGCCTTTTTTGTATCAGCAGGAGTCATAAATATGGCAATAGTTTCTTGTCCAAGTTGTAACGAGTCTATTTCAAGTAAAAACAAGGTTTGTCCACACTGTGACCTTCAGCTCGGAGAAGTCAGTGAAGAGCAATTAGCTCGAATTGCTGCACGTAAAAGAGTTAAAAAGCAACAGATGTTTATGAATCACTCTTTCCTTGCATTGATCCTTTTCCTCGGTGGTTTCTTATATCTTTATTCACGCCAACCAGTACCTGATTCAATTGAGATGTGGTTAACCAGAGGCGCCATCGCAATTGGTTGTTTTTGGTATTTAGTAAACAGAATTATTTTAGTGTATTTAAAAAAGAAAAAGTGACATGAACATAGACAGCTTAGTAAATAATTTAACACCCGAATTATTTGAGCGTTTGCAGTATGGGGCCTCAACAGGTAAGTGGCCTGATGGCACTCCACTGACAGAAGCTCAAAAAGAGCAAACAGTACAACTTGTTATGCTTTATCAGGCGAAAGTAGCCAAGACCAATGAGCAATTCACCATCAACGCAGAAGGTGAAATGGTTCAGAAGTCCAAAAGAGAACTACAACAAGAATTTAAAAAAGAAAATGAGATAGCTAGGTTCAGTGAAAATGATCTTTAAACACCTATTTACACCAAAATGGAAACACCCAAAAACTGAAGTAAGACTTCAGGCGCTTAATAAGTTAGAGCAAGACAAGGATGCCGATGTTTTAAAGACGATGGCATTAGAAGATAATTCGACTGAAATCAGACAAAAAGCCTTAAATAAATTAAATAGCTTGAGCCTTTGGTGGCAAGCGTATAAACAAGACCAAGCCCTTAAAGACCTGGCAGAACAACATATTAGCAGTGCAGTATTAAACGGTAAAAGTGAACTTGACGGTACTATACGCCAAGAATATGTAGATAGATACGCATCGAAACGAGTGCTAGAAAAGCTAGTTTTCTCTGAATCAAGCCTAGAAGTACGCGTAAAGTTATTAAAACGTCTTGCTCAGCCTAAACTGATTGAGCAAAGCTTTAAGCAAGACGATGAACAACTACAGTTGTTGCTTTTACCTTTGGTTGAGCAATACGGCTTACAAAAGCAGTTATTAAAATCAGCAAAAGGCCAAGCAAAATCGGCCCTTGAGCAAGTTCTTGAGCAGCAAAAACTGGCAAAAGAAAAACCAGCTGAAGTACTTGCTCAAGTCAAAATGATTTTAGCTAAGCTAAATGCACTTAGAGACAAGCATGATTTTAATGAAGTAAACAACCAATTCGGAATTTTAACTGAGCAGTGGCAAGGCCTAGAGCTGTCTTGGTTAGATGAGGAAGCTGTTAAAGAAAATCAACAAAAATACAATGCAATAGAAGCGCGTATTTCTTCACATTTGACTACTTTAAAAACTGAGTTTGAAGCAGCCGAAAAAGCTGAGCAGGCGAAGCGAGAAAAAGAGGCGTTTCTGACAGAAGTTGAGTCACAATTGGATCTAGCTGAGCAAGCTTTAGTTAATGCACTAGAGCAACTAGACGTGTCAAAACAGACGGAGTTAGAGAGTCTGCTCGGTCAAGTACGTAATAAAATAACATCCAGTGCATACAGTACTGAGCTCGTTAAGCATTTAGACACACTTGCAGACTTTGAAAGTCAATTAAAGCAATTACCTGAACTGGTTGTTGCAAACCAAGCCGCCCAAACTGCACTTGAAGCACTTGCGAAAGTCGCGCCATCAACTGAGTTAAGTGAGCTTGATGACACTTTAAATTCGCAAAAATCGGCTTACAACAATGCGAAAAGCATTATTGAACAATTACCTAACACACTAAAAAGACCAGCTAAAGCAAAGCTTAGTGCATTAAGCAAGCAGTTTAAAGCTGCCATGGCTGAGCAACTTGATGCGCAGCAGAATGAGCTTAAACAAGCTAGACGTAAAGGCAAAGATGTTCAACGATTGATTGAGCAAGGCCGAAGTAAAGTGGCATTTGGTGTGTTCAAAGGTTTCAACGAGCACTTCGAGCGTTTAACTGCAGCAAACCAAGCACAGCTTGAACCGCTTCGAGAGCAAATTGCTGCGCAGTTAGATGATATTCGTGATTGGCAAAAGTATGCGTCAGCACCAAAACGTGTAGAGCTTTTAGCTGCGTTAGATGAGCATATTGAAAGCTGTGATCTAGCGCCTAAGCAACGTGCTGAGTTAGTTAAGAAGTTGCGTGCACAATGGCATGAATTAGGCCGAGTTGATACTGACGAAGAGAAGTTGCAAGCTAAGCAGTTTGATGAAAAGCTTGAGTTGCTATTTGCACCTTGTCGTGCTTTCTTTGCTGAGCAAGAGCAGCAACGTGAAAAAGCAAAACAAGCACGTGAAACTCTGATTAACCAAATGTCAGAACTTGCCACAACAGACACATCACTTGAAGGATTTAACTGGCGTGAATATGAAAGCCAGTTTAATAAGCTAAATAAACAGTGGCGTGCAGCAGGCAGCGTAGACAGTGACGCATACAAATCACTGAATAATGCATTTAAAGCGAAAGCCAAACTCATTGGTGATGCGATTCGTTCGCAACATGAACACAATGCTCAATTAAAGCAAGGCCTAGTTGATACAGCGGCTGAGCAAATTGTTGCTGAGGATTTAGCCCAAGCGTGCGACGTATTGAAATCGTTACAAAAGCAGTGGCAAACCATCGGTTTTGCAGGTAACAAGAAAGAAAACCAGCTATGGCAAGCTTTCAGAGAGCATAACGATGCCGTGTTTGCGAAACGCAGTGCGGAATTTGAATCTCAAAAAGCAGAGAAAGATGCACTGAACTCAGAGCAGCAGCAACAATTCGATGAAATTAAAGTTCAGTTGCCTAAAAACGCTAGCGAAGCAGAAATCAAAAAGTTGATTTCTCAATTATCCGAAATTGACTTTCTGCCAGCAGTCAAAAAGCAAGCTCAAAAGTTCATTTCTGAATTACAGCAGAAGCTAGTTGAGCTTGAGCAGCTTGCTAATACCGCTCGATTTGATGCATTAAAGATGGCGCTTGAAAATGGTGGTTCGATCCCAGCTGAGTTTATTAGCAAAATCGATGTGAATTTGTCTAGTGAGCAGTTGATTTTACGCCTTGAAATCTTGTCTGATAAAATGAATGATGAGAGCTCAAGCCCTGAGCGCATGTCAGAACAAGTAGCTATGTTAGATGATAAATTACAAGGTCAAAACGTAGATTTTGACCATTATTTATCTGCATACCTATCTAATACGCCTACTGCTGAATTACAGTCAGAAAGATTGCTTAAACTTATTTAGGACCAAGTAATTCTTATAATAAAAAACCACGCAATTGCGTGGTTTTTTTGTTTTTATATATTTCAAAATCATGTCCAAAAAAACTAGGTCACAGATTGAGGTCAATTCAAAACTTCATTCAGAGCAGTATCAAGTGTTTTAAACTTGAATTTAAAACCTTGCTGTTCGAGCTTTTCAGGGATTACATTTTGGCCATATATTAATAAGTCCGACATTTCACCAAAGAGCAGTTTCAAAACAAATTCAGGCATAGGAAACAAAGCTGGGCGTTTTAAGGTTTTTGCGAGTATTTGAGTAAAATTAGTATTACTAACAGGCTCAGGGGCTGTCAGGTTAAACGCACCATGGGCATTCGGCTCATCAAGTAAGAATACGATGGCGTTGATCATGTCATCGATATGGATCCATGACATCATTTGTTTGCCTGATGCCATTTTGCCACCCAATCCTAACTTAAAAGGTGGGAGCATTTTGTCCAAGGCACCACCTTGTTTACTCAGCACAATACCTGTTCGTAGCAGGCAAACTCTCACATCAGGTGATTGTGCCTGTAGTGCGAGTTCTTCCCATTGTTTACAGAGTTGATGGCTAAATTCAGGGTAGATTGACGAGTATGACTCAGTGATGACATTCTCTGCGGGTTGACGACCATAGAACCCAATAGCACTTCCCGAAATAAACACTTTAGGCGGAGTGTCACTGGCATTTATTTTAGTGACGATCTGCTCGGTAATACCTAAACGGCTTTGAAAAATTCTTTGCTTTTGTTGAGCGCTCCATCGTTTGTCTGCGATGGGCTCTCCAGCAAGATTAATCACCGCATCCAAATCATCAAAATTTAAATCTTCAAGATTATCTAGAACGTCGATTGAATTTGGTAATGTGTTTTTAGCTTTGTTTATGTTTCTCGTTAAAGCTATCAGTTCGTGCTTGTCAGCGAGCATTTTACAAAGTGCGGAGCCAATTAATCCCGTTGCACCTGTTATCAGTATTTTCATCCTACAACCTTAGCGCTTATATTTAGTTTTGATACGTTAAAAATCATTTATGGATCAATTAAGTATTGTTGAAGTAGAATAAATGTAAACTTGTTTTCGAAGGAATTTATGTGTCGTCTCTTCAAGGTTTAAGTAAAAGCTTGGTGATTATCGCATCACTGTTTATTGTGCTGGCAGGCCTTAAACTGGCCACGGATATCATTGTACCATTTATATTGGCTGCATTTATTGCCATCATCTGTAATCCATTACTAAGATTTTTTGCCCGCTATAAAGTACCTAAAGGCATTGCTATCTTACTTATCATGTTAATGATAGTGGCTGTTGGCTCTAGTCTAGCTGGCTTAGTTGGCCAATCTCTGAATGATTTCTCGCAGCAATTGCCACAATACAGAGAGGATTTACAGACCCGTTTTGTCTGGTTGGTAGATACAGCTGCACAATACAATATTTTAATTGATAAACAACAACTCATTGCTTTGTTCGATCCGGGTAAAATGATTGATATGGCAACCAATATGCTGACTGGGTTTGGCGCGGCCATGGCCAACATTTTCTTAATCATCTTAACTGTGGTGTTTATGTTATTCGAAGCACCGATGATCAATAAAAAAGTACATTTGGCGCTAGATGACCCTGAAATGCGACAAAAACAAATCGATAAATTTCTAGAATCTATTAACTCTTATTTAGCCATTAAAACTTTGGTGTCTTTAGCAACGGGTTTTTGTGCGGCGCTATTACTTTGGATATTAGATGTTGACTACTTTGTTTTATGGGGTGTTGTCGCGTTCTTATTAAATTATATTCCTAATATCGGATCTATTATTGCCGCCGTGCCTGCGGTTTTAATTGCACTTATTACCCAAGGACCTCTCGTAAGTGGCTTTGTTGCACTTGGTTACGTGGCGATAAACACGGTTATGGGGAACGTTATAGAGCCTAGATATATGGGTAAAGGACTTGGCTTATCTACTTTAGTCGTGTTCCTGTCTTTAATCTTCTGGGGCTGGCTGTTTGGCACTGTGGGGATGTTGTTATCGGTACCTCTAACTATGGTGGTGAAAATAGCGTTAGAAAATAGTGAAGAAGGGCAGTGGTTAGCGACTATGCTCGGTAGTGGTGAAGAAACAGAATCAAAGCTAGGTTAATTATTTAAAACGGCGCTTAAAGAGCGCCGTTTTTATTGCTAATTAATAACTTAGTTTCAAGTCTTCAATATAGCGTGTATATAAACGTATCTTGCATTCTTTATAAGCAATAGCTGCTTTGGTTGAGTTAGGCATTTTATGAAGGTAGCGCCATCTACAGCTGTCTTCAATGTAATTGTCTTGATGTTTTAAACTTCGTCTTATAATCGGTAACAGCTGAGTATTTCCGGTGTCTTGCTCAAGCTCTTCCATATCCATCACCAGCTTTTTAATCCAGATGGTTCTTTCTCTGTCTAACGTCTCAATATTGCTATCAAGACACTTTATAAACTGTCTAGCCTCAGCAGGAGAGTTACTTTGTATTGGCTTACACTCTCTGAGCTCATAGGCGTGTGTTGAAAGTGGTATTAGTGGTAATCCAGCACAGAAAAGTAATCTAAAAAATTTAGTCATATTTAAACTCAACAATAAACAACGCACCGCCTAATGAAGCAGAGCCTATCTCAATGTTTCCTTGATAATCATTCACCAAATCGGCCACAATTGCGAGCCCTACGCCGTGACCCGATTCATAAGTATCTAGACGAGTACCGCGTTGCAATAGCTTTTTACGTGCGCTGACATCAATACCTGGGCCATCATCGCAAATTTCAATTATTAGGGTCTTTTCATTACTTGTGACATTAACATGGACAGTGCTTACACAGGCTTTACAAGCATTGTCGATTAGGTTGCCCAGTATTTCCATTAAATCTGTTTTATCGCCTAAAAACTTAGTTTTATCAGCACAATTCGATTGAAAATCAATTGCTTTCTCATGATATACTTTTTTCATCGCATTTAAAATCGATTCAAGCACAGGCGCAACAGAGGTGGTTTTCTTCCAAGTATCGGTACCACCGGTCGCAGCACGCTTTAACTGATGCTCGATCATGCTGTTGATCCTATCGAGTTGCTCTTGCGCATCATTATCATCGGCCATAGGGCTAGATTTTAATATAGCTAAAGGTGTTTTCAGCGCATGAGCTAAGTCGCTTAATGATGCTCTATATCGTTCTTTTTGCCTGCGTTGAGATTCAAGAAGTAAATTTAGATCTTCTGTAATAGCTTGAAGCTCAATAGGGTAAGTATGTGACAAACGTTCTTTTTTACCTGACTCAATCGCTTTAATCTCTTTGTCTAAACGCTGTAGAGGACGCATATTCCAGATGAAACCTAAACTCATTAAAAGAGTCATGATGGCACCAAGAATTAACATCCAAGTCATTAATGTGTCTGTAAACTCGGATAATATATCTTCTAAAGCATTATCATCTCGCAGCAGGATAAACACAGCCTGTTGAGATTGTTCGGCATTACCCAAGATAACAGTGAGACTGAGTTGCCAGTATGCATTGCCTTGATAATGAACTTGTTTGAATTCTGATGCACCAGTCTCAGAGTCAATTGAATCAGGGTTAAATTCGAGTGAGACAGCAGACTCCGAGTACCAAACTAAATCATTGTTTTGGTAAATAAGAGCAAAAGTATCGGAGTCAATGCGATTTAATTCGGGTGCCAATATGGTATTGGGCATTTTCACTGATTCATCAATAAACTCGACTTCTGAAATGAGTGAATATAAGTGCGCTTCTAAGTTTTTTTCGGTGGCATCGACAAGGGACGCATAATAGGCGCTACTTACAGAGTAAAACAACACGGGAAGGGCGATTATAAGCACAAAGACAAGGACGAAGCCTTGTCTTATTTTTAATGGAACTTGAGTAGAATTTACCACTGACTCTTAAACCTGTAACCTCTGCCTCTTAGAGTCTCGACTGGGTTAAGTATGCCTTCAGGGTCGAGTTTTTTTCGTAGCCTTAGTACAAATACTTCAATTACATTTGAGTCTAAGTCGAAATCTTGATCATATATATGTTCAGTTAACTCCGATTTAGAAATGACCTTTTGCGGGTTTACCATCAAGTATTCAAGTACTTTATATTCGTAGGCGGTGAGGGTTAATTCTTTTTCATTGACCCACACTTGTTGTGAACGGGTGTGAATTTTAACAGGTCCAATATTAATTTCTGGATTTGCTTGCCCTGCACTACGACGAATGAGCGCGTTACAGCGAGCAACTAGCTCTTCAACATGGAATGGCTTGGTTAAGTAGTCGTCAGCACCAGCATCTAGGCCTTCTACTTTATCTTGCCAACGTTCACGGGCAGTTAGAATTAAAATAGGGATCGTCACCCCTGCTTTTCTGGCACGCTTAATCAGTTCGATACCGTCTAGTTTTGGTAGACCAAGATCTACTACTGCTAAATCGAGCGGATATTCTTGTAAGTGGAACAGACCAGACTCACCATCATGGCATAAATCAATACTGTATTTTTCTTTTTCTAGTGCTGAGCGTAAATTCTCAGCCAGTTGAATATCATCTTCAATCACTAAAATTCGCATACTAATCCTTCTTCACTTTGCCTGTTTTTTTATCTACTTTGAGGTCAACAATGCGTCCATCCTTTTGCAAGATCCTCACGACAAAATAGGTGTTTTCTTCTGATACTTTTAACGTTTTTCCTGCATATTCTGCTAGGGCCAGCGTAATAGCTTGTTTTTTGTCGATATTGGCTTTGTTATTGGCAATGGCTGTCGCTGACATCAGTGACAAGCTTAAACCAACAACAAAACCAACTAATGTTAGACGCATTTTGAGCTCCAGTTACAGGGCTGCTTAACAATTGAGTTCAGAATATAAGTTAACGAATTAACCAAAGCTGAACTTGTTGTTAAGGCAAAACCTTTTTATACGGTTTAACAACACTCTGAGCATATACGCCAGCAGCAATATATGGATCTGCATCAGCCCACTTCTGAGCAGCTTCAAGAGAATCAAACTCAGCGATGACAAGAGAGCCGGTAAAGCCAGCTGAACCTGGATCTTCACTATCTATGGCAGGAAGAGGGCCTGCTGCGAATAAACGGCTTTCGTCTTTTAAAGCGGTCAGTCTTTCTAGGTGTGCAGGGCGAGTTGCTAAACGTTTTTCTAAAGAGTTCTCCACATCAGTAGAGTAGATCATATACAACATAAAATTCACTTTTATCAGGTCTGTATGACATTGTATGCAATGGTAAGCTTTCTATACGCCCTTTGTAAATGGCAATACTATGAGACGCAGTGTTTCACGTTAAAAACTTGATAACAGTATCCTATGACGGTAGAGTCGGGCGGAAGTTAAAAAAACAATAACAACAGGATGACGTTTTAATGAGTGCGAACAGAGAGCATTTTAGTTCAAAACTAGGTTTTATTTTAGCCGCTGCGGGCTCAGCAGTTGGCATAGGAAACTTAGTTGGTTTTCCCGTCTCTGCAACAAAAAATGGTGGTGGAGCCTTTCTTTTAGTTTATGCATTATTTGTGGCTTTTATCTGCTTGCCTGTGATGATGGCTGAAATGGCTATGGGTCGTAAAGCTCAGAAAGACCCATACGGTGCATACAAGTCTTTATCTGGTAATGACAAAAAGTGGTCTTTTGCGGGTGGTCTTGCAGTACTAACCCCTTTCATGATTGCCGTTTTTTATATGGTGATTACAGTTTGGATATTTGGTTATCTTGCGCAAACTGCATTAGGTAACTTGGATATGCTGGCTAACCCAGACCATTTTGGTCAGTTTATTAATCAAAATACGGTTTTTGCTTACATGGTTGTAGTTGCAATCATTGTAAACTTAATTTTGGTTGGTGGTGTAAAGGAGGGTATTGAAAAAGCCGCTAAGTTTCTAATGCCCGCACTGTTTGTTCTTCTCATTGGTCTAGTGGCGTATGTACTTACGCTAGATAACGCCATGGCTGGTGTTGAGTATTACATTGTCCCAGACTTTTCTAAGATGGATGCCAGTGTTCTAAATGGCGCCTTGTCTCAAGCCTTTTTCTCATTATCTTTAGGTATGGGTATCTTAATGACCTACGCATCGTATATCTCTAAGAAAGATGACATCGTAGGCGGTGCAAAAATGGTTGCCATTACAGACTCATTAGTGGCATTCATTGCAGGTCTTATGGTTCTTCCTGCTATCTTCAGTTTTAATCCAGCGACGAATCCTGAAGAATTATCAGATTCATCTGTTTCAATGATTTTCGTGTATCTGCCTAAAATTCTTTTAGCACTGCAAGCTGACATCGGTTATACCGGTGCGTCAATTGTGGCGTTTGTCTTCTTCTTACTGGTTTTCTTTGCCGCAATCACCTCATTAGTTTCTATTGTTGAAGTGCCAACAGCAGCATTAATGGAAGAAAAATGCATTAGTCGCAAATCTGCATTATTAATTTTAGCGGGTGCCACAGGCTTACTGACAGTGCTGTGTACTATGTCATTTGGTATGGTTGATTGGTTAACTCAGTTTGTTAGTTATGGCGGTGCTGATAAAAGTATGTTTGATATCGTTTACGATGTCTTTTACGACACAATTTTACCGTTGAATGGTTTAATGGTGTGTTTGTTTGTCACTTATCGCTGGAAGAAAGCCAAACTTTCTGAAGAACTGTCCCAAGGTTGTGACAGTTATTCAGGTAGTTTTATGGAAAAATATGTGAATTTCTCACTGTCGACTTTCATACCTGTGATCTTGCTACTTATCTTTGTGAATACCGTAGCGACTAAGTTTTTTGCAGTAAGCCTGTTTGGTGTCTAAATCACATCAAAAATTGATAACTTAAAGGCCGATTATTCGGCCTTTTTTGTCTTTATCCCGTGGTTATTCGCATCCCAGAATCTAAATAGTTGCCAACCCCTATGGTAAACATCCATAACCCCCACAAGCTATGCTCTAGCACACACACCATCAAAGAGCGACTGTGTGCATAGGTGTAAGAAAATAACAACCCGCCTGCGAATGAAAGCGCAATTGCAACCCAATTGTCGTAGACGCAATGGGCTAGGGCAAAGCTGAGTGCACTTAGAAAGATACGTACGTTTTTACTTGGCAGAATATGTTTATAACGATGGAAGAAATAGCTTCTAAAAATGAGCTCCTGAGGCAAAACAGAAAGCAGTGGATATGCAATTAATAAGATTAGCCATTGGGTGGTTTCATTCTTTGGCATAGCAAACCAAAGCGTTTGATTGGCCAAGCCGAATAACATGGCACTGAACAATGCGCCAATGAAGAAGCCAGTAAAAAGCCGATGTTTGACTTGTGAAAATTGGCCCAAAGAAGTTAAACGAAAGCGCTTAAAATGTGGGTCAGTAAGTAACAGAAAGGTGCATACAATCATTAAAATCAGTAAAGCAGGAAATAACCAACTGGACAGGTAATCTTTAAATAAATAAGTAAACAGCGGTAAGCAGAAAAATACGCCACAGAGCTCAAACCATCGATATTGCGAAGCAGTCAAAGGCAACTCCATACTTAAAGAGAACTAAAAAAAGTATAGGTTGCCCCTAGACTAGAAAAGCGACATTTTTATTAAATTTGTTGGATTATTTTTTGTTTTCTTGTTCTTGAAACCCGTCGGGTAAGTATTCAAAAATTCGAAAAACAGTGAGCAATACAGCAATAAATGTGGCGATTGCGAGACCGAAGACTTTGAAATTAACCCAAAAGTCGAGTGAGAAGTTATAGGCGACATAAAGGTTTAAGATTGCAATGCTGATTAAAAAAACAAACCAAACTGTATTGAGCTTTTCATACACAGATTTTGGCACATCAATCTTAAACTCTTTTTCACCTCGTTTCTCAGCTGCGGTCTTTAACATACTGAGAAGTGCCGATTTTACGAGATTCTTATTAAATATAAATCGAGAAATGACCAAGGCAGCCGCAAGCAAGCCGTAAATAGCCGTGGTCTTCCACATAATGTACTGCTCATCTTGGAATATGATTGTCATACCGCCTAGGAATAAAGCTATCACACAGAAGACCCAAGTTTTGGTAGAGATTTTTCCCTTAGTGAAATATTGATAGGCAATTTGCAGTAATGATATACCGACTAATACTGCAGTCGCCCAGAATATATCGACCATTTTGTAAACTAAGAAAAATAGGATAAGGGGTAAGTATTCAAATAATGCCGTCATAGATACCTCTCTTAAATTGCGTCCTACAACAAAGTATTAACAATATTCTAGAAAGACTGCAAGTTGACATTCACAAAAAATATTTTTAGGCTCTGCCACCCTCTACCAGTAATAAACCAGTAAATATATGAATAAGTCAGAATTAGTATCGGCCATGGCGGCACACAGTGAGTTAACGAAGAAGGATTCTCAGGCAGCTTTGAATAGTATTTTGGCGATCATAAAGAAACGCTTATCAGAGGGCGATCAAGTGCCTATCTCTGGTTTTGGTACGTTTGCACTGAGCTATCATCCGGCGAAGATGGGAAGAAACCCGCAAACGGGTGAAGAGATCATGATTGAAGGGGCAAACAAGGTACAATTTAAAGTTGCTAAGGCGCTGAAAGACGCCTTAGCAAACTAAGCTTCAAGTAGGACGGAGAAGCTATTTTTGGGTTGCAGCTTTCATCGTCGCAACAAAGCTCTGTAACGAGTCTAGCATTGCGCTTGGCTCGTTCAGGTTTTGCTCGATAATTTTAACTACCGCAGAGCCTGAGATAGCACCTGCAGCACCAGAGTTCAGTGCCGCTTTTACATCTTCAGGCGTTGAAATACCAAAACCTAGCAGAGCCGGCGCTGCATGATATTCTTTTAATTTAGAAATCATAGAGTCAGCTGGCATTTGCGCCTTTGTTTCTGTGCCAGTTACCCCAGCGCGTGAAAGCAGGTAGGTGTAACCGCGGCCGTAGCTTGCACAAGTACGAACAGTATCATCATTTGCGTTTGGTGTTGCAATGAAGATAGGTTCAATGTCTGCAGCTTTCGCAGCGTTTCTAAACATTTTAGATTCATGAAGCGGCACATCAGCAACTAAAATTGAATCGACGCCCACTTCTTTTGCTTCAAGATAAAAATTATCAATACCACGAGCAAATACGAGGTTTGAATACAGTAATAGACCAATCGGAATATCTTGATTGTACTCACGAACTTGCTTAATGATATCAAAGCAATCTTGGGTATTAATATTTTGTTCTAGGGCGCGAATATTCGCAGCTTGAATCACTGGGCCGTCTGCAATTGGATCTGAAAATGGAATACCTAGCTCTAACGCATCCGCACCACCGTCGATCAAGCTTTTAATGATCTCGAAACTCAGTTCTTTGTTTGGATCGCCAATTGTCACGAACGGGACAAACGCACCCTGATTTTTCTCTGCAAGGGCAGCAAAAGATTGTGCATAACGGATCATTATAGCGCTCCTTGTTCTGCTAGTACTTGGTGAACGTGTGCTAAGTCTTTATCACCGCGACCACTTAAGTTCACCACTAAAATTGTCTCTTCAGTTTGTTCTTCGGCATATTTTAATGCGTATGCAAGAGCGTGACTTGATTCAAGCGCAGGAATAATACCTTCATGCTTAGCAAGGGCTTGGAAAGCATCAAGTGCTTCGTTATCAGAAATACCCACATACTGAGCGCGGCCTGTTTCATGCAAAAATGCATGCTGAGGGCCAACAGCAGGGTAATCAAGGCCCGCAGATACAGAGTAAGACTCTTCAATTTGACCATCATTGTTTTGCATAATATACGTATACGCACCGTGTAAAATACCCTTAGTACCTTTACACAAAGCAGCGCCGTGCTCTTCAGTATCAAGCCCTTTACCCGCAGGCTCAACGCCAATGAGTTTCACACTTTCATCACCGATAAAGTCACTGAACATACCAATGGCGTTTGAACCACCACCAACACAGGCAATTACAGCATCAGGTAAACGACCTTCAGTGTCTAACACTTGCTGTTTTGCCTCTTCACCGATCATTTTTTGGAATTCACGTACGATGGTCGGGAATGGGTGAGGGCCAGCAGCCGTACCTAAAAGGTAATGGGCTGTTTTATAGTTTGCAGACCAGTCACGCATGGCTTCGTTTACAGCATCTTTTAACGTGCCAGAGCCCGCAGTTACAGGGATCACTTCGGCACCCATTAAACGCATTCTGAAAACATTTGGCTGTTGACGTTCAACGTCTTTTGCACCCATATAAACACGACATTTCAAACCAAGTAGGGCACAGGCAAGTGCTGTTGCCACACCATGTTGACCTGCACCTGTTTCTGCGATTACTTCTTTTTTACCCATGCGCTTAGTAAGCAATGCTTGGCCAAGTACTTGGTTGGTTTTATGTGCACCACCATGGAGTAAATCTTCACGCTTTAAATACAGTTTTACTTTTGGGTTTGTAACTAAATTACGTGTAAGCGTTAGCGGCGTTGGACGGCCCGCATACTCGTTTAATAGTTTTGTAAACTCAGCCTGAAATTCAGGATCTTTTTGGGATTTATTAAATTCACCTTCAAGCTGCTTTAGTGCAGGGACGAGTAGTTCGGGTACAAACATACCACCGAAATCGCCAAAATATGCTGCGTTATTCATTTCCACCTCAATAACCTCTTATGTTTTTAAAAGCATCTGCAATTTTTTGCGAACACTTTTTACCGGGGCTAAGTTCAACCCCTGAATTCAAATCTAGTCCTTGTGCGCCAGTGTAAGCGGCATCAAGTACATTTTCTGCGTTTAAACCGCCAGCTAACATAAAGCTGTTTGCGCTCTTTTCAGCAAGTAATGACCAATCAAATACTTCACCTGTACCACCAAATCCTGCAGAGGTTTTAGTATCGTACAAATGTTTATCTACACCTGTGATTGGTTCAGGTAGCACATCAGTCACACCTTGTGCTTTCCATATTTGGCAAGTTACAGGTAACTTTGCACGCAGCGCTTCAATATAAGCTTTATCTTCATTGCCGTGTAACTGCACGGCTGCAAGTTTTAATGTTTGCGCAATTTCACTGACTTGTTCTAGGTCTTCGTTTACGAATACACCAACATACTTTAAGGGTGCACTATCAATGACGGCTTTAGCACAATCAATGTCAACGTAGCGGGGCGATTTAGGGGCGAAGATCAAACCACCGTAAATAGCCCCTGCGTTAAAAGCCGCTTGGGCGTCCTGAGAACGCGTTAAACCACAGACTTTGTTTTCACCCAAAATAAGGCGACGACACGCAACTTCTAAGTCTTGTTCAGCCATAATAGAGCTGCCCACTAAGAAACCATTGCAAAGAGGTGCTAGACGCTTTACATCTTGATGGGTGTAAATACCTGATTCAGAAATCACAACTTTGCCATCAGGAATTAGCTCTCTGAGCTTCTCGGTTGTCGCTAAATCCGTGCTCAAGTCACGTAAGTTGCGGTTATTAATACCGATAATTTCAGCATTCAGATCAAGTGCGCGGTGTACTTCTTCTTCATTACTGACTTCGGTTAAGATTGACATATTCAGTGACTTTGCCACATTAGCAAGGTGTATATATTGCGCATTATCAAGTACTGACAGCATAAGTAAAATGGCGTTACCACCATGTAAGCGTGCTAGATAAACCTGATACTCGTCGATGAAGAAATCTTTACATATAAGCGGTTGGTCAACTTTTTTGCTGACATACGTCAGGTAATCAAAACTACCCTGAAAATATTTTTCATCGGTTAACACACTGATGCATGTGGCATATTTGCCATATACACCAGTGATTTCATCAAGATTAAAGTTATCTCTAATCAGGCCCTTTGATGGTGATGCCTTCTTACACTCTAAAATAAACTGTGTGCCTGATGCTGCCAGTGCCGCTTGAAAATCTCTGTCACTTGGCACAAGGTCGTTAATAAAAGAGTCTAGTGGCTCTTGTTGCTTTCTTAGAGCGACTTCTTGTTGCTTATCTGCAACGATTTTTTCTAATACGTTAGCCATTGCTTACCTCAACGATCTCTTTTAGTTTGTCTGCGGCTTGTCCAGACTTTAAAACTGTTAATACTTGCTGTGTGGCGGCTTTAAAATCAGCAGCCAAATTATGCATCACCAACAATGCAGCGACGTTTACTGCAATGGCGGCATTGTGTGCATCAGGTGCTGTGCCATTTAAAATCTCAATACTGGCTTTGGCATTGTATTCTGGCGTATCCCCAGCGATTTGGTCTAATGAATAATGTTCAACGCCAAAATCGGCTAAGGTTAAAGTGTATTCTTTAATGTCACCATCAACCAGTTCAGCCACATGGGTTGTGCCATGTAGGGCAATTTCATCTGTGCCTTCACCGTGTACTATCATTGCTCGCTCAGTTCCGAGTGTCTTTAACGTCTCGGCCATCGGACGGCATAAACTTTTATCATACACACCCAGTAATTGCACTTGTGGGGCAGCTGGGTTAGTCAGTGGCCCTAAAATATTAAAAATCGTACGAGTTTTTAAAGTTGTACGTACTGGCATGGCGTGTTTCACACCTAAATGATAAAGCGGTGCGAATAAGAAGGTGAAGCCGGTTTCTTTTAAACATACACTGGCTTGCTCAGGCGTCATTTCAATATTAATGCCCAGAGTTCTGAGTAAATCCGCAGAGCCTGATTTACTCGATACACTGCGATTGCCGTGTTTCACCAAATTGATACCACATGCCGCAGCCACAATTGCCGCTGTGGTGCTGACATTGATGGTATTTGAACCATCGCCACCTGTGCCACAGCTATCAGCACAAACAAGATTATGTGCGTTAAAAGCAGTAGCATGATCGCGCATGGCTTTTGCTGCGCCAGCAATCTCTTGTGCCGTTTCTTTTTTAATTTTTAATGCTATCAGTGCGGCGGTGAGTTCAATTTCAGACACTTCACCCTGCATAACTAAATCGAAGAAGCTATTTGCTTGCTCAAATGTTAAGTCTTGTTGTTCAAGTAATAGATTTAAACTGTCCATGTTGGCTCCTATTGTGTTAAGTAGTCGATACTTTGTTTTAATAACTGAGCACCGTCTGGGGTAAGAATAGACTCAGGGTGAAATTGATAGCCGATCACCTTATCTTCAGGATGATAAATAGCCATCGGAATAGTGTCGTATTTGGCAATCACTTTTAAGCTTTCAGGAACATGAGTCGCCATTAGAGAGTGGTAACGCGCAACTGGGAAGCGTTTGCCAATACCTGCAAATACAGGGTGGTCGTCAGCTTCAATAATTGATGACTTACCATGAACTGTTTCTCCTGCGTGACCGACAGTACCACCATAGCTCTGTGTTAAAGCTTGTTGGCCTAAGCAAATTCCCAGCATAGGGAATTTCCCCTTTGTGAGATCAATTAGCTCTAATAAGCAGCCTGCTTGAGCTGGGTTACCAGGTCCTGGTGATAACACTAAGATGACTGGTGAAGTTTCTTGCTGCATCTTGGCGAAGATCTTTTCAGCAGAAATATTGTTACGGTAAACCACTAAATCTAAGCCTAGTAGTGTTAGTTCATCAACAAGGTTGTAGCTGAATGAATCAAAGTTATCTAAAAAATATACTTTTGTGTTATTAGACATTAGCAGGCTCCTTGATACGTTGATTGCACGGCTTTTATGACGGCTTGTGCTTTAGCACGTGTTTCATCTGCTTCTGATTGTGGATCTGAGTCGTAAACCACGCCTGCACCTGCTTGAACGTATGCAGTACCATTTTTTACAAATGCAGAGCGGATAACGATACAAGAGTCCATCGCGCCATCACCCGTTAAATAACCAACAGCACCACCATAGCTGCCACGACGCTGCTTTTCAGTGTGACGAACTAGCTCCGCCGCTTTTACTTTAGGCGCACCCACTAATGTGCCCATGTTCATACAGGCTTGATAGGCATGCAGTGCGTCTAGATCTGGTTTTAGTTGACCTACAACGCGTGATACTAAGTGCATGACCTGTGAATAGCGGTCTACTTTTAAAAGCTCTTTTGCGTGGCGTGTGCCTGCAACACTAATTCGCGCTACGTCATTACGTGCTAAATCAACCAACATTAGGTGCTCTGCACGCTCTTTTTGATCGTTGCGAAGCTCAAGTTCAATGCGGCTATCTAGATCTGGATTAATACTGCCATCTGCAAACTTACCGCGAGGGCGTGTGCCTGCAATAGGGTAAACTTCAACTTGATTGCTGTTGACGCAATATTTCAATGCCGATTCAGGTGAGGCACCAAACAATACAAAAGACTCATCTCGCATATAAAACATATACGGACTTGGATTCTGTTTTTTAAGTTGCTGATAAGCTGCTAATGGTTGAGCGCAAGGTAAAGAGAATGTACGAGAAGGCACAACTTGGAAAATATCACCATCGATGATGTTTTGCTTTAATGTACCGACCTGCTGACAGTAAGTTTCATCGTCAATGTTTACTGTCCCTTCAGACTGACCTTCATTTGGCGCTGCTAAATACGGTGTTAAGTTATCACAACGCGTATTAAGCTCTTCTAGCTGTTTACCTACTTCAAAACAGTTGGCATGAACTTCTGGGCCGTTAAAAACATTACCAATTAACTCAGTGGTTTGTGCTTGATGATCGATTAATACTAGGGTTTCAGCCAAGTAAAACACATAGTCGGGGCAGTCATTATCACCGTCTGGGACCTCAGGCAGTGTTTCAAAATTTGCTACCATGTCGTAAGCAAATACACCACCTAAGAATAATGCAAAAGGAGTATCTGAGTTACGTTTTATTTTGTTTATGCAAGTACGTAGGGCACTGAATGCATTATCTGCTTTAAGTTTACTATATTCATCCAGTTCAGCTTCGAACGGTGCATATTCAAGTGTTAATACATCGCCTTCAACAACCGCTGTACAGTTTTCAACTTGTTCAGCCAAGAAACTTAACACTTGCTGACCGTTGTTAGATAGTGCTTTGGCAATCACGGTTTTGCCTCTGCACTCAATGCGAAGTGCTGCATCGACTAAAATGATGCTTTTAACATTATCTTTAGAGTCAATTTCTGCAGACTCCAGTAATAATGAATTTGTTTTATCAAGTGCCGCATATAAAGACAGTGGGCTGCTGATGTAATCGCGCCGTTGTCTTATACTCGTCACTTCCCCTGGTGTTGTCGTAATATGACTAAAAATCAAAACCTCATTCCCCATAATAAAAAAACCCCCGCCAGTGTTAACTTGCGGGGGTTGTGTAACAGATACAACAATGCCGTCCCGCTAGTTCAGGCGCCACCACCAAGAATGTGTGTTGATATTGTTGTTAATCATGTTTGTATTCCAAAAAATTTAGATATAAAAAAACCCGCATTTGTGTGCGGGTTTTGAAATCGTATAGATACGACAAAGCGCCCGCAATGTTACGAGTGCCACCACCAGATTTTGTTTTTAGTTAATGTTTTCATATCAGGTATATGTCGAATCAATTTATGCACACAGTAAACCTTATCGGAACGAGCGAGTCAAGCTAAAAAGTTGCAAAAACATTAAAAATATAAAGTATACAAAATTTAATGGGGCGTATTAGTGATATAATCCGACCCGTTGACACGAACACGAATAATAATGAAGAGAAATAAACTTGATAAAATATGATTTACACAGTCATAGCACCTTTTCTGATGGTCGTTTAAGCGTAGGCGCATTACTTGAGCGAGCAACAGAAAAGGGCGTTGATGTTTTAGCCCTCACCGATCACGATACTGTTGCGGGTATCGAACCTGCTAGGCAAGCTATTGCTGATCTAGATTTAAATCTAGAGTTAGTGGCTGGGGTTGAGATTTCGACAAAGTGGGAGAGCTTTGAAATCCATATTGTCGGCCTATCTATAGATACTGAAAATACACATCTACTTAATTTATTGACTGAGCAGCAAAACAAACGTGAAGCTCGTGCTCAAGAGATTGGTCGACGCTTAGCTAAAAAAGGCTATGAAGATATATATGAGCAGGCCAAAGCACTGGCTAAAGATGCTGAAATCACCCGAGCACACTTTGCACAAGCGTTAGTCGAACGCGGTGTAGCTAAGAACATTCAAGGTGTGTTTAAAAAGTTCTTAGCCAGAGGTAAAACGGGCTATGTACCAAGTAACTGGTGTGATATGGCAACCGCCATTGCAGCAATTAAGGCTGCTGGTGGTGTTTCTGTGCTTGCTCATCCTGGTCGATATCAAATGTCTAATAAGTGGCTACGTAAATTACTGAGCGAATTTAAACTTGCAGGTGGACAGGCAATGGAGGTCGCTTTACCGCAGCAAGCACCGAGCGAAAGACAGTTTTTAGGGCAATTAAGCCAAGAGTTTGATCTACTCGCGAGCCAAGGTTCAGATTTTCATTATCCTATGCCTTGGTCAGATCTCGGAAAAAACCTATACTTACCAAAAGATTGCCAAGCTGTTTGGCAGTTTTGGCAAGACGCACAGGAGTGTAACTAATGAGCCAATTTTTTCATATTCACCCAGAAAACCCGCAGGCACGCTTAATTAAACAAGCGGTCGAAATTATTCACAAGGGTGGGGTGATAGTCTACCCAACCGACTCAGGCTATGCACTTGGCTGCAGTATTGGTAACAAACAAGCGAAAGAGCGAATTGAGCGTATTCGTGGCATTGAAAAACACCATAATTTTACACTTGTCTGCCGTGACCTATCAGAACTGGCAACCTATGCCCGTGTCGATAATCAAATTTTTCGTTTAATAAAAAACAATACGCCAGGGCCTTACACCTTTATTTTTAAAGGTACAAAAGAAGTACCTAAGCGTTTATTAAACGAAAAGAAAAAAACCATTGGTATGCGTGTAACGGATAACCCAATTGCCGCAGCTTTACTTGAAGAGCTCAATGAACCACTGATGTCATGCTCTTTGATTCTACCTGGTGAGCAATTTACCGAGTCAGATCCCGATGACATTCGCATGAGCCTAGAAAAACAGGTCGATCTTATTATTCATGGTGGTTATCTAATCGAACAAGCCACTACCGTGATTGACTTTTCTGATGATGATATTGTGATCCTCCGCGAAGGGTGTGGTGACGTTACGCCGTTTCAATAGCCATCAAAGTAGTTATTAAATGAGTAACTCTGCGCCACTGGCCTTTCTTCATGGTGAAGCCGTTTTAGAAAAGCCAGAAGACTTATACATACCGCCCGATGCCCTTAAAGTAATATTAGAAAGCTTTGAGGGCCCGCTCGATCTGCTTTTATATCTGATTAAGCGCCATAAGCTAGATATTCTGCAACTGCCAATCCATAGCATTACTAAACAATATGTGAGCTATGTTGAGCTGATGAAAGATTTACAGCTTGAATTGGCAGGGGAATACTTAGTGATGGCAGCTTTATTGGCGCAAATTAAGTCGCGCATGTTGTTACCGACCCATGAAGAGCTTGAAGAAGAAGCCGATCCGCGTGCTGAATTAGTCAAGCGTTTGCAAGAATATGAACAGTTCAAGACCGCTGCAGAAACATTAAAAGAGCAGCCTCATGTCGGAAAAGACTTCTTCATAGCTAATGCAGAGTATGTCGACAGTGCACTTGATGAAGAAAAACTACCTGATTTAAGTTTAAAAGACTTAGTGCTTGCATTTGGTAATGTGATGGCTCGGGTAAAAACGCTCGCTCACCATCAAATATCAAGTGAAGTTTTGTCTACTCGTGAACGTATGTCGAGAATTCTAAGGTACCTTTCAGAAAATAATGGTCCGTGTGCTTTCGTCACTTTGTTTGATTTTACTGAAGGGCGCCAAGGCGTGGTGGTGACATTTATCGCAATGCTTGAACTGATCAAAGAGCAATTAGTCACTTTTACCCAAATTACCCCGCAATCAGAGATTTATTTATCTTTAAAACTACAAGAGTAACCGAACCTCTGTCATAATATTGCCTTGTGTTTGCAATTGTAGATTAATATGGCTTTTAAGCGTCTTAGTGATGAACAACTCGTTGAGCTAGTCGAAGCAGCGATTTTTGTTTCTGAGAAGCCATTAAGTAAGCGTCGTCTACAAGAAACCGTTCTACAAGATTTCAATATTTCTGCTAAAAGATTAACCCAAGCCATAGACTCACTGGTTGAGCACTATTCAACAAGAGGTGTTCAGTTGGTTGAAGTGGCGTCTGGTTATCGCTTTCAAGCAGGACCTTCTTTGGCTGAGCCATTAAGTAAACTATGGCCTGAAAAAGCGGTGAAATACTCACGAGCGACCATAGAAACCCTTGCCCTGATAGCCTATCGTCAACCTATTACCCGAGGTGAGATAGAGCAGGTGAGAGGGGTTGCTGTAAGCAGCAATATCATGAAAAGTTTATTAGAGCGTGAATGGATAACGGTTGTTGGGCAAAAAGATGTGCCTGGTAAACCTGCGCTATATGCAACCACCAAACAATTTTTAGATTATTTTTCTTTATCTGGTTTAGAACAGCTGCCTAATTTACCTGAGCAACAAGATGTAAAACTAGAACAGATATTGAGTGATCCTTCTGTGAGAGAACCATCCTAATGAGTGAAAAGTTACAAAAAGTATTGGCCCGTGCTGGTGTGGGTTCACGCCGTGAAATGGAAAAATACATTGACTCTAATCGTGTCAGCGTTAACGGTAAAGTGGCACGTTTAGGTGATCGTGTTGAAGAAAATGCGGTTATCCGTGTTGACGGTCATGTTGTTAAAATTGAGCAACAAGAAGAACGTGTTTGCCGTGTTTTAATGTATCACAAGCCTGAAGGCGAATTGTGTACGCGTAAAGATCCTGAAGGTCGTCGCACAGTATTCGATAGATTACCTCGTTTAGAAGGCGATCGTTGGATTGCGATTGGTCGTTTAGATATTAATACCTCAGGTTTATTGTTATTTACCAACGACGGTGAGTTAGCGAATCGTTTAATGCACCCTAAATATGAAGTAGAGCGTGAGTATTCTGCACGTGTATTCGGTGAGGTAACAAACCAAACACTGAGTACCTTAACTAAAGGGGTTGAATTAGAGGATGGCCCAGCTAAGTTCTTAAAAATTAAACCAATGGGCGGTGAGGGCATTAACAAGTGGTTCAACGTTACGCTAACTGAAGGTCGTAATCGTGAAGTACGTCGTTTATGGCAATCTCAAGAAGTAGAAGTATCTCGCCTAATTCGTATCCGTTACGGTAAATTAGAGCTTAACAAACGTCTACCTCAAGGTGGCTGGGAAGAGCTTAAGTTAGAAGACGTAAACTATTTACGTAAATCTGTGAAAATGCGCCCTGAAACGCAAACTAAGCTTTCTGTGATGCCAGAAAAGCGTAAAGATAAACGCGCTAAGATTAATCAAATCAGAAAGGCTGTGAAAAAGCACAACCAACGTGCACAAAAGCCAAAGCCAAAGAGAAAGTAACTTTGTCAATGTAACTTTCTAATTGAATAAATACCAAAAAAGGCACTCGATTGAGTGCCTTTTTTTAATGGTGTCAGAACGATAAGTTACTGTGCGTTGATTGATTCACCGTTAACGTCTTTAGAATCATCTGCCATTAGGTATAAATACGTCGGCATGAGTTCTTCAGCAGTTTTAAGCTTTTCTTTGTCTTCACCTGGGAAAGCAGAGGCACGCATGCTAGTTCGTGTGGCACCAGGGTTAATACAGTTGATACGAATGTTAGTCTTACCCACTTCTTTAGACCAAGTTTGCATCATACCTTCAGTTGCAAATTTTGAGATTGCATAAGGGCCCCAAAACTCACGACCTTCACGGCCTACACCAGATGAAGTGAAAATCACAGATGCACACGGTGATTTACGAAGTAATGGGAACATATATTTTGTGATCATCGCTTGCGCAGTGACGTTTACTTTCATGATGTTTTCAAACGTAGATACACAGAAATGTTCTAGTGGACCAAGCGAGCCTAAAATTGACGCATTGTTAAGTAGGCCGTCTAATTTGCCAAATTGTTGTTCAATAGTTGCTGCAAGGTCACGGTAGTTTTGTTTTGTCGCACCGCGCATATCCATAGGAACGATAGCCGGTTGTGGATAGCCTGCATTTACGATTTCATCGTATACGCATTCAAGCTTTTTAGTTGTTTTACCAAGTAGGATTACAGTTGCACCGTGTTTCGCATATGTTAATGCCGCAACACGGCCAATTCCATCGCCAGCACCTGTGATTAAAATGGTTTTATTTTCTAGTGCATTGTCTGCTGCTTGATAATTATGCATTGTAGATCTCTATTTGAACGTTTTGCGCATTTTATCACAGCATTAGGGTAAGTTATCTAAATTATTGTAAATTTGGGTGGCGAAACTTTACATATTGAGTTAAGTTTAACTGGTCTAATGTCTCATTAAAAACAGAATTACATTATATTAACGCGTTAATTGCATAAGAATAATAAAATTTGTCGGAGCCCATTCAATGAAAAAAATGCTTCTCTCACTCGCAATTTCTACGGCTTTGGTCGGCTGTGGCGGCGGTGAAACACTACAAGATGTAAAACAAGAAACGACCCCAGTACTACCTTCAGCTTCAGTGAAATTCGACCCATCAAATGGTGTGATCTCAATTCCGAATGATTTACTTTTAAGTGGCACTAAAGATGGCACTTTAAACTTACCTGGTGAATTTGACGATCAGGGTCAACCTTTACCGGCTGCTGCATATGCTAATCCAAGTTTAGCAATGGGTGGTTTAGACGGTTGGTCGACTAGTATGCCTTATGTTATCGACTTAGATGTGCCAAGTGAAGTTAGCATTAATGCTGACTCTGTTGCCACACCTGATGCTGTTCGCATTTTTGAAGTGGTTATGGGCGCGAGTATCACAGATCCTGACTGCGCAAGTGATAAAGTGCCTGCGGGTATTGCTTGTAAATATGTCGGTGAGTTGACGTTTGGTGTTGATTACATCGCCAAGCTGACAGATTCTGGCAAAGGCATCATGGTAGTGCCGCTTAAACCACTTAAGTCTGGTGCATCGTATATTACTGCACTAACAAAAAGTATTGTAATGGCTGATGGCCGTCCACTTGAGCCATCATCTTCATATAGTTTAGTGAAAGCGGAAGCGCCTTTAGTTACCGACTCACAAAGAAGCCTTCAGGCTGTTGTACAACAATATGAAAATGTTATATCTGGCCAGGTGGCAAAAGAAGATGTGATTTATACCGCAGCAATGACGATTCAGTCAGTGGGTGCGGTCATGAATAACATTAAGCTAGGTTTAGCGCAAAGCCTACAAACACAAACTAACCCTAGAATCTCAGTTCCTGAGCAACCGATGATCACTGTATCAGATGCGCTAGCAGCAGTTATTCCAGATGCTGAAACTCGTGCACCTTTCCAGGCTGTTCAATACATGCAAGGTAGCATTATGTTGCCTATGTACTCAAAGAAACCTGAAGGTACAGCGATTGAAGACTTAGCGGGTACATACTGGAAAGCTCGTTGTGATAGTGCCGCAACACTTGCTGGTGCAGTTGCTGCTGGTGTTGATTTATCTGGTTTAACACCAGGTGAAAATGACGCGTATTGTAACGCAGCGTCTGGTGGTGTACTTCGAGACTTTGGCTTAGATCAAAGCCGCTTCTTAACTAAATTTAATAGCATTCCTTCAATAGAGTGGATTGCAAACGTACCTGTACAAATTACTAAGCCACGTGCAGAATTGCTTGGTATTGAAATGCCAGCAACGGGTTGGCCTGTAGTGATTTTACAACACGGTATTACCGCTAACAAAGAAAGTCTATTAGGGTTAACACTTGCATTGAGCAACGCTGGTTTTGCAACGGTCGCTATTGATCACCCAATGCATGGTGCTCGCGGTCTAGATATTGATTTAGACGGTAAAGATGACTTTAATGCAACAAGTGGTCAGGGCTCAGTGCTTTCATACATGAACTTGACGTCACTACTAGTCGCACGTGATAACCTAAGACAGTCTTCAGCTGACCTTCTTGCACTGAGACTTGGCTTGAATTTCATTGACCCAACACTTGGTATTAACCCTACAGATGTGAGCTTCTTTGGTCACTCTCTAGGTTCAATTGTTGCACCTAACTTTATCGCGCATACAAATAAGCCTATCGGTAATGAAACGGTTGATAACTTATTTAAGGTGAATACAGTTGGTCTAGCTAGTGGTGGTGCAGGCATTGCTAATTTCTTAACTGAGTCAGGCTCATTTGGCTCATTTGTGAAAGGCTCTGTGTTATCTGCAGCAGGTAATTTGTCGTCTAAAGCTTTCTTAGAATTCGTAGCTAGTGAAGCAACAGCAGCTTGCCCTGCAGAGACTAAGATCCCTTGTTCTTATGCACTATACGAAAAGCAACTTGTTGAAGCAGGCAATACAGCGGCACTTGCAGGTATTCAATCTGTGATCAGCCAGTTCGTAACCGTTGCTCAAACAGCGTTAGACAGTGCAGATCCTGTGAACTACGCAGCAGCAGTGCAAGCACTCGGTACACCAACCTACTTAAGTGTAGTGACAGGTGGGGTTGATGGTAACCAACCAGATGCAGTTATTCCGCCAACAACGGCACTGCCATTATCTGGTACTATGCCTATGGCTCAGTTGTTCGGTATGACACCAGTAACTGAAACACAAATGGGTGAGCCAAAGAACTATGTTGTTAAGTTCTCTCAAGGTCATCACTCATCAATTGCAACGACTTCATTTAATGAAGCTGTAGGTGGTACAGCGCAAGGTCATGCTATGACTACGCTTGAAATGCAAACTCAACTTGCAACCTTCTTGGCATCAAAAGGTATGAAGTTACCAGTTGACAACACTGCAGTGATTGCTAATTAAGTTTAATTACGAGAAGATGAAAAAGCCGCGTTAAGCGGCTTTTTTTATATTTATAGAATGATTTTTATACCAATCCTCTTAATTAAATGATTGAGTATTATTGAGGGTTGGTATTAATTATAAGAACAACGAGGAGAATAGATTGACGTTCTTATTTGAATACGGTTTATTTTTAGCTAAAGCAGTCACCATAGTGTTATCTATTGGGATTATCATCATTTTGGTTGTGGGCGCTAGCCAAAAGCCAAAGGCAAGCGCAGGTGAAGTTGAGCTTCAAGACTTATCTAAAAAGTTAAAGCGCAATAAACAAGATTTTATTGAACAAACTCTAGATAAAAAGGCGCTTAAAGCTTACAAAAAAACGCAGAAAAAAGATCAAGAGGATAAAGTTGAAGCAAAGGCATTTGTAATTAATTTTGACGGTAGTTCAGATGCCCATGAAGTGAATAATTTACGTGAAGAAATTACAGCGGTACTACAGATTGCTGATAAAAATAAGGATTCAGTGATTGTAAGTATCAACAGTGGTGGCGGTGTGGTTCATGGCTACGGTTTAGGTGCATCGCAGTTAAAACGTATTACTAGTGCAGAGCTGTCTCTAACCGTATGTGTTGATAAAATTGCTGCAAGTGGCGGCTATATGATGGCATGTGTGGCAAATAAAATTGTTGCTGCTCCATTTTCAATTATTGGCTCAATCGGCGTCATTGCGCAAATTCCTAACTTTAATAAGCTTCTTAAAAAGAATGACATTGATTTTGAGATGATCACCTCAGGCGAATTTAAACGCACTTTAACTCTATTTGGTGAAAATACCGATAAGGGCCGTGATAAATTTCAACAAGAAGTTGAATCTACCCATGGCTTGTTTAAAGAGTTTGTACAAGCTAACAGAGCTGATATAGATCTTGAAAAAGTGGCCACAGGTGAATATTGGTTTGCCTCTGAGGCGCAAAAGTTAGGTTTAGTAGACGAATTGAATACCAGTGATGACCATATTTTATCTTTATTAGATAGCCATCAAATTTACACGGTAAAATATACCAGTAAAAAATCGCTGCCAGAAAAGCTAGGACTTGGCGTGAGTCAAGCAGTGGCAAGTGCGACAAATATGCTTTGGACTAAATTGCAAGACGCTAAGTGGTAGGTGTAAACCGTCTTACTGATTGGCGAAATATAATTTAGCTCTTTTGAAATGCCTTTGGAGAAACACCAAAGGCATTTTTGAATGTGCGGCTAAATTGACTGGTATGATTAAAACCTAAATCAAAGCCGATTTGGGTAATGCTGTTGCCTTTTTTAAGCAGCTCTTTGGCTTTTGTCAGTCGCCTCGTTTGGAGCCATTGCTGTGGGGTCATGTTTAAGCATGATTTAAAGTAGTTAAAAAATTTGCTGCGACTCATACAAGCTATTTTACACAAAGTATCGATATCTAGAGGCTCGCTCAAATGATGCTCTATGTATTGAACGACTTCTGTAATTGGGTCCTGATGATTCTGAGAGTTTGCACACTTTAAAATAAGCTCGCGGGTTTGCTGAGTGAGTAATCGTGTTACCAATTCATTCAGCGCAAGATCAATTAGAAACCCACGCTGATCTTCATTTTCGGTAAATAAATGTACCATACGATCGAGTAACGCTTGGGTTTGCCAGTTGTGCTCTACATGAACGAGTTCATTTTGATAACTGACCTCAAAATTGCTTTGATTTTCTATGTTCAACCTCTGCGCAATGTCAGCAAGCTTTTCTTTACTAATTTCGATAGCTAAACAAGTTGTTGGTGTGGGTTTAGATGCATCAGGAAAATCGATATGAACAGTTTGGTTTGGTGCAAGCACGAAGCTTTCATTAGGCAAAAAATCATGGTGGTAATCACATGTTTCTACATGCATCACTTTTTTGCCTTGTAGCATACCGCAAAATAACACATTGCTTGAAGATAACGGCACGTTAAATGCACTTTCATAGGTATCATAAATACTTAGCAGCGCGTCATCTGAATCAAAGCTGAGCTTATTCTCTACCAATTTATCAATGTGTTGGTGCCTAGCTTGCAAATCAAAGCGCATATCTGTTCCTTATGAATATCAAGACTGAGAGTTAAGCAAAAAATACCTAGAGTTAATTTTTTAAGCCTCCTTTCCCTTAATGTCAAATCAATCGGCTCAAAAATAAACACATAACTGAAGTATGAGCCGGGCAACAAGTTGATAGAAGAGGACACTATGATTTATTCAAACCCGAATACCCAAGGCGCAGTCGTTAATTTTAAAGACAAGTATGACAATTACATCGGTGGTGAGTGGGTTGCTCCCTTAGATGGCGAATATTTTGAAAACAAAAGCCCAGTGAACGGAAAGGTGTTTTGCCAAGTGGCACGCTCTAAAGCTGCAGATATCGAGTTGGCACTCGACAAAGCACATGAAGCAAAAGAGGCGTGGGGCACAACCAGTGTGACTGAGCGCAGTAATATTTTACTTAAAATTGCTCAGATCATTGAAGATAACAAAGAGTATTTGGCCGTTGCTGAAACTTGGGATAACGGCAAAGCCGTACGCGAAACCCTCGCCGCGGATATTCCGCTAGCAGCAGATCATTTTAGATATTTCGCTGGCTGTATTCGAGCACAAGAGGGCAGTATTGGCGAAATTGATGAGCACACCGTGGCCTATCACTTCCACGAGCCGCTAGGTGTAGTCGGACAAATTATTCCTTGGAACTTCCCGCTATTAATGGCCGCTTGGAAATTAGCCCCAGCCCTTGCTGCGGGTAACTGTGTGGTACTAAAACCTGCGGAGCAAACCCCCACCTCGATCATGTTATTAGTTGAACTGATTGGTGATCTATTACCTGCGGGTGCTTTAAACGTAGTGAATGGTTTCGGTAAAGAAGCAGGAGAAGCGCTCGCGACGAGCACGCGTATTGCTAAGATTGCTTTTACGGGATCTACTCCGGTTGGTTCGCACATCTTGAAATGCGCTGCCGATAATATTATTCCATCAACGGTTGAGCTAGGCGGTAAATCACCGAATATCTTTTTCAGTGATGTATTAGAAAAAGATGATGATTATCTAAGTAAGTGTATTGAAGGCGCGGTATTGGCTTATTTCAACCAAGGTGAAGTGTGTACTTGTCCTTCGCGTTTATTTGTTCAAGAAGACATCTATGACGAGTTTATTGAGCGTGTGAAAGCGCGTACTGCGCAAATTAAGCGTGGTAATCCGCTCGATACAGAAACTATGGTGGGTGCGCAAGCCTCTCAGCAGCAGTTCGATAAAATCTTAAGTTATATTGAAATAGGCAAACAGGAAGGTGCAGAAGTACTGTTTGGTGGTGAAGTTGAGCAATTATCTGAAGAGTTTAATTCGGGTTATTACATTCAACCTACCTTACTTAAGGGCAATAATTCAATGCGAGTATTCCAAGAAGAGATTTTTGGTCCGGTCATTTCACTGTGTACGTTTAAAGATGAAGCTGAAGCATTAGAGCTGGCGAATAGCTCAGAATTTGGCTTAGGTGCGGGTGTTTGGACTCGAAACATGAATCGCGCCTATCATTTTGGTCGCAAGATTGAAGCCGGTCGTGTATGGACAAACTGTTACCACATGTATCCAGCGCATGCAGCATTTGGTGGTTATAAAAAGTCAGGCGTAGGTAGAGAGACGCACAAAAAAGCGTTAGATCATTATCAGCAAACTAAAAACTTATTAGTTAGCTACAGTGAAAGTCCACTCGGATTTTTCTAAAGAGTTAACTAACCAATTGGTTAGTTAGATATCACAATGCAAAGGGGCAAGTAGCGCAATGTTAAATTGCGCTACTTTTTTTGTTTTGATTTATTAGTCTTCGATAGATTTTATGTAGTTTAAAGCACCAACGACAGAAGCTACTTGGCCTTGTACACAAATTTCATCGTTAGCAGATGGGCTATCAGGGTAAACTTCGGTTGTCGTCACGTATTCAGCATTTGTCATGCCCATGCAAAGACCAAGTTTAGTGCCGTCATAATTAATCACACCGAATTGCTCAATCGGAACACCAATCAATCTACCATCTTCGTCAGCAGGGGCGATATGGGTGACTTTTTCTACTTCTTTGATAATCGCGGTTTGGAATGAATATTGTGGCTTTTGAGTATGGCCAACTAAGTAAAAGCCATCTGGAATATTCCAATTATCATGGCTTACACCATCACGCGCCGCAAGCGCTGGTCGAAACTCTGAATTATCTGTGTCAGTTGTTTCATGTAAATCGACATGACACAGTAAATCATCGAACTGAGCGACATAAGCCATAGCTTGTTTTGACTCAGGTGCTGGGCTGTCAGCATAAAATGAGCGGTTTGGATCAATGGCTTCTGGGTTCCAACGGTTGATTGTTTCATAACCCCAAGGACTAATACATGGAAGTACCACTAGATTGAAATCAGCTTGATAATGTTTGCCTTGAGATTTAATGAACTCAATCGCACCATGTACGCCACTGGTTTCATAACCATGCACACCACCTGTCACTAAAACAGTAGGCTTATCGTCAGAAAAGTCACGTGACTTTATCGCATACAATTTATATTCGTTTTCACCGTAATTAAGTTCGCCATATTGCTCAACGTCATATTCTTCAGCAAGCGCAAGTATTTTTGTTTCTACTTCTTGTTGATAACTACGCTTAATTACTTGTGCTGCAAGCCACTGTTTTTTTTCTGCTGCCTGCCATGGTGTGCCCGGCGTGCCAATTGGGTATGCGGTTGTCATAATCGTCCTCGGTGAAAGTTTTTTGCCATCCTAGTGATAAAGCCTGGGTCAGTAAAGTAATTAAATCTAATTGCGCACCATCTGAACACTTTTAAAGCAGGCTATTTTGCAATGTAACCAAGTTGCGAAAGTCGATTTTTTTGCTGTGTCGTTAATTTGCAACTGAATAAAAAAATATTTTTCTGCTCAAGTTGTACATGTGTGACTTTACAGAAAATAATGTTATGAACTTGAATTTGTTGAATTTGTTCAACAGGGACATATTTTTGAGCGCCCAAAAAGTTATAGTAGCTTAACCCATTCACACACCACGACGACCTTCTTCGGCCCATTAATGTAATAACCATAAATAAACTGAGGGTGAATATAAGCATTATTTCTAATGCTTCTAACCAAGCAGTAAAGTTAAATACCGTACTTATTGACACAAGTAGTGCAATAACGCTCGCGGCAAGAATATAAAAACCAAAATTGATTGAAGATTTAACTTCGTACATTTCTTAACTCCTACGTACCTTTTTTATAGGCGTGCAAGGTAATGTAAGAAAATGAATAAAATATGGAGTTAATACTTAAAGCTTAAATTAATGCATCTCTGCTTTTATTTCTTGCCAGTCTTCAACATGTGAGTTGAGAAAACCGCACTCCTTATAGGCGCGCTCAATGTATCCTGATTGCCTGAGCTGCTTTAAACCTTTCTGTAGTGCTTTAAATGTTTTGTTACCGAGTGGATGTTTTTTTGATACAACAAAGTGTCTGCTGTCTTGAAGCGCGATTTTAACGCCATCTATCGCACGAATCTTGTAGTTTTTTCCTGTGTACTCAAAAGGCAGGGCTGGTTTAAAAGGGGCCAGCATGGCATCGACCCAGCCATTGCTCACCATTTTAGCCATAACTAACCAGTCGGCTTCAATGACTAAATTTTTGGGTTTCAGCGCAGTGAGTGTTTTTACATCAGTGTGCCAGGCTTCGCTGGTCACAAAGCTAAGGTCTGAAATACCATTCTTAAGTTTTGGCGCCAGCTCAGTTATTTTATTAGGCGCGACATAGATACCTGCGTAAAACTCTCCATCACGGATCACAGGTTCAGATATGAATACATCATTTTCATATTGGGATGCTTCATTAAGCCAAATTGAGTCAAAACTGATTAGGAGTAGTCCGTGTTGGATAAGACGAATATTTCTCGCATCATAATCACCTAGTACAAAATCATACTCTAGCTCCATGCCTCCGAGTTTTATTGCTTTTTGTACTAGGATAAATTCAACAACATCCCTAAGGCAGCTTGGGTGCTTGAAATGCTCGATAGATTCTATGCTTTCTTCGCCGAGCACTTGTTGGGCATAATTATAAATGTCGGTTTCAATCGAAATTGGAATTTTAGCCTTGCTACTTAAAGCGGCAAAACAGCATAAAAATAAACATACCCATTTCATAAGCATGATTCATTGGCCTGTATTTGAGTTAAGTATCGTATAAGTTGAGATAAATTAAAGTGACAAGAGCAAACTAGTTCACTATCTTGTTAAGTTGATGTTATTTAAAACATTGAAAATCGTGTTTATCGAGCGCTATAAAAGGGGACTTTATGAAATTCGAACAGTTACTTAATCATCTAGATTCAGGCGTTTGCGTTGATCAATTACAAACCGAGTCTGTGGTAGATTTAGCTGTATTGCTTATGTCAATTGATGGCGAAGTATGTGAAAAAGAGTTATCAGTTTTAAATCAGTGGATAGAGAAGCTATGTTGGAATAGCGAGATAGAATCAGGTCTTTATATCTCAAATATGATAACCCATTGCAAAGAAGTGATTGCTAAGGGCGATGTTGAGCATTTTATTCACCATAGAATGAAACACATTGTTGATGAACCCATAAAGGAGTTAGCACTAAGGTTGACGACTCAACTTGCCAAAGCCGATGGTGTTGTCACTGAGTCAGAATCTAATGCACTAAAAGTGATTGAAGCTGAGCTTTAATTGTTTAGTGGTTTTGAGAAAACAATTTTTTACGCACGATTTTTCTATACTCACTCGGTGTTTGATTTAGCCTTTGCTTAAATACCCGAGTGAGTAAGCCCTGAGAGTTAAACCCCACCGATATCGCCACATCTTGAATTGATAAATTACTTGAAGCTAATAGTTCTTTGGCATTTTCTAGGCGTATCGTTTGCAGATAATGCGCGGCTGTTTGGTCTGTTGCTGCTTTAAAACGTCGGTTAAACGTCCGGTAACTTAAGTCAAATTGCTCCGCCACATCTGAAAGGGCAATCTCGGTGTGATAATTGTTTTTCAACCAAAATTGAATCGATGCGATTAATTCATCGGGGTGCGTATCCGCATCGCCTTCTAGAAAACGTTGTTCTTCGTAGGGCTTCCTGATTTCATGAGAAAAGTTTTGCTGTACGTGTTGTGCTGCGGCAACCCCATATAATTGCGAAATCAAATGCACAATCACATCAGCGAGGGCATTCAAACTGGCTACGGTATAAATACGCTCAGACTGGGTAATGAAGAAGTCAGGTTTCAAATCGACCGAAGGGTAATTGAGCTTAAATTGTTTCGCATAATGCCAGTGTGTTGTCGCAGGATGGCGTTCGAGTAAGCCAGACTCAGCCAAAAAACAGACCCCAGTGCCGACCCCAATGATGGTCGAACCTTGTTGCCAGGCTTGATTTAAAGCCGTTGCAAGTGATTGGTTTTTTCTAAGTACAGGTCTAGGGTTTCGCCAAATGCTTGGCACAATAATGTAATCTTGCTCTGACAAATAGCTAAATGCCTCGTCAGGCTGTATTTGTAACCCAAGCTCATTACTGATTGGTGAGGTATCATTCGCTAGCCAAGTTATGCGTAACGGCTTAAAGTCATTTCCTAAGTGTCTTTTTGCAAATGCTTCACCTGCTCTGAGCATTTCTGCTGGTAGCGAAACACTGGTAAAGAGCATGCTTGAATAAATACAAAAGCCAATTTTTATCGGGTTTTCTGGTCTGACCATGCTAATTTGGCGAAAAATAAATGATATTTGGCTATTTTTGCAAAATGTAATCTAAAGTTCAAACTAGAATCGAATATATCTAAGTTGTGTGAAAATTTTAAGAACGATTATTTATGACTGCATTACCAATTATTGTCGGCATGGGTGGTATTAACGCTGCTGGCCGTACATCTTTTCATCAGGGCTATCGCCGTATTGTTATAGATAAGCTAGACCAACAAGCACGCCAAGAAACTTTCTTAGGCCTTGCGACACTAATGAATTTAGTACGTTGTGAAGACGGTCGACTCGTAACACAAGCAGGCGATGAAATTTCAGTTGAACAAATCGAAGCGCAATTTGGCGAACAAATTAAAGCGGGTACTTTGATCCGTAAAATCGAAAAAGAACATTTCGATTGCGATGCAACACACTGGCAGCAAAAGCTAACTATTAATGCGAATGATGAGGCGGGGCTTAATTTCACTTGTCGCAAGCGTGACTTACCAAACCCAGTGCCAGCCTCATGGCAAGTTGAAGAGCTAGACGCAAAAACAGTCAATGTGGTTGTGCCTGATTCTTTAGAAGTAAAACACGATAGTTATCGTGATAATCCAATCAAAGCGGCGGGTCAATTACCAACCGGCTTTGATCCGGCATCGCTTTATAACAGTCGTTACCAACCTCGTGGTCTACAGGCGACTATTTTTGCCGCAACCGATGCGATTCGTTCAACGGGCATTGATTGGGATACCGTCATGAACAGTGTTGAACCAGACAAAATTGGTACTTATTCAGCATCCGTCGCTGGTCAAATGCAGCAAGAAGGCTTTGGTGGTTTGATCCGCTCTCGTCAACAAGGTGATCGCGTAAGTACAAAGCAATTGGCATTGGGTTTAAATACCATGTCTACAGACTTTATTAATGCTTACGTAACAGGCAGCGTTGGTACGACTTTCACTACTTCAGGTGCGTGTGCAACCTTCTTATATAACTTACGCGCTGCTGTGAATGATATTCAAGCTGGTCGTACACGTGTTGCGATTGTAGCGAGCGTAGAATGTGCGTTAACGCCAGAAGTGATTGAAGGTTTTGGTAACATGAGCGCATTGGCAAACGAAGAAGGTCTTCGTAAGCTTGATAATACCGAAAACGTTGACTACCGTCGTACAAGCCGTCCGTTTGGTGATAACTGTGGTTTCACAATCGGTGAAGGTGCTCAGGTTGCGATCCTTATGGATGATGCGCTTGCTCTAGAACTTGGAGCTGAAGTCATGGGCTCGGTAGTCGATGTGTTTGTTAATGCTGATGGCATCAAAAAGTCTATTACGGCACCTGGCCCGGGTAACTACATCACAATGGCTAAGTCAGTCGCACTAGCTGAGCAAATTGCTGGCACAGATGCCATTAAAAAGCGCAGCTTTATCTTAGCGCATGGCTCAAGTACACCGCAAAACCGTGTTACTGAATCGCTGATTTATCACAAAGTGGCAGAAGCATTTTCAATCAATGGTTGGAAAGTGGTTGCGCCGAAGGCATACGTAGGTCACACCATTGCGCCAGCAAGTGGCGACCAACTCGCGTTAGCGCTGGGTGTATTTAGTCACAACATCATGCCAGGTATTACAACGATTGATAAAGTGGCTGACGACGTGCACGCGGAACATTTAGATATTCGCAATGAGCATTATGAATGTGCACCTATGGATGTCGCGTTTATCAACTCAAAAGGCTTCGGTGGTAACAACGCAACAGCAACGGTATTTTCACCAAACTTTACCAATAAGCTTTTAGCGAAACGTTACTCTGAAGCGCAGTTAAATTCATACCAAGCAAAATTAGAGCAAACCAAGCTGGCTCAAGCAGACTACCAGCAAGCTGCTGATAATGGCCAATATGAGCTTATTTATCGCTTTGGCAACGGTATGATTGATGAAAATGAGCTCGTACTGAGCCAAGATAGCTTAAGTTTACCTGGCTTTGATAAAGCGGTATTACTGAGCACAAATAACCAATATGGTGACTTAAGCGAATAAGCTTAAGAAGAAAAGAATGTTAAGCAAACTTAGGCGCTCTGGGATGAGCGCCTTTTTTATGTCTTGAATTTACTTACACCACGTAGAATATCACCTGAGATGGTATGTAAGTTAACCGCGATGTTTTGTACTTTCGCAGCCTCTTCTTGAGTCATCTTGGTTTGTGCGTTTAAATCAACTAGGTTTCGGTTTATATCATCGGACACCGCTGATTGTTCTTCTGCAGCGGCAGCAGTTTGCATCGACATATCATTGACACGATTTATAATTTCCATGGTATCAGCAAGCAATGACTTGGTCTCTTCCGACAATGAAACTGCGGCATCTGCTTTGTTTACGCCGCTTTCAATTTTTGCCACAACTCCATCAACGCCATTTTGTACTTCGGTGATCATAGTTTGAATGTTTTGTGTCGAATCTTGAGTCTTGCTGGCTAATGCTCTCACTTCGTCTGCTACAACAGCAAAGCCCCGACCTTGCTCACCCGCTCTGGCCGCTTCAATTGCTGCGTTTAGAGCGAGTAAATTGGTCTGCTCAGCAATGCCGCCAATGACATCTAATACGTTAGAAATATTTGTTGATTTTTCAGCAAGGGATTTGGCACTGTCAGATGCATCGACGATTGTTTGGTATAAGGACGAAATATGTGCGGCAGATGAATCTATGCTGCTTAACCCTTTTTCCATTTGATTGAGCGCTGACGTATTTTCATCTGCTGTATTTTGAGCAATTTGAGAAACATCTTTAGTAGCAGTGCTCATTTCTGTGACCGATGTCACGATAAGCTCTGTAGACTGTGTTTGTTGTGTCACAATATCATTGGCCTGGCGAGAAGTAAGATCTAACTCATTACTAGAAGCTTCAAGTTTTACACTATCTTGACGAATGTCATCGACAATTAACTTTAAACTGTCTAAAAAAGTATTGAACGAGTGGGCAAGCTGTCCTAGCTCGTCATTATGACTAATGGTAATTTTATTTGTTAAATCACCTCCTCCAGAGGTAATCTCGTTGATCCTAGAGGTAAGCTGTTGAATTCTGTTTAGTAGGGCTTTTTGGCTTATATAGCCGATCACACAGGCTATTAAGATCACTGCGATGGCAAATAGCCATCTCAAGGTTTTGCTTTTATTATTCGATTCAGCAATTTCTTTTTCGAGCTGTTTAGCTTTTTCAAACGCTATCTCACCAGCGAGATTATATTCATCGCGTAACTTCGAAAAAGCGTTTAGAGATTTGCCTTTTGCTAATTGAATTGCTTGCTGATCAGATGTGTCTTTTAGCCTCAGTACTTCATCAACCGTACTTTTCCACTGTGTGAACTTATTGTTGAAGTCAGAAAATTTGCCTCTGATCTCTGGGTAAACAGCCATAAGTTTAAGGTATTCATTAAACCTATCTTTGGCTTGTTGGGCATTTTCGTTCAAGTCAGAGACGTAGTTGGCAATATCAGCCTTGTCTGAATATACAATACTGAGTTCAGCAACCCTTGCCTGATATAAGTCTCTATCTGCATTTAATACTACACTGAGTGCAGGCATAAATTCGTCAGGAAAGGTACTGGTTTCCTCTTCCAAAGAATTAATTAAATGACCATTGGAAAACTGTACTATGACAAGACACAGCACTAATACAAAAATAGGGATAGAGTATTTAATTGCAATACTGAGGTTTTTCATATGCCCACTTAATAAAAGCATGATTACTTTGCTAAATATTAGTTGGGATATGGAGTATTGCCAGTTTCAAAAAGTGAGTCGAAGGGGGAGGGGAGCGCATACCAAGGTATACGCTCAGCACTATTTAATAAACCTTGCAAATAAGGCCCTTAAGGTAGAAACCTTCTGGGTAGTTACCCGCGATAGGGTGATCGGCTGCTTGGTTCAAACGCTCCATAATCAACAATTCTTTACCTGCATCAAGGGCTGCGTCAGCAACAACTTTTTGAAACAGGTTTTGCTCCATTAAACCAGAACAAGAGAAGGTGAGTAATGTGCCGCCTGGCTTTAGGATTTGCATTGCGATCATATTAATATCTTTATAACCACGACATGCGCCCGTTAGTTGTGCTTTGCTCTCAGCAAACTTAGGTGGGTCCATCACGATAGTATCGAATTGACGACCTTCCTCACGGTACTGGCGAAGTAACTTAAAAACATCTTGTTTAACGAACTCTGCACGTGATAAATCAAGCTCATTATGCTCTACATTTCGCTTTGCAGTATCAAGGGCAGGTTGTGATACATCTACGTTAATGACGTTCTTACAGCCGCCACGTAGCGCATACAAACCAAAAGTGCCCGTGTAACAGAAGCAGTTTAAAACCTCTTTGTCTTTAGAGAAACGTTCAAGTGCTGCACGGCTATCACGTTGGTCCAGATAAAAACCAGTTTTGTGGCCGTTTAAAATATCAACTTCAAGCTTTAAGCCATTCTCTGTAATGACAACAGGCTCATTTGGCGCATCGCCCCAAAGTGCCCCCGTGGTTTTTTCTAGGCCTTCTTTTTTACGTACATCTACGTCAGAGCGTTCATAAATGTGGCAATCAGGGAAAAGCTCACGAAGTGCTTGAACGATATCGCCTTTATGGCGCTCTGCACCCGCACTCAATAGCTGACATACAATATAATTGTCGAATTTATCAATGGTGATACCTGGTAAGCCATCAGACTCGGCTGCGCTTAAGCGAAAACCCGTTAAGCCGCCTTCTTCAATGACTTGACTGCGGGCATCAAAAGCACGCGATAAACGACGTAAGAAAAAATCTTTGTCGATGCTTTCAGATTCATCAAAGCTCCATATACGTGCTCTAATTTGAGAATCAGGACTATATGCAGCAGTAGCTAGAAATTTACCTTCGTTAGAGTAAATTTTAACGGTATCGCCTAGAGCAGGCTTTCCTTTTACTTTTTTGATGGCTTTGGAGAATATCCAAGGATGTTTACGTTTTAATGATTTTTCTCTACCAGGCTGCAAGTACACTGCACAAGACATGAATTTTTCCTAACTTAATTGTATGCTGGGCATTTTAGTTAAGCGTTTACAAACATACAATGTTGATCAGCGAATTATCCGGAGAGTAGGGCATTGAATACTGATAAATTAGCGTCTTTAGAACAAAATTGTCGCGAATTTGTACAAGCATTACCCATAGCCGATGCAGGACATGACCTAGCGCATGTGCAAAGGGTTGTCACAGCTGCCAAGCTTTTGGCTAAAAAAGAACAGGCAGATTTGCAAGTGGTGGTTGCTGCAGCATGGCTACATGACTGTGTGGCAGTCGCGAAAAATAGTCCACTAAGGAGCCAAGCATCAAAATTGGCAGCTGACAAAGCCATCGACTATTTAACAAGTATCGACTTTCCAAGTGAAAAGTTGTCTGCTGTGCATCACGCCATAGTTGCGCACAGCTACAGTGCGAATGTGGAAGCTGAAACACTGGAAGCTAGAATTGTTCAAGATGCCGATAGGCTAGATAGCCTAGGGGCAATAGGTGTTGCACGCTGTTTTACCGTTGGCGGTGCGATGCATCGAAGTGTCTACAAGGTTGACGATCCCTTCTGTGAAAATCGAGAACCAGATGATTATTCATATACCGTTGACCATTTCTATAACAAACTATTCAAATTACCTGAAGTTATGCACACGTATGCAGGAAAGCAAGAGGCAGAAGCTAGGGTGTTGTTTATGAAAGAGTTTATGGAAAGGTTAGGGCAAGAAATAGGCAGCTAAGAATAGTCAATTGAAAAATTTTATTGCGCAAGTCTGACACCGGTGTCATAATGTCGGCGTTTTATCATTTTGTTGTCAAAACGTGTTGGCTGCCCATGTATGTGGGCAGCATTTTTTTAAAATAAATGATAACCCATTAATCAAAGAATTCTAGATTGATATTTCTTTCGTTCAGGATGAATTGCAGTAGAGGTTGAAGTGCTTACTCCCTCGAATGTAGAGCGGGAAACCAGATGAAGAAAGTAACAATAAATAGTGTTGCAGAATACGCCGGCGTATCGAAAAAAACCGTTTCACGCGTATTGAATAATGAGCCCAATGTTAGCCCGGCAACACGTGAAAAAGTACTAAAAGTTTTCAAAGAACTTGATTACACACCGAATCCTATTGCCAGAGGCCTTGCTCGCAATCGCAGCTTTATCATCGGCTGTTTGTACGATAACCCCAGTAAAAGTTATATCACACGTGTTCAAAGTGGTGCTTTAGAAGCATGTCATAAACATAATTACAACTTGCTTATACACCCATGCGAACTGCGCGGCGAAGCGCTCATTGAAAATATAGAACACCTCCTTACAACGTCTCGTCTTGATGGTCTAGTTCTCACGCCACCATTTTCTGATTCTCAAGAATTAATCGAATTTCTTCAAAAGAAAGGTATTAATTACGCACGGGTTGCTTCAGCGATTGAAGATGACACGTCAATTTCAGTTAGAAGTAATGATGAGCAAGGTGCTTTCGAAATCACAGAGCATTTGATTTCTCTGGGTCATAGCCGAATTGCATTTATTAAGGGTCACCCAGATCACAGTGCCACAGAGCAGCGTTTCTCGGGGTATCAGAAAGCGCTTGCAGAGCATAATATTGCATTCGATGCAGAGCTGGTGGCTGAAGGTAACTTCAGTTATCACTCAGGTGCAGATAGTGCAAAAGAGATTTTAGATTTACAACCAAGACCGAGCGCGGTGTTTGCATCGAATGATTACATGGCAGCCGCGGTGTTAAAGTTGGCGACACAATCAAAGCTGAATGTACCTGAAGATATTTCGATAGCGGGTTTTGATAATGCACCGATAGCCCGTCATATTTGGCCAGGATTAACAACCATTGCGCAGCCTGTAGAAGAGATGACGCGACAAGCTGTTGAGCAGTTGATACTTCAGATTAGCGACCCTGATGTAGAAAAAACGCAGACCACACTTGAAGCTAAGCTTATCGTAAGAGAATCGACAGCTAAGCTATAAACCTTTTTCAATTTCTTTACTTGCCCAAGCCTAGCGGTTCGCTGTTAGGCTTTTTTCTTTTTTGACAACTTTTATAGCTCATAAATCAAACTAAAAATTCTGTTTTAAGCCCCTTATAAAACCGTTTTATAAATGTGTAATAAAACTTGTGCTAGATCAACATTCACCATGGCTGCAGGCGTACTATGAAAGTGAGCCAAGCATCAGGTTTGTTTGGAAAAATGACAACTTAAACAGGACTTCACTATGATTATTGATCGCCACAGCTTAGCTAAAGAGTTACCTGAATTTAAAGACAAAATCCACGAACTAAAAATGAATGATCGACATTTTGCGCGCTTGTTTGATGATTACCATAACCTCGATCATGAAGTGATCCGCATTGAAGAGGGAGTTGAAAACACCTCTGATGAATATCTTGAGTCACTCAAAAAGCAACGATTACATCTAAAAGACCAACTTTATTCTATTTTGAAAAGCGCATCATAAAAGTTTTCATAATATAAGGAGTAGCCTGCTACTCCTTTTTTAGTCTTTGCTAATAATATAAAAGACCTCATACCAGTTAAATATCCCTATAATAATTAATGTTTTATATTCAAAAGCTCAATTATGTTTATTGTTAGACTTTGGTTTCGGTGACAAAAAGATTCTTTTATGCAATATTAGAAATTATCAATTTCGAACATTTTTCTGAAAAATTTAATGACAACGCTGTCATTTTGTGTGTAACATTAAATCAACATGAAAAAATGCTCTGCCAAATAACCACAAACTATTTGAGCAATACGTTACAGATCAGGGGTCGCTAAATGATGGCTAAACAGGTTGAACAAGACCAGTTATTTATTGGAATAGATGGTGGTGGCACAAAATGTCGTGCAACTATCTACTCTGCTACACAAGGGGTGTTAGGTACTGGGTTAGGTGGTCCTGCCAATCCATTACATGGTCTTGAACGCACATTAGAGTCAATCATGGTATCAACTCAGCTAGCCTTACAAGACGCTGGTCTTCGTGTTGAACAGGTACATGACATAGTAGCAGGCCTTGGTTTAGCGGGTGTGAATATTCCAGGTCTTTACGACAAAATCATGCAATGGGACCATCCATTTAAAGAAATGTATCTTACAACCGACTTGCACACAGCGTGTATTGGTGCACATGACGGTGATGATGGTGCAGTAATTATTACAGGCACTGGCTCATGCGGTTTCGCTATTGTAAACGGTGAAACAGTCAATTATGGCGGTCATGGTTTTGCTCAAGGTGATATGGGCAGTGGTGCATGGATGGGTCTAGAGGCAGTCAAAGCAGTACTTGTAGATCTTGATGGTCTTGGGCCAAAAACCGTGTTATCTGATACTTTAAAGCAACATTTTCATGTCACAGACGCAATGGGGGTTGCCGAGCAAATGGCAGGTCAACCTTCCAGCGGTTATGCAAAACTTGCACGCCACGTATTTGCAGCTGCAGAGCAGAACGATGAAGTTGCATTGCAAATTGTGAAACAAGGTGCCGAATATATCAGCAACCTTGCGAAAAGATTATTAGAAATTAATCCACCGCGTTTATCTATGATCGGTGGTCTTGCTGAGCCATTAAATAAGTGGCTAGATGCTGATATTGCGAAACTTGTTCAGCAACCAAAACAGCCTCCAGAAATTGGTGCTATCTATTTTGCAATGGAAAGCACCCAGCATGAAATTAAAAAGGTGAACTAATGAGCCAGCAAATTTACAAAGCCAAAAAGCTTTTTGATGGTGAACAATTTCATCATGATGTTGTTTTCTCAGTAGAAGACGGCAAAGTTAGTTATAACGTTTCGGCTGAAAAAGCCGAAGTAATCAATCTTGATGGCCTAGTCGTGCCAGGCTATATAGACGTTCAAGTAAACGGCGGTGGTGGAGCATTTTATAACGCTGATCAAACGACAGCTTGCCTTGAGAAAATGGTGTCTGCGCATGCGCAATTTGGTTCTACTGCGCTTATGCCAACTCTGATCACAGATAAAATTGAAGTGATGCAAGCGGCAGCTGATGCGATGGCAGCTGCCATTGAAAGCAATCAAGCTGGTGTAGTGGGGATCCATTTTGAAGGTCCACACTTGTCTCACCCTAAAAAAGGCACGCACAGTGAACAGTTTATTCGACCCATCACTGAACAAGAGTTCGATATTTATGCGCGTCAAGACTTAGGCATAAAAATGGTGACTTTAGCGCCAGAGACAGTGCCTCTAGCTGATATCGAACGCTTAATTAGCTTAGGCGTTAAAGTGAGTATTGGTCACTCAAATGCAGATTTTGAAACAGCTAACACTGCGCTTAAAGCGGGTGCTGATGGCTTTACCCATTTATTCAATGCGATGTCTGCGTTTACTTCACGTGAGCCGGGCGTTGTTGGTGCTGCGTTATGGGACGACAACAGCTGGTGCGGTTTAATTGTCGATGGTCATCATGTTCATAATACATCAGCTAAATTAGCTATTCGCTCAAAACAGCGTGGCAAAATCATGTTAGTGACAGATGCGATGCCACCAGTAGGTACAGACGATACTGAATTTGCATTTTTCGATGGCCGTAAAGTTATTCGCACTGGCGATCGTTTAAATTCAACAACCGGCGAACTTGCAGGCAGTGTGTTAGACATGGCAAGCGCAGTTCGAAATACGGTTGATTGGTTAGATGTAAGTCTACCAGAAGCGCTTCGTATGGCATCTTTATATCCAGCGCAATATTTAGGCTTAAACAGCAAAGGCCATTTGCGTGAAGGGGCTGATGCAGACTTTGTTCACCTAGATGAGAATTTATTTGCACAGGCAACATATATCGCTGGTGCTCAGATTTAACTTTCCCTGAGGAAAAAACCCCGCTGCAGTATAGCGGGGCTTTTTTATTTGTACTGGAATAAAATATGACAGCAAAAACACAAAAAAAACGATTAGCATCTTTAGATGCACTCCGAGGCATGGACATGTTTTGGATTTTAGGCGGACAGGGCATATTTGCCGCTTTATTTGTTTTAACAGGCTGGCAGGGATGGAAAGCGTTTGAAGCACACACAGTACATAGCCCATGGCATGGCTTTACTTTTTACGATTTAATATTCCCATTATTTATCTTCTTGTCTGGTGTTGCTATGGGTCTTGCACCTAAGCGTATCGATCACCTTCCTTTTAACGAAAGACGCCCGCTATACAACAAAGCAATTAAACGACTGTTTTTACTTATGGCATTTGGTGTTTTGTATAACCACGGCTGGGGCACTGGAGCACCATTTGCATTTGAAGAAGTACGTTATGCCAGTGTGTTAGGTAGAATCGCAATCGCTTGGTTCTTCTGTGCTTTATTAGTTTGGCACTTTAGCTTACGTGTTTTAGCATACTCTGGTATCGGTATTTTAATTTTCTACTGGGTACTTCTTTGCTTTATACCTGTACCTGGCGGTGTTGCAGGTGACTTGTCTGCGGCAGGTAGTTGGAATGCATGGTTTGATAAACACCTTTTACCTGGTATTTCATATCAAAACCGTGTGGTTGACCCTGAAGGTATTTTGTCGAGTTTACCAGCGATTGTGAATGCGATTGCAGGCGTATTTGCAGGACAACTGATTGCCAAAGCCAATGAGCGCGGTGAATGGAAAACCTGTGGCATTTTATTCGGCGCAGGTGTTGTGAGCTTAGTACTTGGTTGGACATGGGACTTACACTTCCCAGTTAATAAAGAGCTTTGGACCAGTTCATTTGTATTGGTAACAGTGGGGTGGAGTGCAATTTTACTTGCTGTTTTCTACGCAGCAGTTGACATTTTAAATGGTCAAAAGCTGGCTTATCCGTTTGTCATTATTGGTGCAAACTCAATCATTATCTACCTAGCGTCATCTTTAGTTGATTGGGAATACATTAGCCGCAGTGTGTTCGGTGGTGTGGTAAACGCAGCCCCAAGTGAATGGCAGCCGGTATTGGCGGTCACTGCGCTGATGGCGGTGCAAATGTTAGTGCTACATTGGATGTATCGTCGTAAGATCTTTGTCAGCGTTTAATTTCAAACCTTGATTATTTACTTATGCAAAAGGCTCATATTAATGAGCCTTTTTGTTATAAAAAAACATAAGTTTTTTTTCACTTTTACTTTACAAGCGCTCAATTAATGATAATAATGACAGCGTTGTCATAATGGTACAGCCTAATAAGATTATCCCGATTAGGTTTTGATCTGGCGCTTATTTTGATTGCACGCGAAGTAAGCCCAGATCCCATTTTTTCTTTTCTTCAACAACGAGCCAAAACCATGCAAATAGTAATCTTAAACGACGCCAATGAAGTTGCAGCTTATGGCGCAGATATCTTTACACAACAACTAAAAAAGAAAGCAGAGTCTGTGTTAGGTTTAGCGACCGGTTCAACACCAGTAGCGCTTTACCAAGAACTAATTCGTCGTAACGAAGCAGGTGAAATTAGCTTTAAAGACGCGACAACATTCAACTTAGACGAATACTTAGGTCTAGATGGTTCACACCCACAAAGCTACCGTTATTTCATGAACGAGCAATTGTTCAACCATGTAGACATCGACAAAGATAAAACCCATGTACCACCGGGTGATGCGAAAAACCCTATTACTGCGTGTCAGGAATACGAAGGTCACATTGCCGCTGCAGGCGGTATTGATGTTCAACTATTGGGCATTGGCCGTAACGGTCACATTGGTTTTAATGAGCCATCTTCAGGTTTAACGTCACGTACACGAGTTAAAACATTAACCAAAGCAACCATTGATGATAATGCGCGTTTTTTCAAAGAAGATGAATACCAACCACATTTATCTATCACTATGGGTATCGGTACTATTCTTGACGCCAAAAAAGTGGTGTTATTAGCGACTGGTGAGAACAAAGCTGAAGCGGTTCATGCAATGATTGAAGGCCCGTTAACGGCAGCCTGCCCAGCATCTGCACTACAGATGCACCGTGACGCGGTTATCGTGATTGATAAGGCTGCAGCAAGCAAGTTAAAAGACATTGAGTTTTATCAGCACATTGAAGCTGAAAACCAAAAGCTTCAGGCCTATTTAGCCTCTTTGTAGTAACGCAACTACATGTTTTAAAAGCCCGTAAGGGCTTTTTTTTTGCAAATTTTACGGCTTATTTATTTAGCTTAGGGTATCTGTGTGTTAGCTTAGGCTCAAATCACGCAAAGGAGTGAATATGCTTCATTACACGCAGATGAGTTTAGACAGAGCGTCGCAGCAACGCAAAGATAGCAACTGGCTAAACACGCAAAAAACGACCAATAGCCGATGGCTTTTAATTCACCAAGATAAAAACTTATTTAGCGCAGACTTACAAAAGCTTCAGTTATTACTCTGGTCGTCAGTCGCGCACTTAAATACCGATGATGCCGTGTATATTGGCCATCAAAACGAATTACACTATTTTGTGTTAGATGTGTCGAATATAGATCCAGATGAAGTGAATGATTTATCAGCGGGTGGCACATTTGAAGATATGCGTAAAGTTGGGCCAAAACTAAATGGTTTTGAAGCATCTATCGGTGTACTCGCAAGGGGGATGTGCTATTGGCATAAAACCCATGTTTTTTGTGGCCGTTGTGGCACAGCAAATAAGCCTTATGAAGGTGGTCATGCGCGTCGTTGTCAAAATGGTGAGTGTCGTCATATTACATTCCCGCGAACTGATCCGGCGGTGATCATGTTAGTGACCCATACTTTTGACGATGGCATTGAGCGTTGTTTGATGGGTCGTCAAGAAAGCTGGCCAGAAGGTGTGTATTCAACGCTCGCAGGTTTTGTTGATCCTGGAGAATCACTTGAACAAGCTGTATTGCGTGAAGTAGAAGAAGAGTCGGGCATTATTGCAGAAGATGCGCAGTATATCGCATCACAGCCATGGCCTTTTCCGTCGTCATTAATGCTGGGCTTTATAGCTAAAGCGAAAACCACAGAGATCTCAGTGGAACAAGATGAACTACAAGACGCTAAGTGGTTTTCAAGAGCAGAATTAAATACATTCGCAGAGTGGGGCGATGATACGCCTGGGCTTAAACTTACCCGAAGAGATTCTATTTCACGTTATTTAGTTGAATATTGGCGTGCACTAGGCGAATAGAATAAGTTAAAAATACCAAGGTTTAACAATGAAAAAGAACACAAAGATTGTCAGTGCTGGCAGAAAAAAACAATATACCCAAGGGGTCGTAAATCCAGTTGTGCAACGTGCTTCAACGGTCGTATTTGATACCGTTGAAGAAATGCAAACCGCCATTAAAGAGCGTGCTGATCGCACCTTATTTTATGGACGTCGTGGTACAAATACCCACTATGCGCTGCAAGATGCCATTACCGAGCTTGAAAATGGTGCAGGATGCGCACTTTACCCATCGGGTGCCGCAGCCATCAGTCAATCTTTATTGTCTTTTTTGAAGTCAGGCGACCATTTATTAATGGTTGATAACGCCTACGAGCCGACACGTGATCTATGTGACAAGATTTTAGCTGGCCTTGGGATCACGACTACGTATTATGACCCAACGATTGGCGCAGGCATCGAAACCCTTATTCAAGAAAACACCAAAGTGATTTTCTTAGAATCTCCGGGGTCAATCACCATGGAAATTCAAGATGTGCCTGCACTTGTTGAGGTTGCGAAAAAGCATAACATCATCACTATGCTAGACAATACCTATGGTAATGGCTGGCATTTTAGACCGCTTGATTTTGGCGTTGATGTCAGTATTCAAGCTGCAACCAAGTACATTGTTGGGCACTCAGATGTGATGATGGGCGTTGCGGTTGCAAATGAAGCCCATTGGCCGACATTGCGTGAGCATTCTTATTTGTTAGGTCAATGTACGTCTGCTGATGATGCTTACTTAGCATTACGTGGTCTTCGTACTATGCCTGTGCGTTTAGCCCAGCACGAAAAAGCGGCGATACAAGTCGCACAGTGGTTGTCTGAACACGAATTGGTTGATCATGTTCGCCACCCAGCATTTGAAACTTGCCCAGGGCATGAATTCTTTAAACGCGATTTTGATGGCAGCAACGGTTTGTTTTCGTTTGTCATGAAAGAGGGCAATCTAAAATCAATCAATGCGTTTTTAGATGCCTTGCATCATTTCAAAATGGGTTTTTCATGGGGTGGCTACGAAAGTCTAGTTACTGCCAATAAAACGATGGAAAAGCTGCGTTCAACAACAGGGTGGGATCACGGCCCGATTATTCGCCTGCATATAGGCCTAGAAGATGTTGAAGACTTAATCGCAGATTTAGACCAAGCACTGCAGGTGTATAAAGAGAATTTGTAAGGTTCGATTATTAAATTGAAACAGATGTATGAAAACGCGACTTAATGTCGCGTTTTACTTTTTACATCGCGCATTTTTCTATTTTCGAATAGAAAAATCTCATAAAACTAATCTTCCCGAGCCAATTAATCCCATCACTAAACCAAAGCCACCGCTGGCAAACCCAAGCACCAGACCAATTCGGCCAAAAAGCTTTTGCCACTTAGGGCGACATAGAAATGGTTTAGCTGCCACTTCACTTTCAGTCATTTGTTGCTGGTCTATGTTAATGATATTTTGTGCTTGGAAAATCTGTAAGCCAAGTATCAATGCAAATGCTGTATAAGCGAGCGTTGGCATAATCCACCCCGAGCTAAATGAGTAACTCATAACGAATAGCACCCCAAATACAAACGTGGTGATTAACATTCTGGTTCTCATAACTTTAAGTATTGCTTTTGTCTGCTCAGTCTTTGCATACTTAATCGGAAATTTCATGCTGTAAAACACCGCGAGCATAGCTGCGAATGCGCCGAGAAAAGCACCACCAAGCACTGCAAAAAGTTTTAATATTGGTGAGCTATACGTTGTATTGCTGACCAGTGTTGCCGCTGCAACGGGTGTACTTGGGGCGACCAAGCCTAAAGCAACTGCTGGGGTAATCGTCGAAATTGCCAATGTACCAAAACGATTTAAATATTGAGACTTTAGCTTCTTTCGGCTTCTTGATAACTGTTGACGTACTTTTTCCTCAGAGATATCTAATAATGCAGCGACTTGCTTGCTAGATTGATCTTCTCGATAGTACAAAATTAAAATCTCACGGCTCTCTTCTGGTAAAGCTGAAACAAGTTGATTCATTAGCATGACTTGTTCATCTTTTAGTAAATCACTATCAGGACAATCATGGTGAGCAAGTAACTGCTCAAGTGATTGCTCGAGTGACTCATTATTGTCAGATACTAAATTCGACTTTTCTCGCAATACGTTTAGAGCTTTATAACGAGCAGTTTGGCGAAGCCAAGGTAAAAAGCTGTGATCGTTTTTTAACTTATCGAGGTTTTGCCATGCATTGATAAATACTTGTTGCGCTACATCTTCACTCGAATGCACGTCCTTCGTGATAGCGAGCGCAATACTGCAAATGAGTTGTCGACATGCTTTGTGAAGTGCTTCAAAGGCATTTACATCACCTTTTCGTGCATGCGACACATACAAAGCAATACTGGCACTGTCTTTCATGTCTAGTTTATACGCTAATGTATTCATGATTTATCCTTAATGAATGCCGTAATTTGGTCGTTTAGCCATTTAGGATCATCATACATAATAAAATGACGAGAGCTTGTATTCATTTTGACTACTGCATTGGGGGAATTTGCGACTTGCTCTTTGTATAGTTGTTCAACGGCTTGTTTGCGAGAGTTATCGTTAAATCCACCTGATGCACCCAGAATAAGTAAATCCGCTTTTATTTTAGCCAGTGATGGTCTTAAATCATTGCTCATTAAATAGTGTATAGCTTTGCCAACGGTAACCGGATCAGAACGTTCAGCCATATCAATGATTTGTTTTTGATACCTAGGTTGAGTGGCTTGAATAAATATGCCGCGCGCTGTTTGCTCTGCTAGTTGCGTTTGATTCATTGATTTGTGCATTAAAAGTATTCGTTCAGCTTGTTGGCTAAGTAAAGCAGGTGTCGTTTGATTTGTGCCGGTAAATATCGGGCCAATATAGGGCAGGCCATCTACTGAAACGACCTTACTAACAAGCTCTGGTTTTTCTAGTGCAATCGACATAGCTAAAAAGCCTCCCAGACTATGACCAATTAGAATTGTTTTATTTGCTACAGCATTTGAAGCTTCTGACCTGCGACTCTCTTCAGTAATAAAAGCAATTAGCTTGTTTTGTAACTCTTTCATCGAAAAGCTTGTAGGTTTTTGATTATCGGCAAATCCGGTGATTGATACCACATGTACACGGTGTTTATCTTTGATTGTGCTTAGAGTGCCTTGCCAAACTTCACCGTTAGACATAAGACCCGGGATCAGAATGATATTGGCATTATCTGTTTGGCTATTTCCGACTGTTTTAACAGTAAAGTGATTATGCGCCCAAACTTGAGCGCTATTTAATGCTGCAGCAATCGCGATGAAAAAAACAATCAATAGGCTTAATTTTGTATGTTTATTTGGTTTGTTATGTGACTTAATCATAGTAGCTCCTGTTGGTTATATAACTAAGTCACACGAGTCATTTAAAGTGTGACAACTTTTTTAAATTTATTTGTTATCCAAAGTAACAGCGATTACATTTGAAAAGTTAAGTAAAAGGATTAAAGTCATGACGCCAGCGATTTTACTCGCCAAAAAAGCCAAAATCTCATTTAACGTGCACGAATACAAGCACGACCCTAAAGCACAGTCTTATGGTTTAGAGGCTGCCGAAAAATTGGGGTTAAACCCATCTCAAGTGTTTAAAACCCTAGTAGTCGAAACTGATAGCAAACAACTTGTCGTTGCGGTTTTGCCCGTTAACCAGCAACTGAATTTGAAAGCGTTGGCAAAAGCCATAGGGGCAAAGAAAGCCGCGATGGCGCCACAGCAATTAGTCGAGCGTTCAACGGGGTACATTTTAGGTGGTGTCAGCCCAATGGCACAGAAAAAACGCCTCGCCACTGTGATTGATAGCTCAGCCAAAGACTTTGAAACCATTTTTGTCAGTGCAGGGCGCAGAGGGCTTGAAATTGAACTGGCGGCAGATGTATTAAGTGAATTAGTAAAAGGGCACTTTGCTCAAATAAAAGTATAACTAACGAAAATTAACTTTTTAAAGCCATCACCCTCTGTTAAACGGCAGCAAATTTTATTTAGAGTATTTTAGAGTTAAGTAACCAATACTCAGGTGAAGTAGTAAAACCCATTGTTTTACTACTAATATGCTTATTGAAGATTTAATTTAATACATCGCGATATTGTTTTCGGTATCGATTTGTCAGCATTTTTGCTCGAATTTGATCTTTGATTAAAACCCATAGCGGTTGGGCATTAATGCTTGGCTTTTTGCCTTTTCCAACTGCTCTCAAAGCGTGTTTAACCATTGCCATAACAGCCAGACCATTCAGAGTTTTGTCTTGCCAATTAAGGGTAGGTACATGCCCCTCAACGGGGTTATGTGTTTGCCAAGAGTTCGGTAAATCTGGGGTAAAAGCCAATGCAGAAGCAATGCCTACTAAATCCACACCTCTATTAATAACCTTATTCGCAACATTTAGTTTTGTTATTCCTCCAGTTGTCATAATGGGAATTGACGACTCGAGAGCTATTTTTTCAGCGAACTCTAAAAAGTATGCTTCTCGCGCCAGAGTTCGATTATCTGCAGTTCTACCTTGCATTGCTGGGGCTTCGTAGCTTCCTCCTGAAAGCTCAACCATGTCTACGTTAAAAGGCTCAAGCATTTCAATGACCTTAATCGCGTCTTCAACTTCGAACCCGCCGCGTTGAAAATCTGCCGAATTTAGCTTAATTGCAATATCAAAATTTTGTCCGCAAAGAGTTCGAATTCTTTTAGTAACTTCTAATAACAACCTAGCACGATTATTTAAAGAGCCTCCCCATTGATCATGTCTTTTATTGGTAAGAGGTGATAGAAATTGTGCCAACAAATAGCCATGAGCGGCATGTATTTCAACACCATCGAATCCCGCTTTTTTTGCTTGCTCTGCCGTGCTGGCAAAGCGTTGTATTACTTCTTCTATTTCTTCGTTTGTCATGGGTGTGGGTGTGGTAAATAGACTAGAGTGTTTACCCATTTCAAGCGGTATATTTGAAGGAGATAAAACTTTACCCCCCATTTTTTTAAATACTTGTCTACCAGGATGGTTTATTTGCATCCATACTCGGGTATTGTTTTGTTTTGCCGCTTGAGCCCATACCTTAAATGGTTCTAGCGGTGTGTTCTTTTCAAGGGCAACACCACCTGGGCCAGTCATGGCCAAATGATCAACCATTACGTTACCTGTGATGATGACCCCAGCTCCGCCTTGCGCCCAAGCTTGATAAAGGTTGAATAACGCTTCTCCTGGAAGTTGGCCGTCTATCGCCATATTTTCTTCCATTGCAGCTTTAACAATTCTATTTTTGACCACATTACCATTTGGCAATATGAAAGAGTCGAAAACGGTGTGTGTCATATTCACCTCTAAGTTCTTTGAATAAGTTGATATGAATGACTATAACCTTTAAGTTAACTTTAAGGTCAACACCTAGAATGGATATAAATATGAAAATAGGCGAACTAGCGAAACAGACTGGCTTGACCACGAGCACAATTCGTTTTTACGAGCAAAAAGGTTTGCTACCGAAAGCAAAACGCACAAGCAGCGGTTATCGAGTTTATGACAAAACAGCGCAAGAGAAATTACAACTCATTAAATTTAGCCAAAGTTTGGGATTCTCACTCGCAGAATTACCAAATTTGATGAATGAAAATGATGGCTTAAACAAAGACTTGATCATGGCACGTTTAAATCAAAAATCGCTTGAAATAGAAGCATTACTTCAGCAATTACATAATAAAAAAGCGCAAATTAACACACTCGTTTCAAGACTCGACCAACGCTGGCAAGCAGGCGAATGCATGGACCAAAAGGAATTAGCTGAAATACTAGAAAAAACGGAAAGCTATTAATCAAGGTCACTTGAATTACACACTTCGCCTTAGTAATAATTGATGGGCGGCTACCTAAACTCTTAAATTCAAACCTGCCATGTTTAGCCAGCTTAAACTAAGAGCACACAAAATGTTCAAACAATCCAACAGGTTGTTGCCTTTTAAGAATTATCTTGTATAGTTGCTAGCAAGTCGGCATATAGCGCAGCTTGGTAGCGCACTGTCATGGGGTGTCAGGGGTCGCAGGTTCAAATCCTGCTATGCCGACCAACTTTTCCTTAGCCCTTCAAATATCTCTTGGTATTCCAATATTTAATTAGTCACTTTTTAGTGTTCCTTTACTCTTGTATTTCAGTTTTCAGTTTTCAGTTTTCAGTTTTCAGTTATTTGGTTTTATCTGTATGGCAGTTATGCTCGAATAAGTCAGGTCTCAAGATCTATTTACATGATGCAAAATGTAAGTCTTAACCATTATTTAACTCTAGACCCTTGTAATTGCAATTGTTAATTTGCTTAGAGTTGCTATAAATTTAATGAGTAGATAATATCGCCAAAGCGAAAAGGATATGATTTTGGATTTAAACGTTGATGAATTTTAGTAACTGTACGATTTGGTTTGTATGTTTTCTTTTAATTATTATTGGTTCTACAGTCAGTAGCTGGAATAGCTTAATTAATATAAACGGCTTGGTATCAACTTTTTCTTTAGTTATAGCTGTTCTTGCCTTTATGAATGCAAAGAAAACTAGGGACGATACTCAGAAATACAAGCTGATTGAACTTAAAAGAGAAGTTACAAAAGGCTCAGCTGAATTAATTAACTGTTGGAATAATGCCAGAATTATTATCGAAAAGTCCGAGACAACAAAGACAGAATACAGTGAGTTTATTGAAGGCGCATTAAAAACAGCACAGAAAGCATTTGATGAGTTTAAAAATGAACGTGATAGTTTAACAATGGATAAAGTTGTTGAGTATCTTTTTATTCTTGATTCTATGCAGATACAAATGCGTGGAGATATTGAGCGAATGGGAATTAAGACTGAACAAATTATGAAATTGGAAAATAAATATAAAAATAACGTTTAATACGAAACTTACTTTATGGATATCAGGTTTAGCTACCTTTTTGAGTAAAAAATATAGTGGAAGGTCTTGCATTTTGAAAAATCAAACTAGATTTTCAAAGTCTATTATTCGGTCATAACTGGTCAGTACAGTTGAATAAGAGCCTGGCACCCCATGACAGTGCGCTAGCAAAGATCTTTATGGTGTGATGACACCCTATAATCTTGATTTTCTAAACAGTTAAGAAAAGACCCTGAAACGAGTTCAGAGTGACTTTGTACTAAGTGTTATTTGAAATGTTCTCAGACCGCTCCCGCAAATAACCTCGCATGCGTCTTTCTCGCATATTCATCCGACATGCCCGATAAATAGTCGGTCAGCACCCGCATTCTCGCGTTTTCATCTTTTGCTTCTTCAAAGATCACCTGAGTCGTGTGTGGCAGTAGTCGCATCGGGTCGCTGGCGAACGCTTTGAATAAATCCATCAACAGGTTTTGGCCGCTGAATTCTATTTGCTGCATTTTGGGTTCGCGGATTAGTCGCTCGTACACGAATATTTTTAACACTTGCAGAATTGCTGCAAACTCGGGTTCGAGTTTAACGGTGTTTTTAAGTAGGTATGATTCAAACGCATCGTTTTGTGTTTGCATACTGCTGTTTACAATGAATAAGTTTACAAGCTCGCCAATGGCGTCTTTTCTGAGCGATTCATCATCTGAGAATAATCGTTGCGTAAGTGTGTCTAAGTTTTGTTTTAACCAAGGTGAATCGAGTGCTTTGAGTTTAGGCATGGCGTAGTTGTGCCAATCTGAGGCTGACAGTGTTTCTGTGGCAATGGCATCTTCTAAATCGTGTACCGCATAAGCGATGTCGTCGGCCATTTCCATAATGGCGCAATCGAGTGACTTAAATTGAGTTTTATTTTTAAAGTCGTCCCACGGTTTATTTGATTGTAGAAGGTCTTTATCGGCATTTGAGAATGGCGCGAGTACCCAGTCAAAAATGTCTTGGTCACAGTTATATACACCTTTAGCAGGCAGCCAGTGGTGGGCGGTAATAAATGGTGATGCAGGATCGTGCTCAGCCTGTGAGTGCCAAAGCTGGTTAATTAATGCTGGATATTTAATAAAGCCCAGTAATGTACGGCGCGTTAGGTTCATGCCAAAACCTTTTGAGTAAGGCTCAAGTTTGGCGACAATGCGCAGTGTTTGGGCGTTGCCCTCAAAGCCGCCGTGTTTACGCATCATAAAATTCAGCGCGGTTTCGCCGCCGTGACCAAATGGCGGGTGACCGATATCGTGGGCTAAACATAGGGTTTCAATTAAGCTTGTGCTTGGAAACAGTGAAAAATCAGGATGGCTATTTTGTAAGTGGCGTAATAAGCCGGTACCAATTTGCGCAACTTCGAGCGAGTGAGTGAGTCGGGTACGGTAAAAGTCGTTAACGCCAATCGACATGATCTGAGTCTTGGCTTGCAGTCGCCTGAAAGCGGCTGCATGAATAATACGAGAGCGGTCAACTTGAAAAGCTGAGCGGTTATCGTTCGGTCTATTTTTACGTTGTTCACATCGTCTTTGCTGCCAAATCAAGTCCATAAATCCTCGAATATTCCTCATTCTTGTGTATCAAAATAATGACATAATCTCAGCGTATTTTGGGTTCATTCGCGTTTTTTGGCGAATTTATATATAATTACGCGCTTTTGAGTTCATTAATAGTATACATAGTGCAGGTTACAATTGCTTTTCGCAACGCATAAAGTGTGATGTTTAGCTTGTAACAACCCATTCATGGAAGCGGGGAATGCGCTGTTTTATCGGAGAAAAAATGCTAAGAAATTTACTTAAACTGGTTATTGCTGTGGTTGCAATTTATGGTTTGATTTACCCATTCATTCAACCTGAAGAAATGATTGAAGAGGTGGTTGAAGCGCCTACTCAAGAACAGCTACCTGTGAAAAAAGTGGAAGTAGAAAAACCACTTCATGATGTTGAGTTACCTGACTTTGCAAATATCAAAGATGTAAGAGCTAAGAAGAAGGCGTTCTTTGATTTCATCAAACCTCATGTAGTTAAAGAAAATCAAACCATCTTGCAACAACGTGCGTCGATTGAGATTGCATTAATGATGCTGCAATTTGAAGAAGAGTTGACCTCAACACAAGTTAAAAAACTAGACGATATTTTTGCTTATTACCGTTTGGGTGATGCCGACTATACAGTCGAAAGCCTACAAACTGCTTTGGTACATGTTGATATTATTCCAAAAGAATTGGCGCTAATGCAGGCAGCCAATGAATCTGCTTGGGGTACATCAAGGTTTGCGCGAATTGGCCTTAACTTTTTTGGGCAGTGGTGTTACAAGAAGGGCTGCGGTTTGGTTCCTAAAAGACGCGCAGACGAAGCAGCCCATGAAGTTGCTGCGTTTAAGTCTGTGAGAGCCAGTGTTAAATCGTATTTTAGAAATTTAAACACCCATAATGCATATACCGAGCTAAGAGCAAAGCGAGCACAATTACGTGCTGAGAAAAAGCCAATCGATGCAACAGAGTTGACCGAAGGCCTGCTTTCTTATTCTGAGCGCGGTGACGCATATATTGAAGAATTAAATGACATGATCCGTCATAACAAGGGTTATTTTAATGAAGAATAAATTTTTTGCGCTCGCGTTAGCGGCTATTGGGTTTGCTCAACCAGCTATGGCCGATAACTTTGTGGTGTCTTATGATGGCTTTCACGACCGTTTGAAGGTGATCGAAAAAGGTGAGTTCGAGTTTGCCCGCGTTAATTTTTATATTGTTGATATTGCCACCCTTGAGCCGTGCAAAATTGCCAAAGGTAAAATTGTAACTGAGAACAGTGAAACGCCTTTAACTTACACTGAAGACGCGCAATTATTACTCCCTTACGACGACCAACTAGATAAAGATAAAGCGGTATTGGTCATTGAACCACAAAACCCACAGCATGATTGCCAGCTAAAGTTTCAGATTGAAGCTGAACATTTTGGGTTAGATAATTTAACCAAAGCAGATATTTATCAGCTTCATCATGAGTTTGATGAACTATTATCGGACTTATCTGGCTTCTTTGTAAGTAAGCTAATGAGCTTTTTATTGCCATCTCAAAAAGGGATCTCGGTTAAGTTTGATAATCAGGTTGCTTTCAATCAGCCGGGTGTCAGCTGCACGAATAACGTGTGTAAATTTACTGTGGAAGACAACTGGGAAGGCGATGATTTTAAATTTACCAGTGATTCTATGAGTGCAAAACCTGTATTAATCACACCTTGGATTGAAAAGTAAGCGTTAAAATTAACGGTTTGTTTTATCGAAAAAGAGAAAGCGTTGAGTTATGAACTCAGCGCTTTTTTTATGGGTGTTTAACCCGACATAAAGTCGGTGCTGCCGAGGTTTTAGAATTTGTGAAGAGGCTTGATGGCTCTTTGTGGATTGCGGATTTTAACCCGACATAAAGTCGGTGCTACCGAGGTTTTAGAATTTGTGAAGAGGTTTGATGCTTCTTTGTGGATTGCGGGTTTTAACCCGACATAAAGTCGGTGCTACCGAGGTTTTAGAACTTGTGAAGAGGCTTGATGCTTCTTTGTGGATTTACAGCTTTTAACCCGACATAAAGTCGGTGTTACCGAGGTTTTAGAATTCGTGAAGAGGGTTGATGCTTCTTTGTGGATTTGCTGCTTTTGACCCGACATAAAGTCGGTGTTACCGAGATGTGGTTTATAAAATAGTGCATTGAAACAGCAATTTTGTACAAAACAGACTGCTCAAATAGTGTTATAAAAGAAATACCATTATTAAGAGGCAAATCGATTGGCAAAAGAGCTGGCAAAATATCATTATACCGATGTATTAAACGGCCTTGAGGTAGTCGATGCACAATATGAGCGACAAACCTTTTCTAAGCACGTTCATGAAGGCTATACCATTGGCTTGATTGAGCAGGGGGCGCAGCGTTTTTATCGCAGTGGGGCAAATCATGTTGCGGCTGAAAATAGCATTATTTTAGTTAATGCCGATGATGTTCACACAGGCGAAACGGCAACGGCGGGTGGCTGGAAATATAAAGCCCTTTATCCGACTGTTGAGCACTTTAATCAAATCTCTAAAGATTTAGTAAATAATCAAAGCCTCACGCCTTATTTTAAAGACTCTGTGATTGAAGATGCTCGAATAGCGGCGCAGCTCAGATGTGTATTCGAGCAGATTGAAAATGGGGCATCTAAATTACTTATTGAAACGCTGTTATACAGCACGTTGGCACAATTGGCGTCTGGCTATGGCCGTCATATTGAACTGGCAAAAGCAGCCAGTGTTGATGTGCAAAAACTCAAACTCGCCAGAGAGTTTTTAGACGAATATACTCAAGTTAACGTCTCATTAGAGCAGCTAGCGAATGTGGTTGGATGTAGTAAATTTCACTTTGTGCGCCAATTTAGTCAGGCATTTGGTATAACCCCCCATGCCTATCAAATTCAAGCTAGACTTATCAAAGCAAAGAAGATGCTTCGCGCTGGTGCATCTATTTTAGATACCGCTATCGGCTGTGGTTTTCACGACCAAAGTCATTTCAACCGCCATTTCAAAAAAGCATTGGGCACAACGCCTAAACAGTTTCAACTCACATCAGTAGTAGCCTAGATAATACCAATCCTCAAAATGGATAACTATTTTAAGAAGATTCGTATTGAAGTAATTTAACGAGCGCAACTTTGTACAATAAATTCTTTTACACACTGATTATGCTTTAACGACGAACTATTCATCGTTGAGCATAAAAATGGCATCATCCAAACCCTTAATAGAAGAATTAGACAATACAGCACCTATGCAAGCTGAAAATCAACAAGGAAATTTGAGTATTATTGTGCGCGGGTTCATTGATATGTTCCCGCTCTGTGTGGCTGTTATCCCGTGGGGGATCTTATGTGGTTCTTTAGCCATTCAAGTTGGGTTGTCGCCTTGGCAAGCACAAGCCATGTCTTTGTTTGTCTTTGCAGGAGCCGCACAGTTAGCAGGCATGCAATTAATCGGCTTGGGTAGCCCTGCTATGCCGATTTTATCTTCCACATTTGTAATAAGCTCTCGCCACTTATTATATTCAGCGGTTTTTCAGAGTTACGTGAAAGATTTACCCTTATTTAAACGTATCGTTTTTGCCTTCTTCTTAACAGATGAAATGTTTGCGTTGACCAACGCCTACATCGCAAAACATAAACGTTTTTGTTATGTATATGCGGTAGCATCGGGTATTGCCTTTTATGTGATGTGGAATCTAGCCACGCTGGTGGGCATAGTGGCGGGTAATAATATTGAGAATCTGCAAGCCTACGGATTGGAGTTTGCGATTGCGGCAACTTTCATTGCATTGGTTGTGCCAGCCATAAAAGACAAACCCGTTTTGATGTCGGTCTTGGCAAGTGGTGTCTCTGTTCTGGTTTTTGAGCTGTTAGCATTTGAGTATGCGTTAATTGCCTCGACTTTTATCGGTATGTTTGCGGGGTATTACTTTACAAGAAAGAGTGTAGCGAGAAAGAGTACCGCGAGATGCTCAGTTAAACAGGAGCAAAGTGATGAGTAACGATTTATTGATAGTATTAATGACAGTGATCACTTTCTCATGTCGATATCTGTTTTTTATGAAGTCATTACCCATCAGTCTGAGCCCTAAACTACAACATTTGTTGCAGTACACAGCCCCATCAGTGTTAACCGCAATGTGGGTGCCGATTGTGTTTTTAGGACATAAAACCGAAGGCTCTGCGTTTTTCCATAGTCCATTTTTGTATGCTGGATTAATTACAGTGTTGACTAGTTTAAAAATTAAAAATACCTTGGCTGTGGTGGTTGTAGGTATGGGGTCATTTTTGATACTGAATTGGTTTTTATGATTGGAAGCTAAAAGCTAAAAGCTAAAAGCTAAAAGCTAAAAGCTAAAAGCTATAAGTAAGAAGCTTGCAGGCTTGGGTTTATCCCACGCAAATAAAAACGCAGCCTTTTGGCTGCGTTTTGTTTAGAGTAAAACGTAAAATTTAATAAGCGTCGTTATGCACTTTTGCTGCGCGACCAGATGGGTCGGCATTTTCTTGGAATGCTTTATCCCAAGCTAAAGCCTGCGGGGTTGAACATGCAACTGATTTTCCGTGTGGTACACATTTCGCAGCAGCTTCACCTGGGAAGTGCTCTTCAAAGATTGTGCGATAGAAATAGGCTTCTTTGCTATCAGGGGTATTGATAGGGAAGCGATATTGCGCATTTTCAAGCTCAGAATCTGATACTTGCTCTTCAACAAACTCTTTCAAAGAATCAATCCAAGAATAGCCTACGCCATCAGAGAACTGCTCTTTTTGACGCCATAACACTTCATCAGGTAAATAGCCGTCGAATGCTTCACGAACGATATGCTTCTCAATGCGGCCATCTTTACACATCTTGTAATCAGGGTTGGTGCGCATGGCAATATCAACAAACTCTTTGTCTAAGAATGGTACGCGGGCTTCAACACCCCAAGCGGCCATTGATTTGTTAGCACGTAAACAGTCAAACATATGCAGTTTTGAAACTTTACGGTTTAACTCTTCATGGAATTCTTGCGCATTTGGCGCTTTATGGAAGTATAAGTAACCGCCAAATAGCTCATCAGCCCCTTCGCCTGAAAGCACCATTTTAATGCCCATAGCTTTGATTTGACGCGACATTAAATACATTGGCGTCGATGCTCGCACTGTAGTCACATCATAGGTTTCAAGGTGATAGATCACTTCTCGTAGTGCATCTAAGCCTTGCTGAACAGTAAAGTGAATAGGGTGATGCACAGTACCAATTTCATCTGCAACTTTTTGCGCAGCAGCTAAATCAGGTGAGCCTTCAAGACCGATAGAAAAAGAATGTAGTTTAGGCCACCATGCATCTGACTCATCGTTGTCTTCAATACGTTTTGCGGCAAACTTTTGCGTTATTGCAGAAATAACCGATGAATCTAAACCGCCTGACAGTAATACGCCATAAGGCACGTCACACATAAGTTGGCGTTTAACTGCAGCTTCAAGACCGTCTTTTACTTCTTCAGCACTGGCTGGGTTGTCTTTTACCGCATCAAATGACTGCCAGTCACGTTGATAGTAGCTATGCAGCGTGCCTTCTTTTGAATATAGATAATGACCCGGAGGAAACTCTTCAATGCTGGTACAAATCGGTGTAAGCGCTTTCATTTCACTGGCGACGTAAAAATTACCGTGCTGATCGCGGCCCGTATAAAGTGGAATAATACCAATGTGGTCACGACCAATTAAATAAGCATCGTTTTCTTCATCGTATAAGCAGAAAGCGAAAATTCCGTTCAGATCGTCTAAAAACTCAGGGCCTTTTTGTTTGTATAGCGCCAAGATGACTTCGCAATCTGATTCGGTTTGAAATTCAAAGTCAGTGGTTAAATTCGCAGCAAGTTCTTTGTGGTTATAGATTTCACCATTGACTGCAAGAATATGAGTTTTCTCAGGGTTGTATAGTGGTTGCGCACCACTTGAAACGCCAACGATTGCTAAGCGCTCATGGACTAAAATGGCTTTATCTGATGAATAGACACCCGACCAATCTGGGCCTCGATGTCGTAGCTTTTTAGACATCTCAATTGCTTGTGTTCGCAACTGAGCGGGATCTGTCTTAAGTTCTAGTACTCCAAAAATAGAACACATAATTACCTCATTCCTGTTAATTGCTGTCTGCGCATTGCCTGTTTTGTCAGGCATAGTTAAAGAATTGTAAAATTGCGCAGCTACAGCCTCTATAACTAACAGAAAATTTTAGTTAAGTCACATAGATAATTAGGCTTAAAATGAATTTTTTATGTCAATACTGGTGCAATAGCAAAGCACTATTGCACCAATATGAAAAAGAGGGTGAATTGCTGTGATTAATGTGTGGTGCCAGCGGCAATTTTGAGATCAGCCTCGCTTGAAAGTCCATTTTTTATCAATAGCTTGAGTGCATCAACAACCGTTGTTTGACTCATGCTTGGTGCACCACTGTGGTGCACGGCTTGCTCTGGCAAAAATGGAATATGGATAAAGCCACCTCGGATTGATTCGTCGTTCTCACCAAAATGGCGCGCTATATAATGCAGTAAACCAAACATAACATGGTTGCACACATAGGTGCCTGCCGTATTCGAAACTTCAGCCGGAATACCTGCTTCAACCAAGCCTTTAAACATGGTTTTAATGGGCAGTTTTGCAAAATATGCAGCGGGAGCATCATCAATAATGGTTGTATCGACTGGTTGATTACCGGCATTATCAGCAATGCGCGCATCATCAATATTAATGGCGATACGTTCTATCGAAACATGAGAGCGGCCGCCTGCTTGACCAATACACAACACTAAGCTTGGCTGATGTTTTTCTATCGCTTGATATAAGTGTTCAAGGGAGCGCCCGAACTCACAAGGCAGCTCTACACATTCAACCTGGTGGTCATTAATGCTTTGGCCGTGTAATTGTTTTACTGCTTGCCATGAAGGATTAATACTTTCGCCACCAAAGGGTTCAAAACCCGTCAGGAGCACGGTCTTTAATTCGGTCTTGGTTTGTTTAGTCATTAAAGATCACTCCGTACATTAAGAAAATATTGATAATGAGTAATGCAATGGCCGTTGGGATCTGCACTTTAATAACTTGATATTTGTCTTTTAAATCAAGCAGTGCGGCAGGCACAATATTAAAGTTCGCAGCCATTGGCGTCATCAGTGTACCGCAGTAACCAGAATACATACCTATGGCAACAAGTGGCGCAGCTGCGGCGCCATGGCCTTCAATTAAAAACGGCAGAGCGACACCCGCAGTCATTACAGGGAAGGCCGCAAAAGCATTACCCATGATCATGGTAAATAGCGCCATACCAACACAGTACAACACCACTAACATGAAGCGATTATCTGGCGAGATAAATAGCTTCACAAGATCTTGTATGGCAGTGCCGGTGTTGGCTACGATAAATACGCCACCTAACATGGCGAGCATTTGCGGTAAAATGGCCGCCCATCCAATTGAATCAACCAAACGGCGCGATTCAGAGAGTGCTTGGAAAGGCGAGCCTGAGGTAAAACGCCAAGCAACAATCAGTGCAACACCACATGCGAGTGTGAGTGAAGCAAGCGTTACATGTTTTTGGTCAAATAAATACACCTCAGCAATGTTCAAATTACTTAAAAGCAATGTACAGACCACAGTGACGACTGGGATTAAAACTGCGGGCACAAACAACTTATTGCCTATTCGCTTAGCGTCACTTTCAAGTTGCTCTTCTGATGGCTGATGGTAAGAGCCCATCGAGACTTTGCCAAAGCCAGCAAGTAAGGCAATGGCAATGACACTAAAGCCAACCCACTGATAGGTGAGAGACTCGCCAATTAATTTGATTGAGAGATCACCAAATAAAAATACATTACCAAACAAGAACCAAAATAGGGCAGTGGTGTATTTTTGCGGATGCTGTTTATCTTGTAAGGTTTTAACCACTAAAAACATCACAACAAAGCCAATCAAAAGATAGATGTTTTCAATTGAAATAATGGCTGTGCTATTCACAGTATTCTCGTTTACTGGGGCACTCATGATAATGCCCCCTCAGCGTTTTTCGTTTGCTGTGATTTATGCTCTGCAATGAGGTTTCTAATTTTTGCTTCAAAGCGCGCTAGACGGAATAGGTGAACGATTAAAGCGGCGATGGCAGTTGGAATAGCCCAAAGACCAATGTGAAGTGGTTCAATGCCCGCAATGCCATTTTCTTTTAAGAAGGCGTCCATCAAAAGTACAGCGCCAAAAGCAATAAAGATATCTTCACCAAAAAACACCGCAATGTTGTCGCAAGCCGCGGCGTGGGCACTAATTAAGTCTTTAATTGGTTTAGGCAAATCACCATGCGTATTCGCGGCGGCACCTAATGCCATAGGGGCAAGTAATGGGCGAACGGTTTGCGCTTGGCCCGCTAGGCTTAATAAGCCCAAAGCCGCTGAGCATTCACGTACCACAAAATACATGCTTAAAATGCGGGCGGTTGTAGCGCCTTTAATGTTAGCAATCCAGGTTTTTGCGCGCTGCTGCAGACCGTAACGTTCAAGAATTGCTATCACAGGCAAGATAAGTAAAAAGCTAGCGAGTTGGCGGGAGTTCATAAACTTTTCGCCAAAGGTTTCGATTAAGGCGATAAAGTCCATATCCACGGCAATACCGGTGGCAATACCTGCCGCGGTCACAACCAGTAGTGGGTTGAACTTTAAGGCAAAGCCAACCACAACGACTAGAATGCCAATAAGCGGCATATAGTTTAAATCAAACATGATGTTACTTCTTATTTTCTAATTGTTGTTTTGCGATTGTGAATCGCGTTATTTCTTGTTCTTGTTTTTGCAATGCGGTGTTAGCCACATCAAAATCTACCAGCTCAAAGCGACAAGTTTTAGTTGGCGCTAATTGGCTAAAATGACGCAAGTCTGCTTGGATCACAGAGGCTATAATTGGGTAGCCACCTGTTGTTTGGCAGTCATTGAGCAAAACAATTGGGGTGCCTGTTGGCGGTAATTGAATAACGCCTGGGTGAACACCTTGCGAATCAATGCTTTTTTGGTGCGTTAACAATGAGGAGTGTTCTAAACGGACACCCATACGATTACTTAAATCGCTGACAGTCCAAGTTTTCGATAAAAGCTGTGCCAAATAATCCTCTGGCAAGATATCACAATGTGGGCCTTTGAGTACTCTTACCACGTTTGTATAGTCAGAGAGTTTTACAGCCAGCTCTGAGCAAGGAGCTAAACTTTCAGAGAAGGGAATGCAATCACCTTTTTGCAGCGCATTTCCTTCAAAACCGCCAAATTTCGCTTGGCAGTCGGTACTAAGAGAATTCATCACTTCCAATACATCGAAACCATGCTCTACACATAAATAAGCGCGTAAAAACTCTGGGTGACTGGAAAATTTAATGATGTCGCCCGCTTTTGCATGGTAACGCCATCCAGGGTAGAGGGCTTTTGAATTGAGTTTTGCATTTAGGTTGCCCCCAGTTATGGCAAAATTACATGGCTTAGTAAATTCAAATTCAGCCAGACCAACAGTAATTTCAATACAGGCGGCAGTTTCTTTATTACCTAGTAGTGCATTGCCTGCTTTCAATGCGATTGGATCGAGTACGCCAGATTGCGAGACACCTAAATGACGATGCCCGTGACGACCTAAATCTTGAATGCTACTGAAAACGCCGGGTTTGATCACTTTTAGCATCAGCGGTGCTCCTTAGGAATAAATCTCACAATATCACCGGGTGCTAACAAGCTAGGCGAATCAGCATGAGGGTCAAATAAGGGCTGCTCGCATCTGCCTATAAGGTGCCAACCTCCAGGAGAGCTAGACGGGTAAATAGCAGTAAGGGATTCTGCTATTGCAACACTGAGAGCAGGTACATGCGCCCTTGGCGTGGCTTTTCGAGGCAACCTAAGTTGCTCAGGGAGCGATTCTAAATAACCAAATCCAGGTAAAAAGCCTAAAAATCCGACCTGATACTCTGTTGACGCATGCAATTCGGTGACTTGTTTTTGGTTTAAACCGGTAAGCTCAGACACCTCATTTAAGTCAGGGCCAAATTCACCGCCGTAGAAGGTATCGATTAGATGTATTTTAGGTGTGAATGCTTCAGGTTCACTTTTTTCCCATAGGGTGATTAGTTGTTCTAACCAATAATCAGCTCTAGTAAAGTCATTGAGATAGAAGGTAATAGATGAGTTGGCTGGAACTATGTCAAAAAATTCATTGGTATTATTTGCGGTTTGTGCGAGCGCAAAGATTTTTTGTCGTACTTCCTGAGTAATTAATCCGTCAATTGATAGAACTAATGCTTGTTCACTAAGTTGATAGCATTGCACGCAGGTCATGGTTGTTCCGATTATTATATTTATTTTCTTATTGTGTCATAACAGGCAAGTATTGAGTACCTTAGCGATTAACCAATACAAAAAAGCCACATCGAGAAAACTAGATGTGGCTTTTTAGATGAACTGTTTTAACTGAAGCAGTTATTACTGCTTGTTAGTTAAAAGCCAGTTACTAAGCATACGAACACCGTAACCTGTGCCGCCTGCTGGGATTTCATCTTTTGCAGAGTTAGTTAACGCATTACCCGCGATATCGATGTGTAACCAACGTGTATCACCTGCAAAGTGTTGTAAGAATGATGCTGCAGTTGTTGCACCTGGGCCGCCCGAACCAATGTTAGTGATATCAGCAATTGGTGACTTAAGCATGTCTTTGTAGCCCAAAGGTAAACGCCATACTGGCTCGTTTACTTGCTTACCAGCAACAGTGATTTGGTCAACTAGCGTTTGGTCATCTGAGAAGATTGCAGAGTAACGGTTACCTACTGCACGGATTTTAGAACCTGTAAGTGTTGCTACATCAATCATGATCTCTGGCTTGTAGTATTCACGTGCATACCACATTGCGTCACTTAATACTAAACGACCTTCAGCGTCAGTATTTAATACTTCAACACTAATACCTTCCGCTGTGCGAAGTACATCACCCGGTGCGATTGAGTTTTCAGAAACCATGTTTGCAGCCATACCCATAACCGCAACTACGTTTACGTCTGCTTTGCTTAGTGCCATAGCTTTAACAGTACCAAGTACCGCTGCAGCACCTGCCATGTCAGATTTCATGCGGTTGATAGATGAACCAGTTTTGATGCTGTAACCACCTGAATCGAATGTAATACCTTTACCAACAAGTGCGATTGGTGTGCTGTTATTACCTTCATAGTGTGCAACTACTAGACGTGAACCGTCTTTAGAGCCACGGCCAACACCTTCAAGTGCGCCCATACCAAGCTCTTTAAGTTTTGCAGGCTCTAAAATAGTTACTTTAACGCCATATTGTTCAAGCTCTTTTGCCGCTTTTGCGAAATCAACAGGCGTCATTTCAGTTGGTACTTCAGACGTTAAATCACGTGCTAAAAATACACCTTTTTCGATGTTTGCTAGTTGCTGGTACGCTTTCGCTGTTGCTTTTTTATCAGCTACATCGATGTTGTAAGTCACATTAAATTTGTTTGGCTCTTTTTTGTAAAGTTCAAACGTGTAATCACGTAAGTTTGCACCGTGTGCAAGTTGTGCTGCAAGGTCAGCGTTGCTCGCTGCGCCTTTTACATCTTCAAACGCGATTGTTGCTTTATTTACTTTTTTACCTTCAAGTTTAGCGTGTAAGTTAGCACCAAGCTTAGCCATTTTTGCTGAGTCAAGCTTGTCTTCTTCACCTAAACCAACTACTAAGATGCGGCCGTAATCGCTGTCAACTGGCGCGATAACTTCTAATGTTTTACCGTAAGCACCTTTGAATTCAGCTGTTTTGATAGCGCGATTAATTTGTTTTTTGGTATCTCTATCTAAGAAATCAAATTGTGTTGCTGTTTCGCCTGCTTGGAAAACAACAAGCGCATCACCCTTGCTTAATTTAGAGTTGAAATTGAAGTCTGCTGCAAATGCGCTTGAAGCAGAAACTGCTAACGCGATTGCACTGATCTGTGAAACAAATTTCATAGTACATTCCTAGATAAATAATTTGTTGGCTTTTTACATTAAATTCGTAAAAAAAGACACTCAATGTCGTTCAATTTACGAGTTTAAACGGTGGATGAAAGTAAATTCACATCCACAAGGTCATAGTTAATAAGTTTCAAGCACATTTTAGGTCAATTAAATGAAAGTAATAATTACGATTTTGTCTACATTGCTATTTTTTCCTCTATTTTCAAATGCAATGGATAAAGACAATGCAACTTCTCATATTCAAACATTGGTGCTAGGTTCGGGATGTTTCTGGGGGGCTGAAAAAGGCTATGAACAGTTAGAAGGGGTGCTAGACGCTGAGTCTGGTTATGCAGATGGGCGTGGATTCAAAGCTACCTATAAAGAAATCATCAAACGTAAACGACGTTTTGATGACAATAATTATGCTGAAGTCGTAAAAGTTACTTACAACGCCAATATGCTCAGTACACGCGCATTGCTTGAACATTTTTTTGAAAAGCACGACCCAACACAAGAAAATCGCCAAGGTAATGACATTGGTACTCAGTACCGTTCAATTATTTTGTATAACACACCTGAACAGCACTCAGTGATCAATGAAGTAAAAGCAGAGTTTCAGAACTTATTAAGCAAGGCAGGGTATGGAGAAATAAAGACCCAAGTGAAACCACTTGAGCAGTTTTATCGTGCCGAAGAATATCATCAAAACTACATTGCTAAAAACCCAAATGGTTACTGCCCTGATCATTCTACTGGCGTGACGTTTAAGCAAACAAAACCAAGTAAAGTTGATAACAGTTCATTGCTGGTGGGCAAGCAAGTGGTGATCATTGATTCTCGAAATTACTGCCCATATTGTGAAAAACTTAAATCTACCGTACTAAACGACTATCAAGGCACGATCCCATTAACCTATCGCTATGCTGATCAACTAGAGGGTTTAGTGGTTCGCTCTGCGACTTGGGCAACCCCCACCATTTTATTTTTTGAAAATGGCAAAGAAGTCGCTGGTTTTCAGGGTTACATGAGCCGTGAAGACTTTTATCATGCGCTGGGTGCATTTAAATTGGGTGATTCAGAAGCCTACGACGTTGCTTTTCAAAAAGGCACCGACAGACCGTTTTGTAAAGAATATGACCTGTTCAAGAAAACAGGCGAGGGCGTGTTTATTGACAAACTTAGCGGTGCGCCATTGTTTGAAACATCAAAACGATTCAACTCAGGTACAGGCTGGTTGTCGTTTACTCGTCCTGTAAAAGACAGTGTCACTTACCATGACGACAATAGCTTTGGTATGAAGCGAATTGAAATACGTTCTAAATCAAGCGGTATTCATCTGGGCCATGTTTTTAAAGGTGAAGGTCCGAGAGGACAAGACAGATACTGTATTAACGCTACCGTATTAGAATTTAAAGAAAAAGTATAAATTTGACTGTAAGCTACAACTAATTAACCCAGTTTTATATAGAACATGTTTATGCTAAATGATGCAAAAGTGCACTATTTTTCATTGTTTAGCGTATACTTTAATTGTAGAAAATGCGTAAGTTACGGCATGGTTCTATTCGCAGGTTATTTATTTGTTAGATGGTGTAGTTTTGGACCAAAATTTATTTTTATTAACAGTTCATAGGCAGTTTAATCGTCTTTTAAGCGATTTAGCATTGAGTTCGGATGTCGCTCCTTTTCTAAAAGAAGTGATCGGAACAGTAGAGCAATTTTTGCCTGGCTGTAAGGTTTCTATTCTAACTTTAAATAAAGAACACAATACACTCCACAGTGGTGCCGAAAATAACCTACCAGACTTCTATAACGATGCCATTGAAGGCGTTAAAATTGGCGAAAATGTGGGAAGTTGTGGCGCAGCGGCATTTTTAAATAAACCTATTATTGTTGAAAATATAAATTCGCACGCAAATTGGCAACCTTATTTAGCGCTTACCCAACAAGCTAATCTACATGCATGTTGGTCTATTCCTTTCACTGATTCTCACAATGAGGTAATGGGGACATTTGCGATATACCATCATGAAGTAAAATCTCCGACGGAAGCTGAAATTGAGATTGTAAAAGTAGCTGCCTTGATCACATCAGTTGCAATGGAAAAACTGAAGTTAGAAAAGCAACTTGTATTCAGCGCGACACATGATGAGCTTACTCGTCTTCATAATCGCGCTTACTTAAATGAAGCGGGTGAAAACTTCTTATCACTTTGCGCTAGAAATGAAATGAATTGCTCTGTGCTATTCATGGATCTAAACAAGTTTAAACGCGTCAACGACGAGCTAGGTCACAAAGCTGGCGATGAATTACTTGTTCATGTCGCTAAGATAATAAAAAAGCAAACTCGTAAAAGCGATATTTCAGCGAGGTTTGGCGGTGATGAATTTATTATCATTATGGAAAATACATCAGAAAATGATGGTGAGTCAGTAGCTAAACGAATACACAAAGCAATCATGGATAGCGTATCTGAGAATATATTGGCACTGAACTTTGGGGTGAGTATAGGTATTGCCAAAATGTCTGCGAATGAGCAGTTATCACTCAAAAAGTTGATTCATATTGCTGATGAAGCTATGTATTTTGCAAAACAAAATGATTTAGGTGTTTATACCAAAAGCGTATAAGGGTTAGTTTTTCGGGAAGTTATTTAGAGAGTTGGTACAACCGAGTGGATTCGAACCACCGACCCCTACCATGTCAAGGTAGTGCTCTAACCAACTGAGCTACGGTTGTACAATGCCAGGAAGTTCCTAGGCAACGGCGGCTAATATATAGCGCTGAAATAAAATGTTCAAGCGTTGAAGCTAAAATTTTGTTTAATTGCAGTTTTTTTGTTCACAACGGTCTAATGTCACACGCTTTATAAAAATTTTGCCACCATATTACGTGCTCTTTGCTTGTTTGTTTTAATTGGTTAAGTAACGAGTTCTTACTTTTAACATCGACTAACTCTGACAGTTCCGAATGTGTTTGCCACAATTCAAACAACATAGGAGAGGTCATTTCGAGTAGACCTGTTAAGTCGGCTTGATACCCCTGAATTTTATTTAAATAAAATTTGTTGAAAATCGTATTTAGGATTTGGGCCTCTTTCTTACTTTTTCCTTCTCTACACACAGAATTCATATAATCAAAACCGGAAATCCAAGCAGTAAATTGTTGGTTGTAGGCAATTTGCAATTGGGCACTTGATAAAAGCTGTCTAATAAATCGATTTTGGTGCAACTTTTCTAACGATGTAGTGATTGACGATGCATCGATAGAGACGGTTTTTTTGCTGGCTATTTGTTTGCGTATATTCACAAGATTATCTAACGCTTCTAGAGCGCTAGCACTGCTGTATTTATTACTGTCTGCAGGAAGAAAGTCGCTAGTATGCTGCAATAAACCTTTTAATTCAGCTTCATTAAAAAGCATATAATTAAATTCGCTTATTAGGTTTTGCTGCTTTTCTACAGCTGCGCTTTTAAGTGTAGCTTTTAGTGACTCATCTTTGGTAAGCGGGTCATTTAGGCAATCATTAGCAAGTTTAATGAACTGAATTTGATACTTTAGCCGCTCACTGGCAACTTGCGTTTTACCAAGCTGATTATTTCTTTTTGCAACTAAGTTAGAAAGCTTACAGTGTCCCAATGAACCGAGTTCGAGTATAGAAATTTGAAACTGCGATTCAAGCTGGGATACAACAGGCAATTGGATATTTTTTAATACCGGCTTGTCAGGAGCATTCCCTAATACGGTATTTAAGCGCGCTTTGTAATCTTCATTTATGTCAACAGCGTGCTCAGTGCACGCTGACAGAATAAGCATACAACTAATCAGTAACCATTTTTGCAAGACGAGACCTCACACTAAGTAAGAGTAAACAGGCGGCAACAGATAAACCAAGGATAATGCCAATCCAAAACCCTTTCGCGCCCATTGGTGCAACCAGCCAATTTGTTTTTGCCAGCACATAGCCCAGAGCGAAGCCAATCAACCAATAAGAGACAAAAGTGATACCCATGATAGGCTGAGTATGTTTAAGGCCTCTGAGTACACCGCTGGCTGCAACTTGAAGGGCATCTGGTAACTGATAAAAACAAGCTAAGATGATGATCCCCATTGCCAACTGAGCAACTTGTTCGTTTTGAGTATACAAATATGTAACTGGCTCTCTAAATATAAATGTAACGAGTGCGACAAAGAAAGCGATCATTGCCGCTAAGCAAAAACTCGTAAAAATGGCCGTTTTAAGTTGTGTGTATGCTTGTTGGCCTGAAAGGTTACCAATACGGATCGCAATGGCCATAGAGAGACTTAAAGGCATCATAAATAACACGGCTGTGACACTCGCAGCAATCTGATGTCCAGATACCATAATTGCACCTAAGTCAGCAATAAACAGCGGAATACATGCAAATAAAGTGACTTCAAAAAAGGTCGCCATCGATATTGGAAAACCAAGTTTAGTGAGGTAAAACATAGACTTTAAGTTTGGCTTTTCAAAGCGTCTTACCAGCCATCTACCTTTCAATTTTTTGCTATTGAAACTATAAATAATTTGGCTCAACGCCATCGCACATGCCACTAGACTTGTTGCAACACCACACCCAGCTGCCCCCATTGCAGGCATGCCTAACTTTCCATAAATAAAAATATAGTTAGCCACTATGTTCACCAACAGCCCGATAATGCTGATGTAAAAAGTGACTTTAGTCAGCCCGATACCTTCTGAGACGTTTCGGTAAACGTTAAACACCAAAAATCCTAAAACGCCCCATTTTACATATTCAATATAAGCTTGCGAGGTGCTAATGATTTCAGCTTTCGCACCAAGTTTAGAAAAAATATAAGGGGTAATAAGAGGGAACAGAAAAACCAATGCACTTAATATGGCAACTAAAAATAAGCTTTGTTGAAAGTAGTGTTTTATCCCTTTTTTGTCTTTAGCGCCATGGCAGTGGGCAACCACGCTGGTCAACGCCAATAAGATCCCCTGCAAAGAAAAAATAACCGGGTTTAATACCCCAGTTGCGATCGACAAAGCCGCGAGGTCATTGGCACTAACTTGACCAGCCATCATGGTGTCTACCACAGACATCAAGACAAGAATGATCTGTGCAAAAAATACAGGTATGGCAAGTTGTAGAAGGCGTTTGGCTTCCCAAAGACTAAATTTCATAAGGTTCGACGGTAAAAACCCTAATTCTAATCTGGTTATAAGCCATAAGCTATTAAAAGAGATAAATAACTTAAATGATCGCTTACTGCCGTTATTTCGTTCCTGTATGATTGCCTTATTACGATAGAGGAGTATTCATGTTTACAGGCATTATTCAAACAAAAGCGAGTGTAATTTCAACAAACCTTAATGGTGGTGTACTCAGACTGGTATTGTCAGTTGGCTCTGAATACTTACAGCATCTTGATTTAGGTGCAAGCATTGCCATAAATGGATGTTGTTTAACGGTTGTAAGTTATGAATTAAATCCGCAAGATGTGGTTGGGCAAGTGGTTTTTGATGTGATTGAAGAAACGCTGAAGCTGACAAATCTTGGCGAGTTAAAACGTGGTATGTTTGTAAACTTGGAGCGTTCGGTGACATTTGGCACTGAACTTGGTGGCCATATTGTTTCGGGGCATATTCACTGTACTGCAGAAATTGAAGATATTGTGGTCAGTGGTAATAACTGCAAGATCTTGCTTGATTTACCTAAAGCCTGGTTGAAGTACATAGTGTACAAGGGGTTTGTCTGCATTAATGGTGCAAGCTTGACGGTGGGAGAAATGACTGACACTGGGTTTTGGCTGCACTTAATTCCAGAAACCTTGTCGATCACCAACCTTGGACTTGCACAAGTAGGCGATAAACTTAATATCGAGGTTGATCAGCAAACCTACACAATAGTAAATACAGTAGAAAATTATATGCAAAAGCATATTCAATAATGGTTTATGCGAACAGGTCTAAAAGATCTGTTCGTCATCGCTATCTACATGTAGCTCTAATTTATTTTGTGCATAGTCAATATGCATATTCAAGTGAATGGGGTTGCAACACGCAGCACAATCTTCATACATATCTTGATCGCCTTCGCTTGCATCTAAACTGACAAAAACATGATGGCCACAATGTGGACAGCTAATACGTTGTTGATATAAAGACTTCATGGAAGCCTCCATAAATCAAAGAATGTAACTTAAATATAGCAGCTGTCATGAGAATTACATTGTTGTTAAAAATTGTATAGTTTAGAGCTGTTCAAGTATGTGTTTTATTTTCTCTTTCGATTGATTTATGTAATCACCAGAGAAACGGTTAGCTAACACTAAAAGTGGGTAGAGTTGGTAAATATCTTTTAAGATAGGCGATAAATTAATTGCAGAGACTGACTGATACCCAGCATAAAAATCATCAGGCAATGTAGCGAATAGTTCGGCTGTTGCAATATCAACAAGTTTATCACCGTAATAGCAAGCTGGGTCAAGCAACATGGGCTTACCATGATAGAAGCGAATATTCCCTTTCCAAAAGTGACCATGTAGTAAAGACGGTGTAATGTGATGAGGGATATGGGGTTTTATGATATGTACAAATTCATCAATATCGACCAGTTTAATTGCCTGCTCTGATAAGAGTTGCAGTTGCCAGCCAAGGCGTTCTTCGGCAAAGAATATGTGCCATTTTTTATGCCACTGATTGGGCTGAGGTTGGTCAATAACGTAGTTATCTTCATCTGAGCCAAACATTTCTTGCTCACACTTTATGTGCATTTTTGCTAAGGTTTGCCCGCATAGATACCAATTATCTTGAGATATTAAATCTTCAAGAAACTCTAATACGATAAATGCAAACTCTTTTGAGGTGCCAAGGGTTATTGTGTCTGCAATGATGAAATCAGAATCTCTGGTGAGGGTATCTCTGGCGTGTTTTTCAGCTTCGAAAAGTTCAATTTGCTCTATTGGAGCAACTTTGACTAAAAAGCAGTGGTTAGCATCAGAAATCTTATAGTGCTTAAAAGCAGAGTGTGTAGTAATTGCCTGTTTTTGGGTTAATTCAAAAGAGGTATGAATGGCCGCGGAAACTTGTTGTTTGACACATTGCCACATAAGACAGCTCAGCTTTTTCGATTTGAATACTAAAACTATGGTTTAAATTTCAAATAACTCAATAAAAGCAAACAAAAATATCCATGATATTTGTGATTGAATCTGTATTTTACGCAAAAGCATAGTTACAATCCGTGTCCTTAACATGGGAGGACAAATGAATAAGAGCTACATCACTAACATAATTGCATGTCTACTGGTTTTTATTGGCTATTTTTACCCTCAACCCATTTTATTTTCAGTTGGTATATTTGCTTTGTCTGGTGCAATGACAAACCTTATTGCAATCCATATGTTGTTTGAAAAAGTCCCTTTTTTATATGGCAGCGGTGTTATCACGCTAAAGTTTAAAGAATTTAAAGCATCAATACGCTCGCTCATTCTGGAGCAATTCTTTACCAAAGAAAAAATAGAATCGGTATTAGAAAGTCAAGGTGACGTAGATCTCAAACCTGTTATTGAGAAAGTAGATTTAAGCCCGGCATTCGATAAGTTAGTCACTGTGATTGAAGGATCTCAATTTGGTCCGATGCTAGGTATGTTCGGCGGAAAAGAAGCCTTAGAGCCAATGCGTGAGTCATTCACTGAGAAGATGCAAGGGGCGATTATAGAAATTACCGAAGAAGAAAAATTTAAGCACTTAATAAAAGACGAACTATTTAGCCATGGTGGCTCAGATAAAATTTTCGCTACCATTGAAAAAGCAGTCGATGGCAGACTTGCTGAATTAACACCTGTGATGGTGAAAGACATTATTCAAAATATGATCAGAACTCATTTGGGTTGGTTAGTTGTTTGGGGCGGGGTATTTGGCGGACTGTTCGGTTTAGTCGCTGCTCTTTTAGGTTAGAGAATAGAATGCGTCAAATAAGATAATTTGACGCATTTTGTTCGTAAAGCATATAAATCATACCCGCAGTTATCTTGAACCAGCAACAACAAGCACTTTCTGATCGCGTTTAGCCGCTAAGTCTCTAATGGTTGTGACAGTATTTAAATCAAGGTTGAGAAATTTAGCACTGTTTTCTAAATCATAAGTTGCGGCAAATTTAGCGACGCTTAAATCATTACAGGTTAACTTGTTTACTAGTGAGTGCTTTTTAATGCGCACATCTTTCATTGTTTGCGAGAGTGCTAGTTTGTCGTCTTTCGCAACTGCCATACATAGTTGAGTGCCAATTGAGTTGTCAGCAGCTGTAAATTCGGTTGCATTTGCATTAGTTGCTACAAATGTTGATGTCGCTAGAAGTAAAGTTGCACCTAATGTAGTTAAAGTATTCATCATTTTGCTCCATGTGTTTATGAGATACAGGTTTAGTATTGCCTGTTCTTAAACAGAATGCTGTAAAACAAAATCGACAGAATGTAATGAAATGTGTTTTATATTTCGGTTTGCTTAACCTGTTGTTTTGTGTGGTTTATATTTGCCAAACATGTAAATGACACACAGAAAAAAATTATAGATATTTCATTGTTAACAGCCTGTTTTCATAATTTGTACCTTATATTATCTGAAAGTATTTATTTGCAACGGTAAATGGCAAAATGTGTCATTTACGACATACTTTTCGGTAATTCTTACAACTGATCATTTAAACCTTTTAATATTTAAGCTTGGTATATGGCGTAAAAATGTAATATTTCATCGTAAATCATTGCAGTGACAGTTACACACGTCGTAACCTATTAATGACAAACTAAAATCAACAAACTGAGATAACCTTATGCAAAAATTTGCAATGTCTACGGTTGTACTTGCACTTGCTGCAGCTTTATCTGGATGTCAGGATAAGGGCCCGCAAAAAGAGTTTGTATCAATCGAAAAAAATCCATATCCGAGTACTTATAAACCAGTATCAAATAAATCAGTGTTAATTACTGATGCTACTGTACTGACTGGTACGGGTGAGCGTTTAGAAAGTGCTGATGTATATATTGTTGACGGTAAGATTCAACAAGTAGGCAAAGACTTAGCCGTTCAAGCTGATACTACAGTAAATGCAGCTGGTAAATGGGTAACACCAGGTATCATAGATGTTCACTCGCATCTTGGCGCATACCCAAGCCCATCGGTTGAGTCACACCAAGATGGTAATGAAATGATCAGCCCGAACACTGCTGAAGTATGGGTTGAGCACTCGGTATGGCCACAAGATCCTGGTTTCAACCGTGCTCGTGAAGGCGGTATTACTACGCTACAAATCTTACCAGGTTCAGCTAATTTATTTGGTGGTCGTGCTGTAACACTTAAAAATGTACCTGCACATACCATGCAAGCAATGAAATTCCCTGAAGCACCATACGGTCTAAAAATGGCATGTGGTGAAAACCCGAAACGCGTTTATGGTCGTAAAGGCGTTGCGCCATATACACGTATGGGTAACATGGCTGGCTACCGTCAAGCTTGGATCGAAGCAACTGAATATAAAGCGGCTTGGGAACAATATGAAGCTGCTTATAAAGCTGGTTTGAACCCAACAGCCCCTGAGCGTGATATTAAGTACGATACGTTACGTGGTGTATTAGACGGTGAAATTCTGATCCATAACCACTGTTATAAAGCAGAAGAAATGGCGATGATGATCGACCTATCTAAAGAGTTTGGTTATCACGCTGGTACTTTCCACCACGGTATTGAAGCGTATAAAGTCGCTGACTTACTAGCCGAAAACGGCAACTGTGCGGCGCTTTGGCCAGATTGGTGGGGCTTCAAGATGGAAGCGTATGACATGGTTCAAGAAAACGTGGCTATCGTTGATGCAGTTAAGAACTCATGTGCTGTTGTTCATTCAGATTCAGACACGACAATTCAGCGTCTAAACCAAGAAGCTGCAAAAATCATGTACACAGCGAACCAAAATGGTTTCAATCTAACTGAAGAACATGCAATTAAGTGGATCACTTACAATGCAGCTAAATCACTAGGTGTTGCAGATAAAACAGGTTCACTCGAAGCGGGTAAACAGGCTGATGTTGTAATTTGGGATAAAAACCCGTTCAGCGTATACAGTAAAGCACAAGAAGTTTACGTTGATGGTGCAAAAGTATATGACCGTAACGATGAAAAGTATCAAGCAGTCAGTGACTTTATGCTAGGTCAGCGATAGGAGTAAAGCATGAAAAAGTTTAATTTATCTTTGGTAACAGGTGCTTTACTTGCGAGCTCAGCAGCATTTGCACAAGTTACGGCAATTACGAATGCCACAGTTCATACTATGACTGATAAAGGTGTACTTAAAGACGCCACAGTATTAATCGAAGACGGTAAAATCATTGCCATTAACCCATCATCAGTATCAGCAGACGTAACAATCGATGCGCAAGACAAAATCTTAACGCCTGGTTTCATTGGTTCAATGAATCAGGTAGGTCTTGTTGAAGTAGGTGCTGTTTCACGTTCAAACGATGGCTATGACAAGAAAGCAAGTGCAATGTTTGATGCAAGCACAGCATTCAACCCTCGCTCTTCGTTAATTCCATATGCGCGTAAAGGCGGTCTAACACAAAATGTGGTTGTGCCGCGTGGTGGTGAGAGTATTTTCTCAGGTTTAAGCTTTGTAACAGATCTAAGCGGCGATTTTGAAAGTGTTACTGCAACAGAGACAGCCTTGATTGTGCGTTTAGGCGCAAAGAGCAGTGGTTCTCGAGCAGTGTCTTTAAAGCAGCTGGTTGACAAACTTGAAGGTCAACAAAAGAAGCTAGCTAAGAAAGACAAAAAAGATGAGAAGAAAGACGAGCCTAGTAAAGAAGAACAGGTTTTAACAAAAGTTCTTAAAGGCGAGCTACCTGTTATTACTAAAGTATCTCGTGCATCAGACATTTTAGAGTTGTTAAAGGTTAAAAAGCAGTTTGGCTTAAACCTAGTACTTTGGAATGCTGAAGATGCGCCTTTGGTAAAAACTCAGATCTCTGAAAGCAACACGCCGGTTATCTTAAGCGCTGTTAGTAATTTACCTAGTGACTTTGATTCGCTTCACGCAAGTCTTGAAACGGCGGGTGAGCTTGAAAAAGCGGGTGTTAAAGTTCTTTTAGCAGTGGGTTCAGACTCAAGCCACAATGTCTATCAGCTACGTTTTGATGCGGGTATTGCTGTTGCAAATGGCATGAGCCATGACGGTGCATTAAAAGCAGTAACAAGCAATATTGCAGATGTATTTGGTCTTGATGCAGGTAAAGTAGCGAAAGGCCAACGCGCTGATTTAGTACTTTGGAGTGCAGACCCATTTGAATTCAGCACAAGTATTGAGTCAATGTGGATAAACGGTGAAAAAGTGAATACGAATGATTCACGCCACGACAAGCTACGTGATCGTTACAATACGCCTTCAGATATGCCGCGAGCATATACTAAGTAAGGTCTAAAAAATGAGAAAGGGCTGATAATCAGCCCTTTTTTTATAACTAAATTTTGTTTAGATGCTTAAATACACCGCGCAGGTTTTGGTAGACCAGCTATTTTGGTCGCTTGTTTAGCTGGACCTTTTGGAAATAGTTTATATAAATACATACTATTGCCTTTATCTTCACCAAGCGCTTTGGCCATGGCTTTCACGAGCATACGGATTGCAGGGCTGGTGTTGTACTCTTCATAAAAGTCTCTGACAAAACGCACAACTTCCCAATGTGCTTCTGATAGCTCGATATTTTCTTCCGCAGCAATAATAGGCGCTAATGATTCGCACCACTGTGTATGGTCAAGTAAGTAACCTTGCTTATCTGTCTCTATTTGGGTGTTATTAAATTCGATCATATTACCAATTTACTGTGTTGTTGGTGGAGATTAGCTCGACCCAAGTTGAGTCGTCTACTAAGTTAACAGCGTCTGAAGTTTCAATATTTCGAAGCTCAACACATGTTTTTAATAAATATACATTCTTTACATGTAGTGACGTAAACGTGAGCCAATCAAAGCAGGCATCGCCGGTTAATAAAACCTGGTTAGCGTCATTTTGTATCAGCTCAATTGTCGTAGAGCTATAGTTACTGAGTGGTTTTGAGAAAATATGTAAAGTACTCATGATAAAACCACCGTATGATTTTGCTTACTAATTAGTGATTGCTGCTCTTCTATAGAGAGTGGGGTGATCTCGATACTTAAATCATCACAAGTCATCGCATACTTTTTAAGGCTTTCAGTACACACATAGACTTGTTCAACGTCGTAAATTTCGAGCGTCTTAAGGGTCTTAAAAAAATCTTTTAAGCCTGAACTTGAGAGGTTGTAGCCAGCTTTTAAAGCTAAAACAGCATCATCTTTAAATAACCAACTTATGTTTTGCTCAATAGCAGCGAAAATCAAGCAAGTGTCTAATGATTCGCGAATATGCATTTTATCGAAAGGGGCTTTATTGCTGATGACTAAGATATTCTTCATTTGAATTGCACCCATTTATCAGCCTTTGCTGCCAACATCGAAAATTCAGCCAAACCGGCTACTTTAAAGTTTCCAGTGTTTTCAATATCAATTCCACGTTTTTCAGCTGCTGTGACACATAGCAGAATTGGAATATTTAAATCATGCAGTGATTGCCAAGTATCACCAAGAGGGAACTCGTCACTAGCAAGTTGAATATTTTGGTTGGCGTGATACACACCATCTTGATACAAAAAAATACAATCGATCTGATGACCTACTTGTACAGCAGTATCAACAAATCGTTTTAAAAGGAATACATTGTGGTGGTCATCTACACCCGAATGCAGTGACAAGACGAAATTGCGCAAATCTTTCTCATAAAAAAAGCCCCAGTTGGGGCTTATTTTAACAAAACTTATGACTTAGTCATCATTTGACATGCCAAGAAGTTGAAGTAGTGATACAAACAGATTGTAGATATTAAGGTAAAGACTTACCGTTGCCATTACATAGTTTGTTTCGCCACCGTTAATGATACGGCTTGTATCGAATAAAATCATACCTGACATCAGTAATACAACTGCAGCGTTAATCGCCATAAACGCAACTGAACTACCAATGAAAAGATTTACTAGGCTTGAGATTACAACCACGATTAAACCAACAGTTAAAAAACCGCCCATGAACGAGAAGTCTTTTTTAGTTGTTAACGCGTACGCTGAAAGACCGAAGAAAATCAGTGCTGTAGAACCTAGCGCTTGAGTAATAAGTAGGCCGCCATTCGGCATTGCTGCGTAGTGAGCAAGTAGGGGACCTAAACCAAAACCCATAATACCAGTGAAAAGGAACACTAGACCGATTGCTGATGATGAATTGGCTTTTTTCTGAATTACGAAGATCAAACCAAAACCAATCAACGAGCAAACCAGGCCAGTGAAGCGTGGTAATGCCATTGTCATTGAAATAGCGGCAGTCACTGCACTAAATGCCAGTGTCATAGCCAATAGGAAATAAGTATTTTTTAAAACCTTGTTCGTTTCAATTGTCGACATTACCGGTTTAGCGGCGCCGTACGAATGATTGAATGCCATGGTTAAACTCCTTAAATGAAACAAATGTTCCGATAAATGAACTACCTAAGAGTATCAAGTCTTATAAATGTGGGCAAATATAGTTAATCAAATACCCGATCGGTTTTTTTTGAGTTAAACACAACAAAAACCTGATTTCGATATGTTGAGTAACTGTTTTCGCTGAAATAACGAACGTTGTGTCCTTTTTTTGCTCGGTTAAACAAAAAGTTGAAAAAAAAGCTTCACAACTGGCTCAGCTTTCCCTATTATTCGCCCCGCTGCGGAGAGATGGCTGAGTGGTTGAAAGCACCGGTCTTGAAAACCGGCATACGTTAATAGCGTATCTAGGGTTCAAATCCCTATCTCTCCGCCACTAATTTTGACTTTTTGAGTAATCGAAAAGTTCCGACTTCGGAGAGATGGCTGAGTGGTTGAAAGCACCGGTCTTGAAAACCGGCATACGTTAATAGCGTATCTAGGGTTCAAATCCCTATCTCTCCGCCACTTATTCATAGAATAAGTAAGCCGCTAGTAATCTAGCGGCTTTTTTTTTGCCTTTCATTTATATACTTGGCTAGGGCTTCGACTAAAGTCCACTGGTTATTTGTACGTTTTCATACACTCTCTAATTGATACAATAAAAAGAAGGGTGAGGTTTCATGAAACAACAACTGGCTAAAAGTGTGGCAATGTCACTACTGGCTCCTGTAATTGTAGGGACTACTTTAGGGGTATACTACGCACTGAGTGTAGAAAGTGGTGGGGCAAAAATGTTTTTTTCTTTATTGATGAGTGCCATTGCTAATGCGCATATAGTCGGCCTTTCAATGGCGTTACTCGTCGTGCCTGGTTATATGCTTATGTATAAATACAATAAAGTCCAATATTCAGGTGTATTGACTCTAGGGATGCTTGGCGGGGCCTTATTTAGCCTCTTATTTTCAGCTTCAGCAGGTATGGTATTTTTAGTCAATACAGTGATGGCTGCTCTTGCTTCAGGTCTGTTTTTATATGGCTTAAGGCGCTTTAATTAGCGCGCAGCCTGAAAACTAACCAATTAATGCTCTGTTTTTCAGTTTATTAACAGTTTTTCTGCTGAAAAGGTTTTAATTCTTAACGCTAAAGAGTACCTTAAGCATTTGAACATTTTATTTTGATGAGTCGAATGCAAAAAACAGACTTCTATCAATCTTTGGCCAAGCAAGCCGAAGGTTTGATCAGCGACGAAAAAAACGCAATCGCAAACATGGCAAACCTAAGTGCTTTGCTTTTTACATCGTTAGATGACGTTAACTGGGCAGGTTTCTATTTAATAGATACGCCTGACGAGTTAGTGTTAGGGCCTTTCCAAGGTAACCCAGCATGTATCCGTATTCCGGTTGGAAAAGGGGTATGTGGTACTGCTGCACATTCGAAAAGTACACAACTTGTTGAAGATGTGCACGCTTTTGCTGGTCATATCGCCTGTGATGCAGCGTCAAACTCTGAAATTGTAGTGCCTATTTTCAAAAACGGTGAAGTATTTGGCGTGTTAGATATCGATAGCCCACTGCATGCTCGCTTTGATTTAGATGACCAAGCTGGTCTAGAACAAATTGTGAAGATTTTTGAGGCCACACTTTAGTGAAAGACCTTTTAAATGTACAAGATTATCTTTTTGCCATTCATGATGTAGGTGATTGGGAAGGAGAAGAAGAGCAGGTAGCTGAAACCTTAAATGAATTAATTCATTTTGCATGGGATATGCTACCTGATGATTTAGATTGTGAAACAATCGACAACTTGATTAACGGCATCTGGGAACATCTTCGAGGCGATTTAGCGCTTATTGAGGCTGAATTTGAAGAGTTAACAGATTGGGTTACTCACTATATTCATTCATCACTAGATGAACAGGTATAACAAATAGGTTAAACATGGAAACCACAAACAAGCTAAAAGACATTAATGAAGTATTGGAGTTCTTATTTAAAGAATTTCCTAACTGCTTCAAGAAAAAAGACGGTATCAAACCGTTAAAAGTTGGTATTTTTAAAGACGTTGCAGAGCGTATTGAAGGCTCAGAAGTTGTAAGTAAAACGCAAGTTCGTCAAGCTCTTCGCAAGTACACATCAAACTGGCGTTACCTAGAAGCCGTTACTAAAAACGAATTCCGCGTTGACCTAGATGGTAATGATGCTGAAAAAGTGGAACAAGAGCATATTGAACATGCTCAAAAAGCACTTGAAGAAAGCCGTGCGAAAATGGCAAAGCGTAAAAAGCCTCAGCGTCCTCGTCAGCAAGACGGTGACACAAAATCTTACAAAAAGAAACCGCATGGTCAGTCACGTTCTAACGACAAAGGCGCTAGAGTTAACAAGAAGCCTGCAGCTCAACAAGCAAAACGTAGCTCAGGAAAAGTTGAACCTTTGCCAGCTTCTGAAGTCAAGGTTAATAACAAAGTAAAAGTTAAACTTGGTCAGGCCCTTGTTAATGCGACCATTACTGAAGTAAACAAAGATGAAGTTCATGTTGAACTAGTAACTGGTATGCAAGTTAAAACAAAAGCTGACAGCTTATTTATCGTTTAAGGAGTAGTGTATGAGTAAAAAGTTTTCGCTCATTCCCGTTGTCGCTGCACTCATCTCTAGTGCTTCTTTTGCTGCAGTTGATGCTGTTACAGTGAAGGATATTCCCGTATTAAAGCAAGAGGCTCAGCATACAACAGCAAGTAAAAGGGTGACTAACTTATTTACTCGACAGCATTACAAGCGATTTAGCTTCAATGACGCGCTGTCAGAGCAAATTTTTGATAGATATGTTGAGTCTTTAGATTTCAGTAAGTCTATCTTTTTGCAATCTGATATTGCGCGTTTTGAAGCGAATAAAAAGCAATTTGATGATGCCCTTATGTCAGGCAAACTTGATTTTGCTTATGACTTATTCAACTTAAGTTTACAACGCCGTTTTGAGCGCTTTCAATACGCCATCTCGCTGCTAGATAAAGAAATGACTTTTGATAAAGAAGATGCATTTTACTATGACAGAGAAGAAGCCGAGTTCGCCAAAACACAAGACGAGTTAAATGAGTATTGGCGTCAACGTGTAAAATCTGATGCGTTACGTTTAAAATTGACAGGCAAAACATGGCCTGAAATTAAAGAATTACTGACTAAACGTTACAACAATGCGTTAAAACGTTTAAGTCAAACAGATAGCGAAGATGCGTTCCAAGTAGTGATGAATGCGTTTGCGCGAAGCATTGAAGCACATACATCCTATTTATCGCCACGTAGAGCAGAGCAATTCAAGATGGACATGGATCTTGAATTAGAAGGCATTGGCGCAGTGCTTGGTTACGATGAAGATTACACGGTTATCCGTTCACTTGTGCCTGGTGGTCCGGCTGACAAGTCTGAAAAGATCAAGCCAGACGATAAAATTGTTGGTGTGGCACAAGAGGGTGAAGAATTTGTCGATGTTATCGGCTGGCGTTTAGATAACGTTGTAGATCTGATCAAAGGCCCTAAAGGTACTAAGGTTAGACTTCAATATTTAAAAGGCTCAGATACCCATGGCACGCCTAAAATTGTCGAAATTGTTCGCGACAAAATTAAGCTTGAAGACCGTGCAGCAAAATCTGACGTATTCGAAGCTAAGTACTCAGATTTAACATCAAAAATTGGTGTGATTGAGATCCCAAGTTTCTACAACAATTTATCTAAAGATGTAAAAGTAGAACTTACAAAGCTTAAAGAACAAAATGTGGATGGCATCGTCATCGACCTTCGTCAAAATGGCGGTGGTTCATTGTATGAAGCTACACAACTGACCGGGTTATTCATCGACCAAGGTCCAGTTGTTCAAATTCATACAGCATACAATCGAGTAGAAGCACAAAAAGACAGAGACGGCATTACTTTTTATGATGGTCCAATCACTGTACTTGTAGACAGATATAGTGCATCGGCATCAGAAATTTTTGCTGCAGCTATTCAAGATTATGGTCGTGGTATTGTAATTGGTGAGCAAACGTTTGGTAAAGGCACAGTGCAGCAACATCGACCGCTTGCAAAAAACTATGACTTGTTCAGTAATGCCTTAGGCAGCGTGACTTACACAATAGCAAAGTTTTATCGTATTAACGGCGGTAGCACGCAGCATAAAGGTGTCGTACCGGACATTTTATTACCTTCGGCTATCGAACCTGAAGAGTGGGGTGAGAGTCAAGAGGACAATGCACTGCCTTGGGATAAGATTAAGCAAGCGAAATATAAGAGCTTAGATAACTTAAACCCGCTTGTAACATATTTAAACGAAAAGCATGCATTACGAGTTGCGCAAGAGCCTGAATTTAATTATGTATTGGCTGATATCGCTCGTTATAACGAAGAAAAAGATAAAAACTTTATTTCTTTAGTTGAATCTCAAAGATTAAAAGACAGAGAAGAATCAGAACAGCGTTCATTAGCGAGAACAAATGAAAGATTAAAACGTCTTGGTTTGGAACCTGTGAAAGATTTGGACGATGTGCCTGATGTAATCTCTGAGCTAGACCCTTATTTAGAAGAAGCGGCTCTGATCACTCAAGATTTAATCAGATATGGGCGATTAGCAAAAAACAATCTTCAGAATTAAGCAAGAACCTATTTAATAAAGGCGCTTCGGCGCCTTTTTTATTACTCTAAGCAATATGTTTTGTTATTATTGGAATAAGTACGTAATTTTTTCATAAAAGAAGATTACCGTGAATAAGACCGATCTTTTGAATAGAGTAGTCAATTAAAAAGATTGGTATTGCTTCCACACGAAAACTGAGCTTTTGCTAAAACACTGAGAAGATGTCAGTGCTTTAGCAAATATTCAATCGTGTAAATGATATAAAAATAAAAACGGCCTTGAGCCTTTTGAATATTAATTAGAGCAAGGTCCACCTTGCCGGGAGAAACCAGTTGAAACAACAAAAGCAAGCATCATTTCTTGATGCATTTATACCAATCTTTGTATTGGTTTGTTTATTAGGCTCTGCAGTGTATCTGTATGGTGATAACTCTTCATCAGGCCCGAATCAAATTGCGCTTCTTTTTGCCACATTTACAGCAGCCCTCGTTGGTTTAAAAAATGGCTACACTTGGCGTTTATTAGAAGAAGCAATGATCAAGGGCATCACCTTATCCTTAGGCGCTATATTAATCCTTCTGATGGTTGGTGCTTTAATTGGCACTTGGTTATTGTCAGGTACTGTGCCGACATTAATTTATTACGGTTTGCAAATAATTAGTCCGCAATGGTTCTATGCTGCGAGTTGTCTAATTTGCGGCATTGTTGCCATGAGTATCGGGTCTTCATGGACGACTGCTGCCACCATAGGTGTCGCTTTACTTGGTGTTGCAACAGGGCTTGGCTTAGATCAAGTTGTCACAGCGGGGGCGGTAATCTCAGGTGCATATTTTGGTGATAAATTAAGCCCGCTTTCTGAGACAACGAATTTAGCACCAGCTGTTGCCGGAAGTGACCTTTTTGAACATATTCAACATATGCTTTGGACAACGGTACCAAGCTTTGTGATTGCGATGATCATCTTTGTCATCATGGGGTTCAGTGCAGATGTATCAAGTGATATTGGTCGCATTGATGACATTGTTTCTATTTTAAATGCCAACTTCAATATCAACCCTATGATGCTGGTTCCTTTAATTGTCTTGCTTGTTTTGGCTTATAAGAAAATGCCAGCCTTTCCTGCAATTTCAATTGGCGCAGTGATCGGGGCTGTTTGGGCACTTATCTTTCAATCAGATCTACTAGCTACGCAAGTTGATGTATCTCAAGGGCAATTAGTTGGTTACTTTAAACTTGTTTGGGCGACATTCTATGATGGTTTCGCAATTCAAACAGGTGATAGCACCATGGATGATTTATTAAGTGGTGGCGGTATGGCTGGTATGCTGACAACGACATGGCTGGTCATGACAGCCTTAATGTTCGGTGCCATTATGGAAAAGACAGGCCTGCTGGAAGTGTTTGTAAGAAGTATTTTAAAAGTAGCACGCAGTACTGGGTCTTTGATAGCGTCAACGATTGCAACTTGTTTCGGTACGAATTTAATTGCAGCTGACCAATACATCGCGATTGTTGTACCTGGACGAATGTTTAAAGAAGAATATAAAAAACGTGGACTGAAAAGTGTGAACTTATCAAGAACACTTGAAGACGGCGGTACAATTACCAGCCCATTAATCCCATGGAATACATGTGGTGCGTATATGCAAAGTGTATTAATGATCAATCCACTTGACTACGCAGTATATGCCTTCTTTAACTTAATTAACCCATTCTTGGCAATAATCTATGCATACATAGGCATTAAGATTTTAAAAATTGAGCCAAAACAGTTAGACAAAGAACAAGCATAATCCATGCATAATGATTAGCCCTTTTTAAGGGCTAACTCTTTTAAGGAATTCGATATGCAAAGCCAGCCTCAAGCTAAGTATTTAAAAGATTATCAAGCACCTTCTCACACAGTAACGAATTTAGAGTTAACTGTAGAATTACATCCAACAGATACCAAAGTGATCAGCAAAGCACTGTATTCAGCAACGCAAGCAAGCTCTGAGCTTTTTCTAGACGGTGTTGAATTAAACTTAGTCTCGGTAAAAGTGAATGGTCAATTATTTGAAGACTTCGTCCAAACTGAAACATCATTGACGCTCAAGAATCTTCCAAATGAATTTTCACTGGAAATTGAGAACACGATTTCTCCAAGTACTAATACCTCACTAGAGGGTCTTTATCTTTCAGAAGGTGCTTATTGCACCCAGTGTGAGGCTGAAGGCTTTAGAAAAATCACGTATTTCTTAGATAGACCTGATGTGCTAACTGATTACTTAGTAACAATTATTGCTGATAAAGATATTCCTTACTTATTATCTAATGGCAATAAAATTGAAGAGGGCACCTGGCCTGACGGACGTCGTTTTACTAAATGGCAAGACCCACATAAAAAGCCGAGTTATTTATTCGCCCTTGTGGCTGGTGATTTTGATGTACTTAGAGACACTTTTGTGTCCAGAAGCGGTCGTGAAGTTGCGCTTGAGATTTTTGTTGATAAAGGCAATTTAGATAAAACCCCTCATGCAATGGCATCGCTTAAAAATGCCATGAAGTGGGATGAAGAGCGCTTTGACCTAGAGTACGATCTAGATATCTATATGATAGTGGCTGTTGACTTCTTCAATATGGGGGCAATGGAAAATAAAGGATTAAATGTCTTTAACAGTGCTTGCGTTTTGGCAAATCAACAAACAGCAACAGATCGTGACTATCACACAATCGAATCAATTGTTGGCCACGAATATTTCCATAATTGGACGGGCAACCGTGTCACTTGCCGTGATTGGTTTCAGTTGTCTTTAAAGGAAGGGTTGACAGTATTTAGAGATCAAGAGTTCAGTAGTGATCTTGGTTCTCGCGCGTTGAATCGCATCGATGCAGTTATGGCGATGAGAACACATCAGTTTGCAGAAGATGTAGGCCCGATGGCTCACCCTATACGTCCAGAAAAAGTGATTGAGATGAATAACTTTTATACTGTGACAGTTTATAACAAGGGTGCAGAAGTTATTCGAATGATGCACACTTTACTAGGTGAATCGAACTTCCAAAAAGGTATGAAACTTTATTTTGAACGTCACGACGGTCAAGCTGTTACATGTGATGACTTCGTAGCAGCTATGAGTGATGCCAGTGGCAAATGTTTAGAGCAATTTAAACTTTGGTACCGTCAGTTTGGTACGCCATCGGTTCAAGTCGAAACTTCTTATGATGCAGAACAACAAGCCTTCACATTAAAACTTAATCAAACTCATGCTGAAAATGATCCTGTTTCTGAGCCACTGCATATTCCTTTTGCAATCGAGCTCCTTGATACAGCAGGCAATACTATACCGCTTATTTCCAATGGCAAAAATTTCGATGCTGTTATTGAGCTGAAAGAAATGAGTGCTGAGTTTACTTTTGAAAATATCTTATCGAAGCCAACGCCTGTTTTACTAGAGAACTTTTCAGCGCCTTGTGTTGTAAACTATGACTACGAGGCTGAAGAGTTGATACATATTCTTAGACATGCTTCTAGTGATTTTACGCGTTGGGAAGCGGCCCAGCGTGCTTTCACGCTTGAAATTAAGCAGGCTGTGAACACTATGTCTGGTAGTGATTCAGTAAGTATCTCTGAGACATTAATTAAGGCGCTTAAATCAATTCTTACCGAAGAAAATACTGACAAAGCCCTTATTTCTGAGCTGATCAAATTACCTAATTTTGACACTGTTAGTGCAGAGTTTTCTCCTGTTCCTATTAGTGAGCTGGTTCACATATATAAGCAATTCGAACTTCAAATTGCGATACAATTGCAATCAGAATTGACTGCTGCTTATGAAAGCTGTGAAGACTCTGGTGAGATAAGTGCTAGTGCGGTTGCAGAAAGAAGCTTAAAAGCAACGACACTTTATTATTTAGCACTTCTTAAAAATGATGAGGTTACTGATTGGTTACTTGCTAACAGCCAGCAGGACAATATGACACTGAAATTGGCTGCGCTTAAGGCGGTAAAAAATGCCGATCATAAAATTACTGAACAGTTAATTTCACAATTCGATGCGCAATGGCGACATGATGCTTTAGTCATGGACAAATGGTTTGCACTTCAGGCGACAACAGATAACGATGGTGCGATTGATTTAATAAAGTCTTTGTATGATCACCCTTGTTTTGATAAATCAAATCCAAACCGAGTGCGTGCTTTAGTTGGTCAATTTGCACGCAATAATCCTGCTCAATTCCATCGTATTGATGGAAAGGGCTATGAATTACTTGCCGACTTATTAATTGAGCTAAATGCAATTAATCCGCAGAATGCCTCTAGAATGGTGACGCCTTTTATGTCATTGAAACGTTATGACAGCACCCGTCAGCAATTAATAAAGGCTCAGTTACAGCGTATTGCAAGCATTGATAACTTGAGTGATGACTTATTTGAAAAAGTGGATAAGGCATTAAACGCGTAAATGATAGAGTACTATTTTTATTTATCGTTAAGCTATGACGAATGCATGGCTTACTACCAAGGCGATTATGAGTATGTACAAGTAATCGAAGATGGCGGTAAAAGCATTCGTTTTCCAGCTACACATATTAGACGTTTTGTCAGCTCCCTTGGTATAAGGGGGCGTTTCAGACTCTGTCTAACAGACACAAATAGCTTTATTTCTCTTGATAAAGTGTCTTAAGTACAAAAATTGTATTGTTATTAATAACTTTAAATTTCGCCTGAATAATAATCGATAAATTAGAATAAAATATTATTAGTTTATTGTTCAGCGCACTAAATCGTCACAATTTTGAGAATAGGATTTGTTATAAAGCAGAATTACGTGTTATAAATTATCTGGTAAGACGTCTTACCAAGGGTAAAGTCGTGTCCAGAACAAAAAAATAGTAACTTTTGGTTTAGTGAATTTGAGTTTTTGTACGTTCACTTCTAATGTTACTTCAATATAAAAACAACAACTTGATTAAAATAACCCGCATAGGGGGAACGCATAATGATTAAAAGAGCGCTCTTTGTTCCAAACAAAATAATGCTCGGCTTAGCGGCCACAGTTGCTGTAACAAGTGCAAATGTTTCAGCTGCAAGTTTCCAAGTCGGTGATTTTGACATCACATTCGATTCAACGTTTTCATACGGTCAAAGTATTCGTGTAGAAGATCGCGACTTCCAATATATTGGTAAAAGTAACCACCCAAGGTTTGATTGGTCTGGTTATAATGCAGGTCTTGGTAATACAAAGTATGGTTCTGCACAAGTTTGGGCTCAGCCAGGTGCTTATTCAAATAATGGCGACGCTGGTAACCTGAACTTTGATTCTGGTGACACTTTTTCTCAATTAATTAAAGGTACTCACGATTTCAGTATCACTAAAGATAACTGGGGTATTTTCTCGCGCTTTATGTATTTTAAAGACTTTGCGATGGAAGATGGTGATTTTGCCTATACCAACCCAGTATCAGGTAAAAAAGTAGATCCATGTGCGGATAAACAAACTAAAGAGCAGGTATGTTCTGATGTGCGTTTATTAGATGCCTTCATTTGGGCTGACTTTGATCTAAATGATGGTCAAAACCCTCTTTCTGTTCGACTTGGTCAACAAGTTGTAAACTGGGGTGAAAGTACACTCATCTCTCACGGTATCAATGTAAACCCTGTTGATATTGACCGTTTAAGAGCGCCAGGTTCTGAATTAAAAGAAGCGTTTATTCCTGTTGGTATGTTCTGGGCGTCTCTAGGTATTACTGAAAATGTAACCTTAGAAGGTTTCTATCAGTACCAGTGGCATGAAACCCGTTTACCTGCATCGGGTAGTTATTTCTCTACAAACGATTTTGCATCTGAAAACGGTTATATGCAAAACGTACAGCTAGGTTTTACGTCAAACCCTGATATTGATTTACACCATTTAACTGAGTCGCTTAACAGCCTTTATGCCGATGCAACTGCGGCTTTAATTGCACAAGGCGTAGAGCCAACTCCTGAATTAGTAGGTCAAACTGCCGCGTCAATGTATATGGCTTACCCAACGAAAGTTGCGCTTAAAGGCAAGGGCTTAAACGGTAAGAGTGAACCTAAAGACGCAGGTCAATATGGTATTCGCCTTGGTATGTTTGCACCTGAGTTAAATGATACAGAATTTGCGCTGTACTACATTAACTATCATAGCCGCCGTCCGCTTATTTCTGGTAAAGCATCAAACTTTGAAGCTGATGTTATCGCACAGGACTTAGCATACATTGCTGCAAACCCAATTGATGAGAATAATGTAACTAATCTGAACGCTTTCACTCAAGCTACAATTACTTACCCTGAAGATATCAAGCTTTACGGTTTAAGTTTTAATACTGCGATTGGTGAAACTGCTTTCTCAGGTGAGTTCTCTTATCGTCAAGACGAACCACTGCAGATTGACGACGTAGAGCTGCTTTACGCTGGTATGGCTGAGCAGCTAGCTTACTCAGGTCTTCGTGAAGATTTTAGTAGCTTATCTCAATTAAGTGCAAGAGATGAAGTGAGTTACGTTAAGCCAGGTGAAGTTGCTCAGGGTTATATTTTGCGTGACTCTATGCAAGTTCAGTTTACTGCAACGCATCTATTCGGTCCTTCTTTAGGTGCTGATAGTTGGGCTGTAGTAGGTGAAGTTGGTGCTGTAACTATTAAAGACCTGCCTAGCTACGACGAGCTTCGTTTGAATGTTGCAGGCACGGGCCGAAGTGGTACGATTGAAGGCTACGGTCCTTTAATTGAAAAGGGAGCAAGGTATGACCTTCTTCATATGGCACTTTCGAATGGCCCAGAAACAAACCCATTCCCAACTGCGTCTTCATGGGGTTATCGTTTAATTGCGAAGGGTGATTACAACAACCTTTTTGCAGGTATTAACTTCTCTCCTCGTATTGTGTTCTCACATGATGTAAATGGTACGACGCCTGATCCTATGTATCTATTTGTCGAAGACAGAAAGTCTTTGGGTATGACGATGAACTTCACTTATCAGAATGCTTGGTCATTTGACTTTAGCTACAACACATTCTGGGGTGGCGGTGCAACAAACACCTTTGCAGACCGTGATTTTGTCTCTTTCAATATTAAGTATTCAATTTAAGGGCTTGTTATATGTTTAAAAAACCAAGCATGATCGCAGCAACAATAATAACAATGATGGCTGCTCCATTCGTAAATGCAGATATGACTGCTGAGCAAGTAGCTAGACTAGGTGCGGATTTAACGCCAATTGGCGCACAAAAAGCGGGCAACGCTGATGGTTCAATTCCAGCATGGACAGGTGGAATTACAAAGCCACCAGCAGGTTTTGAGCCGGGCATGCACCACATTGACCCATACGCTGACGATAAAGTTATTTTAACTATCGATAAGAGTAACCTAGATAAGCATAAAGACTTATTGAGCCCAGGCCAAATTGCATTATTTGAAACGTATCCTGATACGTTCAAAATGAACATTTACCCAACTCGTCGAAGTGCTGCTTACCCTCAGTTTGTTTATGATGCAACTAAGAAATATGCACAAACTGCAGAGCTGATTGAAGGTGGTAATGGTATTAAAAATACGGCTATCGGTATTCCATTCCCTGTTCCTGCAAATGGCCTAGAAGCAATTTGGAACCACTTATTACGTTACCGAGGTCTATCTATCGCGCGTTTTGGTGGTCAAGCAATGCCTACGGCGTCTGGTTCGTATAACATTATCGGCTTTGATGAAAAGTTACTTGTTAAATACTCTGATCCAGCAGCAACGCCTGAAGCACTTCAAGAATCTAATGTATTATTCAAGTTCAAGCAAAAAGTAACAGAACCAGCTCGACTTGCCGGTACTGCGCTTCTTGTACATGAGACAATGGACCAAATCTTAACGCCTCGTCAAGCGTGGACTTATAACACGGGTCAACGTCGTGTTCGTCGTGCACCAAATGTTGCCTATGATGCACCAGGAACAGCGTCAGACAGTCTTCGTACTACCGATGATTTTGATATGTTCAATGGTTCGCCAAATCGTTACGAGTGGACTTTAAAAGGCAAGAAAGAAATGTATATCCCATACAACAGCTATAAGCTTCACAGCGATAAGCTAAAGTATGATGACATTCTTCACGCAGGCCATATCAACCCTGAGCACGTGCGTTATGAGAAGCACCGAGTATGGGTTGTTGAAGCAAATCTAAAAGAAGGTACCCGCCATATTTATAAGAAGCGCGTATTCTACATAGACGAAGATAGCTGGCAAATCCATGTAACGGATATTTATGATAACCGTGACCAAATGTATCGTGTGGCAATGGCACATGGTCTAAATTACTATGATGTGCCTACGCATTGGAGTACTTTAGATGTTTATCATGACCTAAACTCTCGTCGTTATTTAGCGATTGGTCTTGATAATGAAGAGTCAATGTATGACTTCACTCAGTCATTTAAAGACAATGAGTTTACGCAAAGTGCACTTCGTCGCGAAGGTAAGCGTTAATCTCCAAATAGAAATAAAAAGTGGCTGTCACCCAGCCACTTTATTCAACATTCAAGACAAACTTCCTTTGTCTTCGACAACAGATGTTCGAGTATTCAGCATGAAATTTAATCAGTACGCGTTTTGCTTAATGGCGGCTTTATCTTCCTATGAAGTAGTATCAGCACCGTCAGCTTCTTTGCAAGTTGCAAAACCAAATTCAACACTATTTACAGACATAGATAGCACAGATGATCAGGTCGTTGCTGTTGGTAAGTTTGGCACTATTGTGACTTCAGCAGATGGGCAAAATTGGCGACAAGCTGAAGTGCCTGTTCAATCTCTTTTAACAGCTGTTACGATAAAGTCTGATAAAGCAGCATGGGCATGTGGCCATGATGCAACCATAGTACATAGTTCAGATAATGGTAAAACTTGGCAATTACAGCAGTATTTACCTGAAGAAGGTAAACCATGCTTAGATATTGAATTTATCGACGAAAATACAGGTTTTGCTATTGGTGCCTATGGCATGTTTTATAAGACCACTAATGGCGGGAAAACTTGGCAGTCACAATTCATCAGTGATTTTGTGCACCCTGATGACAAAGAATATCTTGAAGAACTAAAACAAGATGATCCAGAAGCCTATCAAGATGAAATTAAGTTTATTCTTCCGCATTTTAATCGTTTGCTAATGAAAGGTAATGCTTTTTATCTTGTAGGTGAAATGGGCTTAGTCGCCAAAAGTGAAGACAAAGGCATCTCTTGGCAAAAATTTGAAGAGTTTTACCCTGGTTCATTTTTTAGTGTAAATGAAACACCAGACGGTCAAATCCTGGTTGCAGGATTAAGAGGTAATGCCTTCACTAAATCTCAAAGTGATAGTGATTTTATTGAAATCAACATTGCACAAACGGCAACAGTTAATTCGATTTTGCCATTTAAAGAGGCAACTTTACTTTTTGCAAACTCAGGTTTGATACACAAGTTTGATGGTCAAAAAGTTTCCAGTGAGCAACTGCCTTCAGGTCATGCAATTTTGTCAGCGACCATATTTAACAATAAAGTAATTATGGCAACAGAAAAAGGGCTAATTACTTGGGGAGATAGCAAGTAATGCAAGCTATATTAAATAAACTTGAATATGTCGTATTCCGTCACAGACTCTTTATGGTTTTGGCGTTTTTATTCGCCACCATTTTTCTAGGTTACAAAGCCACACATATTCAACTAGACGCCGCGTTTACGAAGAATATTCCTCTGCAGCATGACTACATGAAAGTGTATCTTAAGCATGAAAAGCAGTTCGGTGGTGCTAACAGTATTTTAATTTCAGTGTGTGATGCAAATGGCGACATTTTCAACGAACCATTTTTCTCTACACTGAAATCAGTACACGACCAACTTTATTTTATTCCTGGTGTAAATAGACCGTTAGTTAATTCAATCTTTTCACCGAGCGCACGCTTTGTAGAAGTCGTAGAAGATGGCTTCGCCGGTGGACCTATTATTCCTGCTAATTTTGCACCCACAGAGAAAGGGTTAGCAGTCGTAAAGCAAAACATTGAAAAAGCCAATGTAGTAGGGCGCATGATTGCTAGTGACTATAGTTGTGCCATGGTGACAGCGCAATTACTAGAGACTGATCCACAAACACAGGAAAAGTTGGATACACTGGCGTTTGCTAAAAAACTAGAAGATGAAATTCGCAAACCTCTAGAGAATGATAATGTGAGTATTCATATTATTGGTTTCGCGAAAATGGCTGGTGATATCGCAGACGGTGCAAAAGGCGTAGTTTTATTCTTTGTAATTGCTATCGTCTTCACTTTTATTATGGTGTGGTTATTCTGTAAGAGTTTTAAATTAACGCTGCTACCTATTTTATGTTCATTAATTGCTGTTATTTGGCAAATGGGCTTGTTGTCTTCTCTAGGGTTTGGCTTAGATCCTATGTCAATTCTGGTGCCATTCTTAGTGTTTGCAATTGGTGTAAGCCATGGCGTGCAAATGATCAATGCAATCGGTAAGAAAGTATCTGAAGGGGTATCGAGTAAAGTTGCAGCGCAGGCCAGTTTTAAGGCATTACTTATTCCAGGTGGTATCGCATTACTATCAGATACGGTTGGTTTCTTAACGCTATTAGCAATTGATATCGGTATTATTCGTGAACTTGCTATCACGGCGAGTTTAGGTGTTGCTGTTATTATCTTTACTAACTTATTGCTGTTACCTGTATTAGCTTCTTATTTTAACTCTTCAAAGATCCACCGTGTTGACGATGGCGATACAGCCTCGCATAAATTATTTACTTCAATGCGTGAAAGCTTAGTGTCTGCAACAGATCCAAAGAAAGCAAAAATCATTATTTTCGTGTCTGTTTTGTTGTTTGTTTTCGGCTATTGGCAATCAAACAGTATGAAGATTGGTGATCTACATGCTGGCGCCCCAGCGCTCCATGAAACAGCAAGATACAACCAAGATACCTTCTTGATAAATGATAGATATACCATTTCGTCAGATATCTTAAAGGTACTAGTAGAAGCTTACCCAGCAGCCTGTACTGAGTTTGATACTATGGAACGAGTTAGTCGTTTCCAATGGAGAATTGAGAACTTAGAAGGCGTACAATCTGCAGTGTCTTTAAGCTCTGTTGCGCAATCAGTGAATGCAGGCTACAACGAAGGCAACCTGAAGTGGCAAACGCTTCCACGTAATAGTGCTTCTTTAGTTCAGGCAACTTCTCGTGTTGAAACGAGCACGGGTTTACTTAATGGTGATTGCTCAGTGATGCCTATTGTTATCTTTATGGAAGATCACAAAGCTGAAACCATTGACCATGTAGTTGCTAAAATCAAAGAGTTTGCAACGATAGAGAATACCGATAAAGTTCAGTTTAGGTTAGCTTCGGGCCCAATAGGGGTAATGGCGGCGACTAATGAGTCAGTTGCAGAAGCACAAATCCCGATGATGATCTATGTATATGGTGCTGTCATCATTCTATGCTTATTAAGCTTTAGAAGTGTTAAAGCAACCATTGCAGTTGTTTTACCTCTCTACATAGTATCAACTTTAGCGCAAGCACTAATGGTTAAGCTTGAAATTGGCTTAACTGTGTCAACATTGCCAGTTATAGCTCTCGGTGTGGGCATTGGTGTTGACTATGGTATTTATATCCTTTCATCGATGATGTCACAGCTTAAGCAAAATGTGCCTTTGTCTATTGCCTATCGTAATGCTCTGGCTGAACGTGGTAGTGCTGTACTATTCACTGGCATTACATTAGCAATTGGTGTGAGTACCTGGATATTCTCTGCACTGAAATTCCAAGTTGATATGGGTATTCTGCTCACCTTCATGTTTTTAGTGAATATGTTGGGTGCAGTCCTGTTATTGCCTGCTATAGGAACACTTCTCTGGCCTGACCAGAAAAAAAATTGTGAATAAATGTGCTGGAAAATGGCAAGGATTGCCTATTTATATCTATTATTTGTGAATAGATGAGCAAATGGCTGAAAAGCTTGAAATGTTTTCGTCGAAAAAGCTGTTTATTAGCGTCAGAAAGGTTAGAATTTACCTGACTCCACGCTAATAAATGGCTGTACAAATAATCTACCGTTCAAGGTGGTATAGATTAAGGAACACATATGACACAAAATGAAGGTCCAGCATCTGTTATCTTAGATAATGTATGTAAGTTGATCCAAAAGAAAGTTCATGCAGACAATGTGTCACTCGTTGAAACTTTTGCCAAAGCCTTGTACAGCAATATGTCTAAAGAGGATCTGGCAAAACGTAACGACAGTGACCTATACGGTGCAGCACTGAGCCTTTGGAATTCGCTTGAAAAAAATACGTCTGATGAAGCCGTAATTAGAGTGTTTAACCCAGAGGTATCAAAAGATGGTTGGCAATCGTCTCACACGATTGTTGAGATCATCGCAAACGACATGCCATTCTTAGTTGATTCCGTACGTATGGCAATGAATCGTCTGAACATCGTCTCTCATCTTCTTCTTCACAGTCCGTTGAAAATCAAACGTGATGAAAACAGCAAAATCTCTGCAATTTCAAACTTAAAAGCCGAGCAAGAATCAAATTCTACTAAAACTGTTTTCTTTATCGAAATTGATCGTCAAACAGATACTCAAGCAATCGAAACTTTGACAAGCGAATTACAGTCAGTTCTTAAAGACGTTTCGCTTGCAGTGGCAGACTGGTTACCAATCAGAGACAAACTTGTTTCTGTGACAAATGAGCTACCATCTCGTAACTTTGGTTGTTCTGAAGCTGAAGTAAAAGAAGCCGCTGAATTTTTAGAATGGCTAGTGAAAGATAACTTCACTTTCATGGGCTATCGCCAGTATGACTTGAACCCAGTGCAAGGGGACTACGAGTTAAAACCGGTTTCAGGCACTTCTTTAGGCCTTATGAAGAATACCTCTGATGAAAACAGTCGTTTACTTTCAGAGTTACCTGAAGTCGCTCGAAAAGAAGCACGTAGCAATAACTTATTAATTCTTACAAAAACAAATTCGTTATCGCGTGTTCACAGACCAGCTTATGTTGACTATGTTGGTATCAAGCGTTTTGATGATAAAGGCAATGTAGTAGGGGAAGATCGCTTCATTGGTTTATTCTCTTCAAGCTTTTACAACAACAGCGCTGCAGATGTGCCAATCTTAGAGAGCAAAATTAATCGCATCATGGAAGCATGTGATTTTGCAAAAGGTACGCACGCATACAAAGCGGTATTGAACATCCTTGAAACTTACCCTCGTGATGAATTAGTTCAAGCGCGTGAAGCTGAGCTTTTAGAAGTTGCAACGGGTGTTTTACAGGTTCAAGAGCGCAACATGTGTCGTCTATTCATCCGTAAAGATGTATATGGCCGTTTTTTCTCTTGTATGGTGTATGTACCGCGAGAGAGATACAACACCGCGCTTCGTCGTGAAACTCAGCAACTCCTTGCCCGTTCATTTAATTCAACGGATAAAGTTGAATTTACCACTTTCTTCTCAGAATCTACGTTAGCGCGAACACATTATATTGTGCGTGTAGCTGACAACAATATTGAATATAACGTGAAAGATATCGAAAATAATTTAGTTGAAGCGGCCCGCACTTGGGAAGATAAGCTTCAAGCAGCGCTTTTAGAAAGCAATGGTGAGTCTCGCGGTAATGAGCTAAACCGTAAATATAGCAATGCATTCCCGTCAGCATATAAAGATCAAGTTTTACCTTCAGCTGCGGTTGTCGATATCGAAAAGCTTGAAACGCTAGATGAAGAGAACAAGCTAGAAATGTTGTTCTATCGTCCGCAAGAAGAAGCAAACTCAAACATTGTTCGTTTAAGCTTATTCCATAAAGATGAGCCTATTCACTTGTCAGACGTGATGCCGATGCTTGAGAACTTTGGTCTACGTGTCATTGGTGAAACACCATATGCAGTGAAGAGCAGCGATGGTCAAGTAAACTGGATCATGGATTTCTCTATGCTGCTTGATAGCAAAGGGATTTCTGACTTCAACCAAGTTTCAGCGCGTTTCCGTGCAGCACTGACAAATGTTTGGAATAACCGTTTAGAAAATGATGGTTTTAACCGTCTAGTGCTTATGGGGGGCTTAAAAGGTCGCGAAGCGTCAATTCTTCGTGCATACGCTAAGTATATGCGTCAAATCGGTGTGACTTTTTCTCAGTCATATATCGAAAATACTTTTGAGCATTATCCTCAGATCGCAAGCAAGATTGTTGAGCTATTCACCAAAAAATTCTCTCCTGCAAAACCTGCAGCGCAGAAGACCTTAGATAAGCTAGTTGCAAGTATTCATGAAGACTTAGAACATGTAGCAAATCTGGATGATGACCGTATCATTCGTTTATATGTTGATATGATCAATGCAACACTTCGTACTAACTTCTTCCAAAAAGAAGCAGATGGTACGAACAAATCATATGTATCATTCAAAGTTCAGCCAAGCGCTATTCCAGAAATGCCATTACCGCTTCCAGCGTTCGAAATCTTCGTATACTCGCCTCGTGTAGAAGGTGTACACTTACGAGGTGGTAAAGTTGCTCGTGGTGGTTTACGTTGGTCTGACCGCCGTGAAGATTTCCGTACCGAAGTGTTGGGTCTTGTAAAAGCACAACAAGTTAAAAACACGGTTATCGTGCCTGTTGGTTCAAAAGGTGGCTTCGTTTGTAAGCAGCTTCCGACAGAAAGAGAGGCTTTCTTCAAAGAAGGTCAAGAGTGTTACAAACTATTTATCCGTGGTCTATTAGACATCACGGATAACATCATTCATGGTGACATCGTGCCACCTGTTGATGTTGTTCGTCACGATGAAGACGACCCTTACTTAGTTGTTGCAGCTGATAAAGGTACGGCAACATTCTCAGATATCGCGAATGGTATTGCTGAAGAGTACAACTTCTGGTTAGGTGATGCGTTTGCTTCAGGTGGTTCTATTGGTTATGACCACAAGAAGATGGGTATCACAGCGAAAGGTGCTTGGGAATCAGTTAAACGTCATTTCAGAGAAGTGGGAATTGATTGTCAAACAACTGATTTCACAGCCGTTGCTATTGGTGATATGGCTGGTGACGTATTCGGTAACGGTATGCTTCTATCTAAGCATATTCGTTTACAAGCTGCATTTAACCACATGCACATATTCATCGACCCGAACCCTGTTGCGGCAAGTTCTTATCAAGAACGTGAGAGATTATTTGCACTACCTCGCTCAAGCTGGGAAGACTACGACAAGTCATTGATTTCAGAAGGTGGTGGTATATTCTCTCGTGCAGCTAAGTCAATTACGTTGACACCAGAAATTAAGAAAATGCTTGGCACTAAAAAAGCCAGCATGACACCAAATGAATTGATCAAAGCATTATTAATGATGCCTTCAGATCTTTTATGGAATGGTGGTATCGGTACTTACATTAAAGCTAAATCTGAAACAGATGCTGATGTAGGCGACCGCGCGAATGATGCACTGCGTATTAACGGTTCTGAACTAGGTGCAAAAATCTTTGGTGAGGGTGGTAACTTAGGTGCGACCCAACTAGGTCGTATAGAGTTTGCTGCTAAAGGCGGCCGTATCAATACTGACTTCATCGATAACGTAGGTGGTGTTGCGTGTTCAGATAATGAAGTAAATATCAAAATCTTGCTTAATGGTTTAGTGGCAGAAGGTGACTTAACTAAGAAGCAACGTGATGAATTACTTTATGCAATGACAGATGAAGTATCTGAGCTGGTATTGGCTGATTGTTACCGTCAAACTCACACGCTTTCTATCACTAAGTCTAAGGGTCCAGCGACGCTTAAAGAGAAGATCCGCTTCATCCATGCCTTAGAAAAAGATGGCAAGTTAGACAGAGCTATCGAGTTCCTTCCGACAGATGAAGAATTAGCAGAACGCGCAGCTGCAGGTCAAGACTTAACACGTCCTGAGCTTTCTGTTCTTGTTTCTTACTCTAAGATGGTACTGAAAGAGTCTTTAGTAACAGATGAAGTTTCTGAAAACCCTTATTACCGCCAGTTATTGGTGAACTCTTTCCCTGTTCCGCTTCGTGACAAATTCAATGCAGCAATGGATAACCATCCGCTGCGCAAAGAAATTATTGCGACTAAACTTGCGAATAATATTGTTAATGACATGGGTCTTAACTTTATGGTTCGTATGCATGAAGAAACAGGAGCTTCAGACAGCGAGATTGCACTTTGTTACTCAATTGCAAGTGCGATTTTTGAAATGTCAGGCACTTGGAATGATATTGCTGATTTAGATAACCAAATTTCAGCAGATGTTCAAACTGAAATGCTATATCAACTTCGTCGTACAGTTCGTCGTGCAACTCGTTGGTTCTTGCGTCACCGCAACAAGGCTATGACAATTGAACAAACAATTGCATTCTTTGCACCGACATTTAAAGATGTAAGTGCAAACCTAAGCGATTACTTAGTTGCTGACGAAGCTGAATCTATTGCTAAAAATGCAGATAAGTTAATTGAACAAGGTGTGCCTTCTGATATTGCTACACGAATCGTATCTCTATCTAGCTTGTTCTCAGTTATGGACTTAGCTGAAGTTGCAGATAACTCGTCTAAAGCAATTGATATGGTATCTAATACTTACTTCAAGTTAGGTGCGAAAATGGGTCTACATTGGTTCTTAGACCAAATTACGGCTCAGCCAGTGACAAACCACTGGCAAGCACTAGCACGTGCTTCATATCGTGAAGAGCTAGACTGGCAACAACGTTCATTGTCTGAAGTTGTACTTAACAGCCTAGAGACTGAAACAGCAGATGTGAATGAACTTGTAGAGTCTTGGATGGATACTCAATCTGTGTTGCTAACACGTTGGCAGCATATGCTTCAAGAGTTTAAGACATCACAGAGTCACGACTTTGCGAAGATTTCAGTTGCGCTACGTGAATTAATGTTACTTAGCCACAACTGTGACACTTCCAAATAATTTATAAACCGCTAAAATACCTCAGCTTTGCTGGGGTATTTTTTTGCCCAGATTTTTTAACGATTACTAAGGAGTTTTCATGTTTTATGAACTAGCGCGTCGCTATATGTTCGGTCGAGATGCCGAATGGGCCCATGATTTTGCATTGGGTAACCTTCGTCGTTTTGCCAATACACCGCTCAGTATGGCTTGGTCGCAATCTGTTGCAGATAAACCTGTAAACTTTCTTGGTATAGATTTCAAAAACCCAGTCGGACTCGCTGCCGGATTAGACAAAAATGCTGAATGTATCGATGCATTTGGCCAAATGGGTTTTGGCTTTATTGAAGTAGGCACGGTAACACCTCGTCCTCAAGCTGGTAATGATAAACCACGAATTTTCAGGCTACCTGAAGCAAATGCTGTTATTAACCGTATGGGTTTTAATAATAAAGGTGTCGATAATCTAGTGAACAATGTAAAAGCTTCAAAATACACAGGTGTTTTAGGTATCAACATTGGTAAAAACAAAGATACGCCAAACGAAAAGGGTAAAGATGATTACATTCACTGCATGCGAAAAGTATTTGAGCATGCTTCTTATATCACAGTGAATATTTCATCACCAAACACACCAGGTCTGAGAGATCTGCAATATGGTGATGCTTTAGACGACCTACTTCAAAGCCTTAAGAATGAGCAAGTCGATTTAATTGCCAAACACAATAAATCAGTGCCTATGCTTGTGAAGATTGCACCTGATGTTGATGCTGTGCAAGTTCAACAAATTGCCGAGTCGCTTATGAAGAATCGTATTGACGGTGTGATCGCGACAAACACAACCCTTGAGCGTGAAGCGGTTAAAGGTTTACAGTACGCAGATGAAATGGGAGGCTTGTCAGGTCGTCCAGTTCGCGAAAAATCTACCTTTGTTGTTAACGAGTTGAAAAGGATCACTGAAGGGAAACTCCCGATCATTGGTGTTGGTGGGATCGATTCTGCAGATTCTGCGAAAGAAAAGCTGAATGCGGGTGCAGATTTAGTTCAGGTATATACAGGGTTTATCTACGAAGGGCCGCAATTGGTTAAGCGTATTGTTGACGCTTTATAATGATCAGTTATATAACTAAACGATCCTTTTAAATTTGTTCTTATAAACAATTTTAACATTCGTTATTTTTCGTTATACTCCTGTCTCTATCTAGATATGGCTAGTAGGCAGGAGATTTCACAGTGCAAGCTTCTAAAGAATGGCAGTGGTTACGTTGCAGTGAACGCAACCGACTTCTTATTGACTTAGGCGATGAGCTTCAACTTTGCACTCCCTACAAGCTACACCAACTCACTGGTGACTCATTATCTAATCCAAATTTTTGTATCGACGATGCAGAATACTATCAAAACGTATACTTCTATTTGCAAAACTTTAAAGTTTGGACTGATGCCCAGTGTTGCCAAATAGCTTTGAACGCGACAGCTGCTAAGTTTCATTTAAAACCCATGCTTGCAAAAAGTTGGTTTTTTAGCGAATACACAGGAAATGCTGATAGAACAGAAGCAATCATTGCACTTACTTCATCTGAGCAAACTGGTGAATTTTTCATCGTTGAGTGTGACGCTGAGAGTTCATTGTGTATTAGTTTAAACGATGAGTTCAAACTAGATGAGCACCTTACTTTAGAGCCATTCCAAGCAATACGTGTTTTGAATAATCGTATTCACCCTCTGATGTTAGCTGACAAAATTACCAAAACAGCTTAACTCAACAAGGCAAGCAACAAACAACCTGTGATATACTTTCGACCATTAAAGTATATAGGGTTAAAACATTGCAATTTATCGCACTTACTTCAATTGGTATTGAAAATTTATTAGTAGATGAAATCAAAGAGCAAGGCTTAGAGGTTATCAAACAGTCTGTTGGTTCAGTAAAGTTTGAGGCGGATAATAGCCAAGCACAACGATTTTGTTTAGTCACACGTTTTGCAACACGTGTCATGCTGCTTCTAGAAGAAAATGCAGAAATAAACACCAAAGAAGATTTATATAAATTTGCACGTTTTCAGCCTTGGCAAGAATTCTTTGGCCCAAAACAAACATTTGCGATTGAATTTAATGGTACAAATCAGGCTTTAAAAAATACTCAATTCTCAGGCCTTGTAATCAAAGATGCTGTAGTTGATTACTTCAACGACTTATTTGAACAACGTCCGAACGTAGATAAAGCCGAACCAAATATTCGTATTGTGGCTAAATTACACAAAAGCCACTGTATGCTTTATCTCGACTATTCAGGCCCGCGTCTATCAGACAGAGGTTACAGAACTCGTCAGGGTAAAGCGCCCATTCGTGAAAACTTAGCTGCTGCTTTGGTTAAGCGAAGTGGCTGGTTGAATGATGTAAGCCAACCTCTATTCGACCCATGTTGTGGATCGGGTACTTTGCTCATTGAAGCAGTTGGAATGGCAAACAAGGTACCTGCAAATATTAATCGCAAGTTTGCATTTCAAAACTTACCTAGCTTCAGACCGGCAAAATTTGACGAAATCAAACAGGTTCTAAAAAGTGAAGTCACAGAAAACAACCTATGGATAATGGGGTCAGATTTTGATGAGCGAGTGATCAATGTTGCGAAGCAAAATGCGCGCAGAGCAGGTGTTGAAAATCTCATTGATTTTAGTGTTAAAGATGCAAATAAAATGTCTCAAGTTGCCAAACGTTCTGGGGTTGTTTTAAGTAACTTACCCTATGGTGAACGTTTAGGTGCGATGGCTGAGCTTATAAACCTATACAGAAATATGGGTTTAGGGTTTAAAAAATACTTCCAAAATTGGCAACTTGCACTTTTAGGCACAGATGAAAGCTTATTCAAATTACTCAAATTAGCTAAATCTAAAACCTATAAGTTTAAAAATGGTCCACTTGATGTTGCCCTATATCTTTATGACGTAAACGAAAAACAGGTGAGTCAGAGTCAAGAAAAAACAGGTCTAAACTTTGAAAGTTCATCGGCTTTTGGAAATCGTTTAAAGAAAAACAAAAACGCGCTTAAGTCTTGGATTAAAAAAGAGGGCATTAATGCGTATCGTTTATACGATGCTGACATTCCTGAATACAATGTCGCTGTTGATATTTATAACGATTCTGCGGTTATCTTTGAATATGCAGCACCGAAAGAAATTGATGATAACGTTGCGCAAAAACGCCTTCAAGATGTAATTACTTTAACGTCTGATCAACTTAATATCCCAGCTGAGAATATTGCAGTTAAGGTTCGTAAAAAGCAAAAAGGCGATTCACAATACAATAGTTTCGACAAGCAGAATAGAGTTGATGTAGTTGAAGAGTTTGGTGCGAAATTTAAAGTAAACTTGTTCGACTATTTAGATACAGGCTTATTCTTAGACCACCGTCTGGCACGTCGCTACATTCAGCAAAATGCAAAGGGTCAACGTGTCTTGAACTTATTTTCTTACACAGGCACTGCATCTGTTCATGCTGCAGTGGGTGGTGCTAAGTCGGTTACAACCGTTGATATGTCAAAAACCTATTTAAAGTGGGCAGAAGAAAATTTTGCTTTAAACAATCTCAAAAATCCTCGCTTTAGATTTGAACAAGCAGATTGCTTAAAATGGCTCGAGCATGCCCAAGGTCAATATGATTTGATCTTTTTAGATCCTCCAACCTTTTCAAACTCAAAGCGCATGAAAGCAGAGTTTGATGTTCAGCGCGATCACATTAAATTAATGGAGTGGGTGAAAAAAATCCTAAGTCCCAAAGGCACTTTATTGTTCTCGAACAATAAACGTGGATTCAAGATGGATGAGGTCGCTTTAATGGGGTTAGGTCTTAAGGCTGTTAATATTTCTGATAAGACGCTTTCACCTGATTTTAAACGTAACAAACAGATCCATAATAGTTGGTTGATCACACATGGATAAGTTTACCCTTTATCACACCGAGGGCTGCCATTTATGTGAGCAAGCCCTTGCCTTATTGAATGCTCAGTTACAGTCTGAGCAAATAATTTTAAGAGATATTGTCGAAGAGCCGGAGTTGGTAGAAAAGTATCAGTACACCATTCCTGTTGTTGCAAATAAAAACAACCAAGAGCTAGGTTGGCCATTCGACGAGCAAAAATTAAAAGAGTTTATAAACTAAGATGGATTTAATCAGAATTGCAAAAGCGCAGTTAGCTTTTGGTACACACCCACTATTAGATAATGCCGATGCGGTTATTGAAGCCGGTGAACGCGTCTGTATTGTTGGTCGAAACGGTGCCGGTAAATCAACTTTACTTAAGGTACTGGATGGACAGGTTCAACTAGACGATGGTGAAATCAACCAAGTTGGTGATTTAAAAGTATCTCGACTAGAGCAAGACCCTCCAAAAGGTGCTGAAGGTTCGGTTTTTGATTACGTCGCGAACGGTATTCCTGACATCGCTAATTTACTGATTGAATACCACCACGTCAGTGAGCAAATGCAAACAGACTACTCTGAAGCTGTTTTAAATAAGTTTGAGAAACTATCTTCACGTATTGAAGCAAAAGATGGGTGGCGCTTTGAAAGCCGTATTAAGCTGGTTTTAGCACAGTTAGAACTGACTCCTGATATGCGATTAGAAAAGCTATCAGGTGGCTGGCTAAGAAAGGTTGCCTTGGCCAAAGCACTAGTGAGAGAACCTGATTTATTGTTACTCGATGAGCCAACGAACCATTTGGATATGAACAGTGTTATTTGGCTAGAGCAGTTTTTAAAAGATTTCAAAGGCGGCATTGTATTTATTTCGCACGATAGGGCGTTCATCCGCAGTATTGCAACACGTATTCTAGATTTAGATCGCGGCCAGCTAATTTCTTACCCAGGTAACTACGAAAAATATCTTGAGCAAAAAGCGCATGACCTGAAAGTTGAAGAAGCGCAAAATGCCCTATTTGATAAGCGTTTGGCCGAGGAAGAAGCCTGGATCAGACAAGGCATTAAAGCACGTCGTACTCGTAATGAAGGCCGGGTTAGAGCATTAAAAGCATTGCGTGTAGAACGAAAGCAGCGAGTTGAGCAAGTAGGTAAAGCTGACTTTAATATCGAAACAGCTGATCGCTCTGGTAAGCTTGTGTTTGAAGCTAAAAACTTGAAGCATGCCTTTAAAGATAAACCTATCGTCAATGATTTCTCTACCCTTGTTATGCGTGGAGATAGAGTCGGTTTAATTGGGCCAAACGGTGTAGGTAAAACAACCTTGCTTAAATTGCTATTCGGTCAACTTGAAGCCGTATCAGGCAGTGTCAAACAAGGCGTAAACCTTGAAGTTGCATATTTTGATCAATACAGAGAAAAGTTAGACGAAGAGGCAACGGTTCAAGATAATGTTGCAGAAGGTAAGCAAGAAGTCATGATGGGCGGTCGTAGCCGACACGTACTGGGTTATCTCCAAGACTTCTTATTTCCGCCTGCACGAGCTAGAACGCCAGTTAAAGCATTATCTGGTGGTGAGAAAAACCGTTTATTATTGGCCAAGCTTTTCTTGAAACCTTCAAATGTCCTTGTTTTAGATGAACCGACCAATGACTTGGATATTGAAACACTTGAATTGTTAGAAGATATTATCAACCAATATCAAGGCACAATCCTAATTGTAAGTCACGATCGAGAGTTTATTGATAACACTTGTAATAGTGTCTGGGCGTTTTCAGGTGATGGTGAAGTAATTGATATAGTTGGTGGTTACACAGACTATCAGTTGTATAAAGCTGAGCTTGATGAAAAAAGAAAGCAATTGGAAAAGCAGCAGGTTGCACAAGCTGCAAAAGAAGTAAAAAGAGATAAAACAAGTAACAAAAGTAGTAAGCTAAGTTACAAATTAAAACTTGAATTAGAACAACTGCCTAGTAAAGTAGAAGCCCTTGAACTTGCGCTTGAAGAACAACAAACCTTGGTTAATGATCCAGAGTTTTTCAAACAACCTCAACAGGAAACGCAAGCGGCATTGAACCAATTGGCAAATCTAGAGTCTGAGCTTGAAACTGCTTATGCCCGCTGGGAAGAGTTAGAAGAATTACAGAATCAGTAGTAAGGATTAAAATGAAAAAAACAATTTTAGCAGCAAGCATGTTGTCTGTACTTAGTAGTACAGCATTGGCTGCTACTTACCAGTTAACTGAATTACCAAGATATGAAAATGGCAAAAATACATTCATCTCAGATGTGAATGAGTCTGGGGATATCATAGGTGCTGCAACACAATTATTTAGTTATGCTATCGATGTATCGTATTTAAACTTCGATGATTCAGATTTAAAGACAGCCTATGATAGGTATGTAGATGCACTTGCAGATATAAATGAAGAAGCTACATTTACACTTGAAGATGTGAAAAATGGTATTGCTGCAACAAATGCGGATGCTAACACATTTATGCTCGGATTTCTGGCTGGAAAAAATAGCGAAGCTGAGTATCAAAAACTTAACGATCGTATAGGTTTAACAATTACCGCTAACTCTGCAGATGAGCTTGTGATTTTTGATACCCAAGCAACATATGCAGATTCACTGACTCGCTCAGTAACTAATTTCCCAACAGCAATTAGTAACGATGGTGTCATTGTTGCTTGGGGTTCTGCACCATATAGGCAGGAAGTTTTCAAAAAAGAAGGCGAAGACGATAAACCTGTTTTTGTCAGAGATTGGTCTTCTCGTGGAATAGTTATTTCGCCTAATGGTAAAAGAGTCACGCTTGAACCTGAAATTGATACTTATGGTGGCTCTTCATTAGTTACAGATATTGTTCAGTTAGATTCTGGTAATTACATTGCAGTCGGAAGCAGTAGTATATCTATCCCAGAAAATAGTCAAGAAAGATACAATGAACAATGTGACGGGATTGATGAACTAGTACAAGTCTGTTCATGGGATTTACAAAAGGGAAGTTTTTATAACACTGAAGCTTATCAATGGGAATTAGACAATAATTTAAATGTGGTAAGTACTGCAAAGTTAGGTTTGGGTTTAGTTCGTAAAGAAGATGAAAAAAGTGCCTTCAGTAGTTTGGCGCTCGCTACGAATAAAAATGGAATATCAGTCGGATACTCAGTTGTAAGAAATACTGATGATGACAGACTTTATTCTTACGAGCAGGCTGGTTACTTTAAAGATGGCCAGTTTATAAGAATTCATCCTCACGAAAACTATATTCAAGGTGGTAAAGCCATAGATATCAACAACAATAACATTGTTATTGGTAATTACTATGAACAAGGCAGAAGTTATGGTGGTGGTCTTATAGTAAGAAAAAAAGTTGGCTTCTATTATGATATTAACTCAGATACTTACAAAGAAATCCCTGCCTTCTTTAATGGTTCAAAAGCGACTTTAAGAGATATCAATGATAAAGGACAGATCATTGGTCAAGGTGAAATTGAGAAAAACACTTCTGTTCCAAAATATGAAGCATTTTTATATGAAATTGGATCTGACAAAGTAACAAATATTAATGATTTCTTGCCTTGTAGAGCTGAAGATGGCACAGCGTTCCCATATACGATTGCCGAAGCAACAAAAATCACTGAATCTGGTCATATATACGCAAATGCAACAAAAACCGTAGAGCGTCTTGACAGCTTAGGTCAAGTAATGAAGGATTCTGAGGGTAACATTGAGAAAGAAGCTATTTCAGTTCCCGTTCTTCTAACGCCAATTGCAGGGGGTACAATCGATGAGTGTACACCTCCTGAAGCAGAACAATATGAAAGACAGTCAGCAAGTTTTGGATTTCTTTCTATCTTTGCACTTCCTTTATTGTGGTTGAGAAGACGAAAAGCGTAAAATTTGTCTGTAGACATAAAAAAAGCCCGTAAGGGCTTTTTTTATGTCTACAATTTAAGAGGTTATTGGCCTCGAGAATTCCAAGCCTTGTTGACTGAATGGCGCCATAGCCAGTCAATGCCAAAATAACCAAAGAGTGCTGCTATAGATGCGCAAATGAGAGAACCAACCATGAATGCAGGGCCAATTGTTGATAAACTTTCAACTAACCATTCCCAGCTTGCTTCAAAGTGAAAAGGTTGTGTTTCTTGGCCTAAAGCAAATACACCTACTCTGTAAGAGCAGTAAAAAATAGGCGGCATAGTTAGAGGGTTTGTTAACCATACTAATGCAACAGATAGAGGTAGGTTCACTCTAAAAGGGATTGCACAAGCTGCTGCTAACACCATCTGAAAAGGAACAGGGATGAAAGCGAAAAATAAGCCTACAGAAAAAGCACCGCGTGCAGAACGGCGATTGAGATGCCAAAGGTTTGCATCGTGGAGTAAACTGCCAAAAATCTTCAAAGATTTTTGTTGTTTAACCTTGTTGTGATCAGGTAAAAATTTTTGGATCGTCTTTTTTGGCATAACAAGCAACCATATACTTCAATGTTGATGTGCTGGGGATTTCTGTACGGCTGTGTTCAAGCGGTATTTTACTTTCACACTTGGCAGTTTTACAGCTCACTGATATTCCTCATCGTAATGTGTTGCTATTTTAAGCCCATTTTCAATCTATTGTTAGGGTTTATTTTTGCTATTTTTGTCGTAGTCCTACAATCTGAGCTTTTTTATAGCTATGAACCAGATAAAAGGGTGCTGAATGAAGCAAGCGAAATAAAAGGTATTGTCACAAAAGTTATTTCACCACATAAAAACTCGCTCGTAGAATTAAAATTAATTGCACTAAACAATCAAAAAATCCCTTTTTATAAAATGGTTAAAGCGCAATTAGCTGTACAAGCAGGCATCACAGATTTAAACCAGGGTGACCTTGTTACAGTAAAGGCTAAACTAAAAGTTTTTAGAACACGGAAAAATAAGCATAGTTTTGATTCTGAACTGTATGCTTTTAAAAAACAAATCTACTTTAAGGGAACAATTATAGAGCTGGAAGAGCAGGTTTCAGCAGAAAAAAGCTTAAGGCAAAGCTATCGTGATAAAACCTGGGAGGCGTTCAACGAAAAAGAATTAAATTGGCTTTACTATGGATTGAGTACCGGTGATAAATCAAGAACACCAGAAGAAACGAAAGAGAATGTAATAAAACTTGGTATTGGACATATGCTGGCAATATCAGGCTTACATGTAGGGATCCTTGTTTTTATTTGTTTTTACCTAGTTAAGGGCGCATCTTGGGTGACTTTAAGTGTGTTCCCGATTAGTTATCAGCGTTTCAACCTCAATAAACTCTATATTACTTTGAGTCTAATAATTTCATTTCAGTATATTTACCTTTGTGGCTTTCCAGTCTCAGCAATTAGAGCTTGGTTGATGGTAGCTATATTGTCGTATATTTTCCTTACAGGGCGATCAGTAAAAGTAGTTCAAATGTTAAGTTATGCTTTGGTCGTTGTGTTATTAATAAACCCTTTCTCTTTGCTTGACCCCGCTTTATATTTATCCTTTATCGGTTACGCTACCGTAATATGGGTTGTGAGTAAAACCAAAGGTGACAGTGTTTTTTCTAATACTTTTATCAGGTTATTGTTAATTCAGTTTGCTTTGTTAATTAGCTTAGCGCCACTCAGCATCTACTTTTTTAACGGAGTAAGTGTTGTTGGTTTATTAGTTAACTTATGCGTCATCCCATTATTAAGTATCATTATTTTCCCATATATCATTTTATGTTTATTAGTAAACGGTGTATCTAACAACACAGATTTTATGTTTGTTGATTATCTACTCTCAGCAGGTTTAGATTTGACAACTCAACACCTTCTCGACTATGCATGGCTTGCTTGGTCACCGCTATCACTTGAAACTGTGGTGCTGTTTTACCTAATTGTGATACTGCTGCTAATCAAACAATTCAGGGTGTTTTCACTTGTACCAGTATTTTCAATGGTATCAAGCTATGCGGTATCGAAACCTCTATGGCAGGTTGATGTGATGGATGTGGGCCATGGTACATCAGTACTAATCGCGTCTGAAGACCGTGCATTACTGTATGATCTAGGTGCCAAGTACTTTAATTTTTATTCACTGTTTGAGCGGGTCACTTTACCCGAGATAGAAGCGCGTGGATTAGAGATAAGGCACACCATCATTAGTCACAACGATAAAGATCACAGTGGTGGGCTAGATGAGCTTTATGCGTTTGATAATTTTGTTTCCTTAAGGACTTTTCATAATGGAGAACCGCTGAACTTTTGTCATATTCAGAATATAAAAATGAAAAACATAACCATCAAGACTATTTGGCCTATTGAAAACATGGACTCTGATAATAACAATTCATGTGTAGCCAAAGTGACAGGCCCTAGTGGAAGTATTTTATTAACAGGTGACATTGAATTTGAAGCAGAAAAGCGACTCGTTGAACGATATGGTCAAATATTAAGATCTGACATCTTACTTGTACCTCACCATGGTAGTAAAACATCTTCAAGCGCTGAATTTCTAGCAGCTGTAAAACCTGAGGTCGGTTTAATTTCAAGAAACTATTTTTCTCCTTGGCATTTACCCCATAAAACGGTTAAAGAACGCTACTCTTCACAAAATATAAAATTAATTGACACTGCACTTTCCGGGCAAATCACAATTAAATTTTTTGAAGATTCTTATATAGTTGAACGTGCAAGAGAAAAGACTAACTTTTGGCTAAAGTATCGATATCGATTTTAATTGAGAGTTTAAATACAATAGTAGCTTTTAGGTAACATGAAACATTCACATGAATGTTCACCATAAGTTTTAGCTTAACTCGTCGGATTTAATACCTAAAGCAAGTGTAATAGTTAGATTTGTTATCTAGAGCCTAGGTTATTTGCATTAGAGCATTTAGTTTTATGCGTTTGAGAAGTACAATAACAAGGTTATTAAGTAGTTGAGATCTTCTATGCAAACCAGTGCCAAGCATAATGCAAAGCAAATTTATAAACGTCTTTTTTCATATACCTATGATTTCAAATTAGCAGCCATATTCTCAGTCATTGGTATGCTTGGTTACGCGGCGATGGATGCCCAGTTTATTCGCTTAATGCAGCCGTTTATTGATGATGGCTTAACATCAAGAAATACAGAAGTATTAACTTGGGCCCCAGTGGTTGTAATTGTGCTTGTGCTAGGTCGTGGTGTATTTAATTACATGGCTTCTTATTGTTTAAGCTATGTCGGCTCAAGGGTAGTACAAAAACTAAGACAACAATTATTTGAGCATATGCTTTTCTTACCAGTTTCATTTCATGATCAGCATTCCAATGGAGAACTAATTTCTAAGATTACTTTTGACACTGAACAAGTTCAGCAAGCGATTACTAGAGCTCTGCAAGTTATTATTAGAGAGGGCGCGTTTGTTGTTTTCTTGTTGTACGTTATGTTCGAAGCGAACTGGAAACTATCATCTATATTCTTAACCGTCATTCCAGTTGTTGCTGTAATTGTGGGTGTGGTCGCAAAACGTTTTAGAAAAATATCAAAAAATATTCAAGACGCGATGGGTGGGGTAACGCGTGGCTCAGAACAAATGTTGGCAGGCCATAAAGTGATCCACGGTTATGGTGGTCAAGATAAAGAAATTGCCAATTTCGCCCAAGTAAATAACCAAAACCGTCAGCAACGAGTGAAAATGGATGCAACAAGAGCCATTAGTGTGTCTATCATTCAGTTTTTAGCGGCAGGTGCGATGGCATTAATTTTAGCCATTATCGCAATGCCAAGTGTTATCGATACGATCACTTCTGGCACGTTTGTGGTTCTGCTTTCATCAATGATGATGATGTTAAAGCCATTAAAACAACTGGCTAATGTGAACGTCGAATTGCAACGCGGTATAACAGCAGCACAAAGTATCTTTGAAATTTTAGATTTAGACATTGAAAAAGATACAGGCACACGTAAGCTCGAAAAAGCGCAGGGTAATATTGAAGTTAACAACATAACATTTACTTACCCTACGAAGGATGAGCCTGTTTTAAGCAATTTGTCGTTAAAGATAAAAGCAGGTGAAAATATCGCGTTAGTTGGTCGTTCTGGCTCTGGTAAATCTACACTGTCATCTCTACTTCCTCGTTTCTACGATTTTAAAGAGGGTGAAATCTTATTAGATGCTCACAATATTTCAGATTACCCGCTTAAAGATCTAAGGGCTCAATTTGCGATTGTTTCTCAGCAAGTGGTGTTGTTCAACGATACGCTGGCAAACAATATCTGTTATGGTGCAGATAGGGTTTTATCTGAACAAGACGTTATCGAAATAGCTAAAAAAGCCCATGTTTGGGAATTTGTAAAAGACTTACCGCAGGGCCTTAACACGGTAGTCGGAGAAAATGGCGTGATGTTGTCTGGTGGTCAAAGACAGCGTATTGCAATAGCACGTGCAATCGTAAAAGATGCACCGATTTTAATTCTAGACGAAGCAACTTCAGCACTCGATACTGAGTCTGAGCGTTTAATTCAAGCAGCCCTTGATGAACTGATGAAAGAAAAAACCTCAATTGTGATCGCTCATAGATTATCGACGATAGAAAATGCAGACTGTATCTATGTCCTTGATAAAGGCAAAGTGATTGAGCAGGGCGATCATAAATCGTTACTTGCACAAAAAGGCACCTATGCAGCGCTTTGCCAAATGCAGTATGGCGAATAATCATGAGCTATATTGAATCATCTTGGTATAAAAAAAAGTCATTGCTCACTTGGCTGCTTTCGCCATTCAGTGGCCTTTTTTTTATTTTATCAAGTTTTAGAAAATTGCTGTTTAAACTCGGTATTGCAAAATCTTTTAAGGCTGATATTCCAATCATCGTAGTTGGTAATATAGGTATTGGCGGCAATGGTAAAACTCCATTTGTATTATGGTTAGTACCGCATTTAGAGAGTATGGGGTTCAAAGTCGGTGTGATCAGCCGTGGGTATGGCGCTAAAGCACTGACTTACCCATATGAGTTATCAAGTGCATCAAGTGTAGAAGAAGCCGGAGATGAACCCTTCTTAATTTATAACCGCTTACAATGCCCGTTAGTGATAGGCGCAGATAGAGAAGCGAGTTATAAAGTACTCAAAGAAAAATACAAAGTAGATGTGATTGTTTCTGATGATGGCATGCAGCATTATAAAATGCCAAGAGCCATTGAGTTTTGTATTATCGACTCAAAAAGACGCTTTGGTAACGGTTTTTTAATTCCCGCGGGGCCATTACGAGAGTTACCTTCGCGTATTAACAGTGTTGATTTGGCTATAGAGAATGGCGGAGATTGCCTTTTCTCTTATCAGTTAGCGGCTTCAGGTTTCTATAGCGTAAAAGATAAAGTGTTCGCTGAGGACACACCGAGCGAAGGGGTTGCAGTCAGTGCTATTGGCTCTCCGCAACGATTTGAAAAAAGCCTTGAAGCGCTGGGTAAAAAGCTTGTTGAATGTAAGCATTTTCGTGATCATCACGCATATACTGAACAAGATTTTACAGACACAGAATCAAACGCTGTATTTATGACGGAAAAAGATGCCGTAAAATGTCAGCAGTTTGCTAAAAATAATTGGTATTACTTAAAAGTAGACGCCACACCAACCAAAGAATTGATTGATCAGATTAATCAATTATTAAAAGAAAAGGGTATTACACATGGCATTTGATAGAAAATTACTTGAGATCATTGCGTGTCCGGTAACAAAAGGAAAGTTACAGTACGATGCAGAAAATAAAGAATTGATCAGCACAGCGGCTAAGCTTGCATACCCTATAAATGATGATATTCCAGTACTATTAGAAAATGAAGCGCGTGAGCTTTCTGCTGATGAGGTAGAGCAGTGGAATTCGTAGTCGTTATTCCTGCGCGTTACGCATCGACTCGTTTACCGGGAAAACCTTTGGCCGATATCTGTGGTAAGCCAATGATCCAAAGAGTTTATGAGCAAGCGTGCAAATCAAAAGCTGCTGAGGTTTATATCGCTACAGATCATCAAGCAGTGTTTGAAAGCGCAAAAAGCTTTACAGACAATGTATTAATGACTAGAGAAGACCATCAGTCAGGTACTGAGCGTTTGTCGGAAGTGGTTGAGAAATTATCACTAGATAAAGATACAATCATCGTCAATGTTCAAGGCGATGAACCGCTATTAGAAGCTGAAAATATTGACCAAGTTGCAGAGTTATTATTTAACTCTCCAGCGCCAATGGCAACGCTAAGCGTTGATATTGTAGACGAAGAAGAGGTTTACAACCCGAATGCGGTAAAGGTTGTTCAAGATGTTAATAACAACGCTTTATACTTTTCTCGTGCGTCAATACCGTTTCAAAGAGACAGCATGTTAGCGAAAAAAGAAGCCATTCCTTTGCCGCATTTTCAAAGACATGTTGGTATTTACGCTTACAGAGCGGGTTTTATCTCTGAGTATCTTAATCTTGCTGTATCGCCATTAGAAGTTCAAGAGTCACTTGAGCAGTTACGCGTTTTGTACCATGGTTATCAAATAAAAATCACCAAAGCGTGTAAACCTGTTTATGCAGGCGTTGATACACCAGAAGACCTGGTTCGAGTTAATAACATTCTGAGTGGCAATGCTTAAAGTTATCTCTGACGAAGCTGATTTTATCGTTGCGGTGAAACCTGCTGGGCTGAGTTTTCATTCTGAGCAAGGTGCAGGTTTTGTTGCACTTTTAGAAGCACAGCAAGCATGCAAATTATATCCAGTTCATAGGTTAGATAAAGTCACCTCAGGTCTAATTGTTTTAGGGAAATCTAGCCAAGCAGCGGCTATGCTAACTGAGTTATTTTCGAATCGATTGATAGATAAGTTTTATCTGGCGATCACTGAAGGCAAGCCCAAGAAGAAGCAAGGTTGGATAAAAGGCGATATGTCAGCGTCAAGGCGTGGTACCTATAAGCTCGAGAAAACATCGAAGAACCCAGCTGTCACGAGATTTTACTCAACCAGTCTAGGTGAAGGTTTGAGAGGGGTGATATTAAAACCGTACTCCGGTAAAACGCATCAGCTGAGAGTAGCGATGAAAAGTATCTCAAGCCCAATATTGGGCGATACTGCTTATTCGGCCTCGTCTTCCGATAGGGTATATTTACATGCCTTAGCTTTGTCGTTTCAATGGCAAGGACAAGACAAGTATTTTTCTTATTTACCTGATACAGGTAAAGAGTTTAGTAAACTAGTAACAACAGATGCTTTTCAACAATGGAAAGCGCCTTTGAACTTAGATTGGTAACATGACAGAAGAGCAACAATTACGATTTGGTGGCATCGGCCGTTTATATGGTGCACAAGCCTTAACTTGGCTAGGTGAAGCACATTTTTGTGTTATAGGCATTGGCGGTGTCGGGAGCTGGGTTGCAGAGTCTCTAGCGCGTACAGGTGTTGGTAAAATCACCTTGATTGATATGGATGATATTTGTGTGACCAATATTAACCGACAGATCCATGCACTAACTGACTCTGTGGGTGAGCAAAAAATTGAGGCTATGGCTGCGCGTATTAAACAAATCAATCCAGAATGCGATGTTCAACTGATTGATGATTTTTTAACGCTGGAGAACATTCGTGAATATATTACTGGCTTTGATTATGTTATTGACTGTATCGATGCGGTAAATGAAAAAGCAGCGTTGATCGCGCACTGCAAAAGAAACAAGATCCCAGTTATCACTACGGGTGGCGCAGGTGGCCAAATCGATCCAAGTCAGATTTTATATGGTGATGTGGCAAAAACGACACAAGACCCGTTACTAGCTAAAGTACGTTACTTATTGCGCAAGAAGTATAACTTCACCACGAATCCTAAGCGTAAGTTTGCGGTGGACTGTGTATATTCAACTGAGCAATTGGCTTATCCCACAGCTGATGGTGAAGTTTGTTTAGCAAAGCAGGGCACTGAAGGCGCAAAGAACATGGACTGCGCGACAGGGTTTGGCTCTGCGACTATGGTCACAGCCAGTTTTGGCTTTTTCGCTTCATCCAAAGCGATAAAAAAATATTTAGAAAAAAAGAAAAAAACAGTGGCGGCTTAATGCCACTGTTTTACTTTCTCTTGAATGGTATCAGCAATGGCTTTGATACCATTGCCTCTTGATGGGCTTAAATGTTTGATCAAGCCTAATTGTTCGAATTCATCATATGTATTAATACTTAAGCTTTGCTCAGGCGTTTTACCTTGGTGCATAAGCATAATTAGTCCCATCAGACCTTTGACGATGCGCGTGTCAGAATCACCAATCAGCACAAGAATTTGATCATCACTCAATTCAACTCTCAGCCAGACTTTACTTTCACAGCCTTTAATCAAAACATCGTCAGTTTTTAGTAGCTCAGGCATTTCTGGTAAGCTCTTACCGAGCAACATGATTTCTCGGTACATTAATTGCCAAGATTTTAAATCAGACAGTTTTTCTTTAAATTCTTTATACGTCATTCTTTAGATTTCAAGTAGGTCAATGGACTCTTTTAATGCGTGAATAAATGCATCAATATCGTCACGATTATTATAAAAGGCCAGGCTTACACGGATTGTACCGTCAATATCGAGCGCCTTCATTAAAGGCTGTGTACAGTGGTGCCCGCTACGTATGGCTACGCCATAGCCATTAAGCAAAGTAGCCAAGTCAAAATGGTGTTCATTTTTATATCTAAAGCTTATTGTGCCGATGTTATTTTCAGTATCACCATAAATGATAACGCCATTAATGCTGCGCAATTTAGTTAGCAAGTAGTGATAAAGCCCTTGCTCGTATTGTTGTAATTTTTTGTAATCAATTAAATTTAAAAAATCGAGTGCAGCAGAAAAACCAATGACAGCTGAAATATTTGGAGTACCTGCCTCAAACTTGCTTGGCGCATCTTGAAATGATGTCTTTTCAAAAGAGACTTCTTTGATCATTTCTCCACCGAATCTTAAAGGATTAAGCGCATTTAATTGGTCATATTTACCATACAAAACTCCTAATCCAGTCGGTCCTAGTGCTTTATGTGCAGAAAATACATAAAAGTCGCAGTCAAGTTTACGAAGATCAGGACGAAGGTGCATAAAGGCTTGTGCGCCATCTAGAACCGTTATTGCCTCAACTTTACGTGCTGCTTCAATAATTTTCTCTACAGGTTGAATATTTCCTAAGGCATTTGAAGCATGACTTATGGCAACAATTTTTGGTTTATATTCGAAAATTAGGTCAACAGATGATTTTAGATCTAAAATCCCTGATTCTGTGACAGGTAAAACTTTAAGAAGACATCCTCTTTCTTTACATAATTCTTGCCAAGGTACGATGTTTGCGTGATGTTCCAAAGCCGATACACATATTACCTCATCTTGGCTTAGCTGAGCTTTAATACCATTAGCAATAATATTAATACTATCTGTCGCACCTGCCGTCCAAACAATTTCTTTACTCTGAACATTTAAAAACTTAGCGACTTTTTCACGGGCTTGCTCAAATGCTGAGGTGGCTTCGGCGCTTAGCGTGTGTAAACCTCGGTGTACATTTGCATTTTGCTCGCGATAAAAAGAATCTATAGCCTTGATAACTTGTTGTGGTTTTTGGCTCGTTGCACCTGAATCGAGATAGATAAAAGGGTCTTCATTCTTTGAATTCAAGATAGGAAACTGTTGTCTTAGTTCAGAGATAGTGCACATACTAAAAAGATTAAGTAAAATTTCGCAAATTATAACAATAAAAAAGGCCGCGAGTGCGGCCTTTTTTGAATGTTAAAGCATTATCTTTCAGATTTTGCTTTGTAGTCACGCTGTGTGTAGCCAGTGTAAAGCTGACGAGGACGACCAATTTTGTGACCAGCTTGTGATAGCATCTCATCCCAGTGTGAGATCCAACCAACTGTACGAGACATTGCAAAGATCACAGTAAACATACTTGTTGGGATACCAATCGCTTTAAGAATGATGCCTGAGTAGAAATCTACGTTAGGATATAGTTTCTTCTCGATGAAGTATGGGTCTTCAAGGGCAATTTGCTCTAGACGCATCGCAACGTCTAGTAGCGGATCTTGAATGTTTAGCTCTTCAAGTACTTGGTGACAAGTTTCACGCATTACTGTTGCACGAGGGTCGAAGTTTTTGTAAACGCGGTGACCGAAGCCCATTAGACGGAATGGGTCGTTCTTGTCTTTCGCTTTAGCAACATACTCGTCAATGCGATCAACTGAACCGATCTCTTCTAACATGTTCAAACATGCTTCGTTTGCACCACCATGAGCCGGACCCCATAGTGACGCGATACCAGCAGCGATACACGCATACGGGTTAGCACCAGAAGAACCAGCAAGGCGAACAGTAGATGTCGAAGCGTTTTGCTCGTGATCAGCGTGAAGCATGAAAATACGGTCCATTGCTTTAGCAAGAACTGGGCTTACTTCATACTTTTCAGCCGGTACTGAGAACATCATGTGTAGGAAGTTTTCAGCGTAGCTTAGGTCGTTACGTGGGTAAACGAATGGTTGACCGATGTTGTACTTGTAACACATAGCCGCAATCGTAGGCAGCTTAGCGATTAGTTTAACCGCACTACGGTGACGCTGCTCAGCATCTGAGATGTCTAAATCGTCGTGGTAGAATGAAGAAAGTGCACCAACAACACCACATAGCATAGCCATTGGGTGTGAATCTACACGGAAACCTTGGAAGAAAGCAGCAATCTTCTCGTGCATCATAGTGTTGGTTGTGATTTCTTCAGCAAACTCAGCGTGTTGTTCTTCTGTAGGAAGTTCACCGTTAAGAAGTAAGTAGCATAACTCGATGTAGTTTGAGTTTTCAGCTAACTGCTCGATAGGGTAACCACGGTGAAGTAGAACACCTTTGCCACCATCGATGTAGGTAATAGATGACTCACAAGAGCCAGTAGACATAAAACCTGGGTCATATGTGAAGTGGCCGTGAGCGCCTAAGGTACGAACGTCAATTACGTCTTGACCAGCTGTGCCAGAGTAAATTGGAAGTTCGATTGGATCATGACCATCAATATGGACTGTGGCTTTTTTATCTGCCATCTATTTATCTCCTATGAAATAACAATGTCGATTGTTATGTTGTGATACTAATGTTAAGCAAATTCAGATCATTTTAACGTATAACTGGGGTATAAAGTCAATTTTTCTAAGGATTATGCAAAAATGGATAATAAATATTCTACTCAAGTTTAAATATTATACCATTGGCTAATTCGCAAGCTTCTCAATCTAAACAAGAATTGTAAAAGCACTCACGGCCTTATATACTGTATGCGGTTTAATACCATGTCGTCTGTGGGTAAACCTATTTTTACAACAGAAATTCGTTTCTGTTGTAAAAAAGGTTTACTTAGAGTGTGTCATTTATACATTCGGTATAAATGGTTTTATAAAAACAAGTAGATGAAGCTCCTTATGTGGGCAAGATGGGCAAGTAACTGTGAAAAAGCAAAGACCTGTAAATCTAGATCTTACGACTATATCTATGCCAGCAACTGCTAAAGCATCAATCCTTCACCGTATTACGGGTGTGGCATTGTTCATTGCTTTAACTTTTGTTATCTGGGCTTGGTCTGAGTCTCTTTCTTCTCCTGAAGGGTTTGAATTTGTAAAAGAGCTATTCACTGGCTTTATTGCAAAATTCATTGCATGGGGCACCTTCGCGGCGCTTTCATATCACCTTATCGGTGGTATTCGCCACATGATCCAAGATATGGGTCACTGGGAAGAATTAGAATCGGGCAATAGCAGCGCTAAAATTGCGATTGCACTTTGGGTAATCGTTGCAATTCTAGCTGGAGTGTGGATATGGTCTTAAATCAAGCAACTCTGAAGCGTGATGGTGTACAAGATTATGTATCATTACGTGCTACCGCGTTAATCATTGCAGCATATGCATTCTTTATCGTTGGTTATTTATTCCTTACCCCTGAACTTACTTATGAAGCTTGGACGGGTTTATTCTCAAACCTTTTCGTTAAAGCAGCAACGTTTATTACTTTAGTGTGCATTATGGTTCACACTCGCATTGGTCTTTGGCAAGTGCTAACAGACTATGTAAAAGCATCTGCGTTGCGTTCAGTTTTAGGTTTCGTATTAAACCTTATGGCCTTTGCTTACGTAGCAATTGGTCTATTCGTTTTATGGGGTGTTTAAGTGAAATATAATGTTCGTGAATTTGATGCAGTAGTAGTAGGTGCCGGCGGTGCTGGTATGCGTGCTGCTCTAGCGATTTCTGAATCAGGCAAAAGCTGTGCTCTGATCTCTAAAGTATTCCCAACACGTTCGCACACAGTGTCTGCGCAAGGTGGTATTACAGTTGCTCTTGGTAATTCTCATGAAGATAACTGGGAATGGCACATGTACGATACTGTTAAAGGTTCTGATTACATCGGTGACCAAGACGCTATCGAATACATGACTAAGACAGGTCCTGAAGCTATCACAGAACTTGAAAACATGGGTCTACCTTTCTCTCGTTTTGAGAACGGCCGTGTTTACCAACGTCCATTTGGTGGTCAATCTAAAAACTTTGGTGGCGAACAGGCTGCACGTACAGCAGCTGCAGCTGACCGTACAGGTCACGCACTTCTTCACTGTCTTTATCAACAAAACGTTAAAAACAAAACAAACGTATTCTCTGAGTGGTATGCGTTAGACCTTGTTAAAAATGACAAAGATGACGTTGTTGGTGTAACAGCCATCTGTATTGAAACAGGTGAAGTTGTTTACTTCAAATCAAAAGCTGTTGTGCTTGCAACAGGTGGTGCTGGTCGTATTTATGCGTCTACAACGAATGCACACATTAACACTGGTGACGGTGTTGGTATGGCAGTTCGTGCTGGCATTCCTATGCAAGACATGGAAATGTGGCAGTTCCACCCAACGGGTATCGCTGGCGCAGGTACACTTGTAACTGAAGGTTGTCGTGGTGAAGGTGGTTACCTTCTAAACAAAGACGGCGAACGCTTCATGGAACGTTATGCGCCAAACGCTAAAGATTTAGCAGGTCGTGACGTTGTTGCACGTGCAATGATGACAGAAATTCGTGAAGGTCGTGGTTGTGAAGGTCCTTGGGGTCCACACATCAAACTTAAGCTTGATCACCTTGGTGCTGAAATGCTTAACCTACGTCTTCCTGGTGTTTGTGATCTATCAAAGACATTCGCACACGTTGACCCTGCAGAAGAGCCAATTCCAGTAATCCCAACATGTCACTACATGATGGGTGGTGTACCGACTAACGTAAATGGTCAAGTACTAAACGTGAATGAAAACGGTGACGAGCGCATTGTTGAAGGTCTATTCGCAGTTGGTGAGATTGCATGTGTATCTGTACACGGTGCAAACCGCTTAGGTGGTAACTCACTACTTGACCTTGTTGTATTCGGTCGTGCAGCAGGTAACTTCCTAGGTACTTACCTAAAAGACTTCGAGTCTACAGGTGATGCGACGCAAGATAACATTGACGAAGCATTTGCTCGTTTCAACCGATGGGAAAACTCTGAACCTGGTAAAGGTGAAGATCCAGCGCAAATCAAGAAAGATTTACAAGAGTGTATGCAGCTTAACTTCTCGGTATTCCGTGAAGGTGACTCAATGGCTGAAGGTCTTGAGCAGCTTAAAGCTATTCGTGAGCGTCTTAAGCATGCGCGTCTTGACGATAAGTCGTCAGACTTCAATACACAACGTATCGAATGTCTTGAGTTAGACAACCTTATGGAAACTGCATACTCTACAGCAGTAGCTGCAAACTTCCGTACTGAAAGCCGTGGTGCTCACTCTCGCTTTGACTTCCCAGAGCGTGACGATGCAAACTGGCTATGTCACTCATTACATCACCCAGAGTCAGATGTGATGACTAAACGTGATGTAAACTTTGCGCCGACTACGCGTGAAGCATTCCCACCTAAAGCACGTACTTACTAGGAGTTAACGATGGCAACATTAGAATTTTCTGTTTATCGTTATAACCCTGATGTGGACAATGCGCCACGTATGCAGGATTATAAACTCGAGGTAGAAGAAGGCCGTGATATGATGGTTTTGGATGCACTTTTATTATTAAAAGAGCAAGATCCAACACTTTCTTTCCGTCGCTCTTGCCGTGAAGGTGTATGTGGCTCTGATGGTTTAAACATGAACGGCAAAAACGGCCTTGCATGTATTACTCCGTTATCTGCATTAAAGGGCAACAAAGTAATTTTACGTCCTTTACCAGGTTTACCAGTCATTCGTGACCTTGTTATCGACATGACTCAGTTCTACACTCAATATGAGAAAGTTAAACCTTTCTTAATTAATGATAAGCCAACAGGTGGTATTGAACGTCTTCAAACTGTTGAAGATCGTGAAAAGCTTGATGGTCTTTATGAGTGTATTTTATGTGCTTGTTGTTCAACATCTTGTCCTTCATTCTGGTGGAATCCAGATAAGTTCATCGGTCCTGCAGGTCTATTACACGCTTACCGTTTCTTAGCGGATAGCCGTGATACTGCAACTGAAGAGCGTCTGAAAGATTTAGATGATGCATTTAGCGTATTCCGCTGTCACAGTATCATGAACTGTGTAAGCGTATGTCCAAAAGGCTTAAATCCAACTAAAGCCATTGGTCAGATTAAATCTATGTTGTTAAATCGTTCGGTTTAATCCATAGTTAAATCCACAAGATGGCATCTGCAGATGCCATCTTGTTTTTAGTTTAATTTCTGCGCGAATAAAAAGGGCTAATTAATGCACGAAGGTGTGATGAAGGCATGGCTAGAATCTTCGCATTTATATGGCGGAAACGTAGCTTATGTAGAAGAGCTTTATGAAGCGTATCTAGACGATGCGACTTCTGTGCCAGAAGAATGGCGTGAAGTGTTTGATCAACTTCCTAAAGTTGATGGTGTGGATGTTGATGTAAAACATTCAGAAGTGAAAGCACAATTTGCTGAACTTGCGAAAAACAAACACAGAGAAGTAGTTGTTGCAGCAGCTGGTACTACAGATGCTAAACAAGTACGTGTACTACAGCTTATCAATGCGTTTAGATTCCGAGGCCATCAAAATGCAAACCTTGATCCGTTAGGTTTGTGGCAACGTGAACGTGTTAGAGATCTAGATTTATCTTACCATGATCTAGACAATGCTGACTTAGACAAAGAATTTAACGTTGGCTCTTTTGCTTGTGGCAAAGATACAATGAAACTAAAAGACTTGTATGCAGCCTTGAAAACCACTTATTGTGGTTCTGTTGGTGCTGAATACATGCATATCACTTCTACAGAAGAAAAACGTTGGTTACAAAAACGTTTAGAATCTACCTTCTCACAGCCTCAATTTAGCAAAGAAACTAAACTTAGAATTCTTAAAGGTCTAATTGCAGCTGATGGTCTTGAAAAGTATTTAGGTGCAAAATTCCCTGGTGCAAAACGCTTCTCTTTAGAAGGTGGTGATGCATTAGTACCTATGCTTAAAGAGCTTATTCATCGTGCAGGTGAAAGCGGCCAAGAAGAAGCTGTAATTGGTATGGCACACCGTGGTCGCTTGAACGTTCTTGTAAACGTACTAGGTAAAAATCCACAGGTTCTTTTCGATGAGTTTGCTGGTAAATACGGTGAACTAGCAGGTTCGGGTGATGTTAAGTATCACATGGGTTATTCGTCTGACTTCGCGACCAACGGTGGTGATGTTCATATGGCGCTTGCATTCAACCCATCTCACCTTGAAATCGTTAATCCTGTAGTGATGGGGTCAGTAAGAGCACGTCTTGACCGTTTAGGTTGTAAGAATGGTTCTAAAGCACTGCCTATTACTATCCACGGTGACTCTGCAATTGCTGGTCAAGGTGTTGTTCAGGAAACATTCAACTTATCGCAAACACGTGCATTTGGTGTTGGTGGTACAGTTAGAATCGTTGTAAACAACCAAGTAGGTTTCACAACGTCTAAGCAAGAAGATGTGCGTTCAACAGACTATTGTACTGACATTGCTAAGATGGTTCAGGCGCCAATTTTCCACGTGAATTCGGATGATCCAGAAGCTGTTGCGTTTGTAACTCAACTAGCGCTTGATTTCCGCAATCAGTTTAAGCGCGATGTTGTTATTGACTTAGTTTGTTACCGTCGTCACGGTCACAATGAAGCAGATGAACCTAATGCAACTCAGCCATTAATGTATCAGAAGATCAAAAAGCACCCAGTTCCTCGTCAGCTTTATGCAGACAAACTCGCTGCTGAAGGTGTGATTTCTGCTGATGAGTCAAAAGCGCTTGCGAATGAATACCGTAATGGCTTAGACAACGGTGTATGCGTTGTTGAAGAAGTTAAAGAAGAAACTAAGCACTCGTCTGATTGGTCTAAGTTTGTAGGCCATGATTGGGATGTAGCTTACGATCCTAAATTATCTGTTGAGAAGCTGAAAGAGCTTGGTAATGTGCTTGCTGTATATCCAGAAAACCACAAAGCACAGTCTCGTGTTAAGAAAATTTATGACGACCGTAAAGCAATGGCAAGCGGTGATAAATTACTAGACTGGGGTATGGCTGAATCTTTAGCGTATGCAACTTTAGTAGATGAAGGCACAGACGTCCGTATGACAGGTCAGGATTCTGGCCGTGGTACTTTCTTCCACCGTCATGCTGTTGTTCACAACCAAGAAGATGCATCTGTTTACCTACCTCTACAGAATATCCGTGAAGGTCAGGGCGCATTTGAAGTTTACGATTCAGTTTTATCTGAAGAAGCTGTATTAGCGTTTGAATATGGTTATGCAACAGCAGAGCCTACTTCACTTGTTCTTTGGGAAGCGCAGTTTGGTGACTTTGCTAACGGTGCTCAGGTTGTATTTGACCAGTTCTTAAGCTCAGGTGAGCAAAAGTGGGGTCGTTTATGCGGTTTAACTATGCTTCTACCTCATGGCTATGAAGGTCAAGGTCCAGAGCACAGTTCTGCACGTTTAGAGCGTTACCTACAACTATGTGCTGATCATAATATGCAGGTGTGTGTTCCTTCAACACCAGCTCAAGTTTATGCAATGCTTCGTCGTCAATCTGTTCGTCCTTTACGTCGTCCATTGATTGTAATGACACCTAAGTCACTATTACGTCATCCTCTAGCTGTTTCTTCTCTAGAAGAGCTTTCGGAAGGTGTTTTCCACAACATGATTGACGAGATTGACGATATCAATCCTGAAAATGTTGAAAGAGTGGTTTTCTGTAGTGGTAAAGTTTATTACGAACTACTACAAGAGCGTCGTAAGCTTGAATTAAACAATGTTGCTATTGTTCGTGTTGAACAGCTATATCCATTCCCTCATCAGGAAATGGAAGACATCATGTCTCGCTATCAACATGTTAAAGATTTCGTTTGGTGTCAAGAAGAGCCACAAAACCAAGGTGCTTGGTATTGTTCTCAACACCACTTCTGGGAAGCAATCCCAGCAGGTGCAAATCTTTCTTACGCAGGACGTAAGGCTTCAGCTGCTCCAGCATGTGGTTATATGTCTACTCATACTAAAGAACAAAACGCGTTAGTTGCTGACGCATTAACAATTAAGAAATAAGGGATAAGAGATGACAACCGAAATTAAGGTTCCAGTTCTTCCTGAGTCAGTAGCAGACGCTACTGTCGCGACTTGGCATGTTAAAGTTGGTGACGCTGTATCACGCGACCAAAACTTAGTTGACATCGAAACTGACAAAGTTGTTCTAGAGGTAGTTGCACCAGAAGATGGTGTAATTGTATCTATCTCTGAAGATGAAGGCGCAACTGTATTAGGCGAGCAAGTGATTGCTCAACTTGGTGCTGCTGGCGAAGCTGCTGCACCAGCTCAACAATCAAATGAACAAGCTGCACCAGTAGCTGCTGCAGCAACAGAAGGTAAAGACGTGGAAATTAAAGTACCTGTACTTCCAGAATCAGTAGCAGACGCTACAATTGCAACTTGGCATGTTCAACCTGGTGAAGCGGTAAGCCGTGACCAGAACCTTGTTGATATTGAAACAGACAAGGTTGTACTAGAAGTTGTTGCACCTGAAGACGGTGTGATGGGTGAGCAGATCCATGCTGAAGGTGAAACTGTACTTGGCGAACAAGTGATTGGTAATATCGTTGTTGGCGCTTCTGCTCCAGCGGCGGCACCTGCTGCTGAAGCTGCACCAGCTTCTGATGAGTCTTCAGACGTATTAACACCTTCAGTTCGTCGTTTAATCGCTGAAAAAGGCCTTGACGCTTCACAGATCAAAGGTTCTGGTAAAGGCGGTCGTATCACTAAAGAAGATGTTGATGCGTTCCTTAAAGCACCAGCGGCTAAGCCAGCTTCAACACCAGCAGCATCTGCACCTGCAGCACCTTTAGGTGACCGTTCACAGAAACGTGTACCTATGACACGTCTACGTAAGACAATTGCTAACCGTCTTCTTGAAGCTAAGAACTCAACGGCAATGCTTACTACGTTCAACGAAGTGAACATGAAGCCAATCATGGATCTTCGTAAGCAATACAAAGATGTATTTGAAGAGCGTCACGGTATCCGTTTAGGTTTCATGTCTTTCTATGTGAAAGCAGTAACTGAAGCACTTAAGCGTTTCCCTGAAGTAAATGCGTCAATCGACGGTGATGACATTGTTTACCACAACTATTTTGATATCAGCATCGCGGTTTCTACACCACGTGGTCTAGTTACACCAGTACTTCGTGACTGCGACAAGCTTTCAGTGGCTGAAATCGAAAAGGGTATTCGCGAATTAGCGCTTAAAGGTCGTGACGGTAAACTAACTGTTGACGATATGACAGGCGGTAACTTCACAATCACAAATGGTGGTGTATTCGGTTCATTACTTTCTACACCTATCATCAACTTACCTCAGTCTTCAATTCTTGGTATGCACAAAATCCAAGAACGCCCAATGGCTGTAAATGGTAAAGTTGAAATTTTACCTATGATGTACCTAGCGCTTTCTTATGACCACCGTCAAATCGATGGTAAAGAATCAGTAGGCTTCTTGGTTACAATTAAGGAACTTCTTGAAGATCCAACTCGTCTTCTTCTAGACGTATAATCGTTATTGTTTAGATATTAAGCTGTATGACACATCATACAGCTTTTTTTTTGCGGCTTTGGTCTAACTAGGGTTTTCATACTTAGCCTTGGGATCTATACTAGGGGCGCAATTTGGGATAGCTATTTATGAAATGTAGATAGCTTTAATAGTATAAGAAATTGGATAAAGCATCATGAATTTGCATGAGTATCAGGCAAAACAACTTTTTGCCGACTATGGTTTACCTGTATCTGAAGGTTTCGCTTGTGATACACCACAAGAAGCAGTTGAAGCTGCTGGTAAAATCGGTGGTGACAAGTGGGTTGTTAAATGTCAAGTGCACGCAGGTGGACGTGGTAAAGCTGGCGGTGTAAAACTAGCTGACAGCAAAGACGAAATCCGCGCATTCGCAGAAAACTGGTTAGGTAAAAACTTAGTAACTTACCAAACAGACGAAAAAGGTCAGCCAGTTGCTAAAATCTTAGTAGAAAGCTGCACTGATATTGCAAATGAATTATACCTAGGTGCTGTTGTAGACCGTGCTTCACGTAAAATCGTGTTCATGGCTTCAACTGAAGGTGGTGTTGAAATCGAGCAAGTTGCTGAAGAAACACCTGAACTAATTCACAAAGCAGAAATCGATCCACTTGTAGGCCCTCAGGCATACCAAGGTCGTGAGCTAGGCTTCAAGCTAGGTCTAACTCCTGCACAAATCAAACAGTTCACTAAGATCTTCTTAGGTCTTGCGAACATGTTCATCGATCACGATTTCGCACTTCTTGAAATCAACCCTCTAGTAATCACAGACGCTGGTAACCTTCACTGTCTAGACGGTAAAATCGGTGTAGACGGTAACGCATTATTCCGTCAGCCTAAGATCCGTGAATTCCACGATCCTTCACAAGAAGACGCGCGTGAAGCTCACGCAGCAAGCTTCGAGCTAAACTACGTTGCTCTAGACGGTAACGTCGGTTGTATGGTTAACGGTGCAGGCCTTGCAATGGGTACTATGGACATCGTAAACCTACACGGTGGTAAGCCAGCTAACTTCCTAGATGTTGGTGGCGGCGCTACTAAAGAGCGTGTTGCTGAAGCATTCAAGATCATCCTTTCTGATGACAATGTTAAAGCAGTTCTAGTTAACATCTTCGGTGGTATCGTACGTTGTGACATGATCGCAGAAGGTATCATTGGCGCTGTTAAAGAAGTTGGTGTAAACGTACCAGTTGTTGTACGTCTAGAAGGTACTAACTCTGAACTAGGTCGTGAAGTTCTTGCTAACTCTGATCTTGACATCATTGCAGCTGAGTCTCTAACTGACGCTGCTGAGAAAGTAGTTGCTGCTGCGGAGGGCAAATAATGTCTGTTTTAATTAACAAAGATACTAAAGTAATCTGTCAAGGTTTCACTGGTGGTCAAGGTACTTTCCACTCAGAGCAAGCGATCCAGTACGGTACACAGATGGTTGGTGGTGTTTCTCCAGGTAAAGGTGGTACAACTCACCTAGGTCTTCCTGTATTCAACACTGTACGTGAAGCTGTAGAAACTACTGGCGCAACAGCATCAGTAATCTACGTTCCAGCTGCATTCTGTAAAGATGCTATCTTAGAAGCAATCGATGCTGGTATCCAGTTAATCGTTTGTATCACTGAAGGTATCCCTACACTAGACATGGTTGACGTGAAAGAGAAGCTTGAGCAAACTGGCGTTCGTATGATCGGTCCTAACTGCCCAGGTGTTATCACTCCAGGTGAAACTAAAATCGGTATCATGCCTGGTCACATCCACAAGCCAGGTAAAGTAGGTATCGTATCACGTTCTGGTACGCTTACTTACGAAGCAGTTAAGCAAACAACTGACGCTGGTTTCGGCCAATCAACATGTGTTGGTATCGGTGGTGACCCAATCCCAGGTACTAACTTCATCGACGTACTTGAGATGTTCGAGAAAGACGAGCAAACTGAAGCTATCGTAATGATCGGTGAGATCGGTGGTACTGCTGAAGAAGAAGCAGCAGAATACATCAAGCACAACGTAACTAAGCCAGTTGTTTCTTACATCGCTGGTGTTACAGCTCCTCCAGGTAAGCGCATGGGCCACGCTGGTGCAATTATCTCTGGTGGTAAAGGTACAGCTGACGAGAAGTTCGCTGCACTAGAAGCTGCAGGTGTTAAGACTGTTCGTTCACTAGCTGACATCGGTGTTGCACTTAAAGAAAAAGCGGGTTGGTAATCTAACCTTGCTTAAAAAAGGCTCCTTAGGGAGCCTTTTTTGTATTTAAATTTCGATAGCTAGAAGCTAGAAGCTAGAAGCTAGAAGCTAGAAGTGTAAAATAAAAACTTAAATTTGTTCTTCTTCGCGCAGTGTGAGTACTTCAAAACCGTCTCTTGTGACAAGAATAGTGTGTTCAGCTTGTGCTGAAAGTTTTCTGTCTTTAGTCACTACAGTCCAACCATCTTTCTTTGTTTTAACGCGAGCTGTGCCTTGGTTGATCATAGGTTCAATGGTGAAAGTCATGCCTTCTTTTAAAGTTAGGCCAGTGTTAGCGCGGCCATAGTGTAAAACATTTGGCTCTTCATGCATTTCTCGGCCTATACCGTGGCCGCAATACTCTTTTACAACCGTGTAGCCAAATTTACTCACATAATTCTGTATTGCAAATCCAATATCTCCTAGCTTTGCACCTGGCTTTACGGTTTTTATACCTAACCACATCGCCTCAGTTGTGACATTGACCAGTGCCCTGGCATCAGGTTTAGCATCTGGCATGACATACATTTTGCTTGAGTCTGTGATAAAACCATTTTTCTCTAAGGTAATGTCTATATTGACGATATCAGTACTTTTTAAAATCTGGCTTGCACTAGGTACGCCGTGACAGACTACTTCGTTAATTGAGCTATTTAGACAATACTGATAGCCGTATTGTCCTTTTGAAGCCGGGCGCGCCTTTAATTCATTAATGATATAGTTTTCAACTTGCGAATCTATATCGAGCGTTGAAACTCCTGGTTTGATGAAATCATCCAACATTTTAAATACTTGGGCGAGCAGCTTGCCTGATTCTCTCATCAGTGCTATTTCATCTACCGATTTGATTGTTACTTCATTCATTCAGTGACGCCTCTTTTTGTCGCTGTAACATGAGCTCTTGTTGAATTAACTCGTTAAATGTTTTGTCAGGATGCATTTCGCATAAGCGACCGATTTTTATCCAAAATTCGGCTTGTGAGTTGATAGAGCGAGACATAACTGAAGACGTCGTACGAATTTCTTCGTGTAGTTCATCTGAAATTTTTACAATACCCACTATATATTCCATATATAAAACATATGTACATTGTATATCGTAAAATAAAAAAAGGAAGCGTATGCTTCCTTTGGTTTGCTTAACATTACATCTAAAATGCTTTTTTAACTTTTGCTATTTTCCCAATCCAAATGGGTCATCAATACTATGACTTGGCTCAGTAAACCATTTAGGACCGTTTTCCGTCATATAGAAGTGATCTTCTAGGCGAATACCAAACTCATCAGGGATCACTAGCATAGGCTCGTTACTAAAGCACATGCCTGGTGCTAATAGTTGCGGGTTATTCTTTACTAGATAAGGCCATTCATGAATATCTAAGCCGATACCGTGGCCAGTTCTGTGCGGACACCCCGGTGTTTGATAATCAGGACCAAGATCTACTGATGCTAAATAATCTCTTGCTGCTTTATCAACGTCACCACATGTATTACCGATTTGTGCCGCTTCAAATGCAGCAGCTTGCGCATTCTTCTCATGTTGCCACATTGCTCTTTGGCGCTCTGTAGCATCACCAAATACAAATGTGCGTGTAATATCCGATAGGTAATCATGTACTTTACAGCCAGTATCAATTAGAACCACATCACCTTCTTTTAAAGTTTGTGGGTCTTTCACACCATGAGGAAACGAGCTTGCTTTACCAAACAGTACAATCACGAAATAGTTTCCGGATGGTGCGCCCACTTTTTTATGAGCTTCATTTATGAAGGCTTCAACTTCAGTCGTGCTGACCCCTTCATGTAACATACTCGCCGTTGCTTTATGAACTTCTAAAGTCATGTCCATAGCACGTTGAATAAGCTTCAATTCGTTGTCTGATTTATGCATTCGACAATGTGCTGTAACTTCCTTACCGTTAATTAGGTCAAGAGAAGGAGCAAGGTTGCGAACGCCATCAAAAATAAAAAATGCCGCGCTTTCATCAATGGCAACTCTAGCATCAGAGCCAATGCCATGCTGTTCAAGCACGCTTAAGAATAATTGGTAAGGGCTCTGTTCTTCTTGCCAGCCGTGAATTGGACCTTCAACGACTTGATAGTCTAATAGTGTGCCAATTTCAAAATAAGGTGCGATGAATTGCACATCACCTTTTGCGGGTAAAATAGCACCAACCATACGCTCACTGGCATACCACTGCATACCGGTAAAATATTTTAAATTAGTGCCTGCATTCAAATATAAAGCTGCAATATCGTTGTCTTGCATATAGCGCTGTGCTTTTTCAATACGCTGCTGGTATTCTTCGATGCTAATTGGCTTTAAGTCATGAGTCATATTTTGTAATGACTCTAAAGCTTCTTGTTTGGTTTTCGTACCAACGCCTAATGGCTTCATATTTTGCTCCTAGAATCTGTCTATTCTGTAAGGGGTTAAATCTATGCTAGTTTTCTCACCTAAGCAAAGTTGTGAGACAATTTGTGCTGTAATTGCCGCTTGGGTCAGACCCAAATGTTGATGACCAAAAGCAAATACAATATTTTTATTATTGGGTGCTGTATTTAATACAGGTAATGAATCAGGAAGAGAAGGGCGATGACCCATCCACGTGGTTTTAACAGTTTGTTTTTCGATACCGTTTACAAGCGCTTTAGCGTGATCTAAAAGCATGGTTGCTCTTGTCATGTTTTCAGTTGCTTCTAGTCCTGCAAACTCTACGGTTCCAGCTAGTCTAAGTCCCTGCTTCATAGGGGTAATAATGAATTGTCTATCGGCTGAGGCAACTGGGCGTTGCAAACTAGTCGAATTATCAATCATGGCATGGTAACCACGCTCAGTATCTATCGGTACTTTAAAACCAAGTTGTTTTGCTAAAGGTTTACTCCAAGCGCCGGTCGAAACTACCACTTTAGCAAACTGATGTTTGGCGCCTGATGCGAGCTCTATCATCACCCCATTATTGTTCGGGATAATTCGTGTCACTTTATCATTTTTAAATACTAAGCCCTGAGCCTCTGACATTTTATAAATGGCTTGGCATAAGTCATATGGGTCAACGCTGTGGCCAACATCTGAAAAATATAACGCTTGCTTAATGTTTTTGGTTAGGCTTGGCTCTAACTCAAAAATCTCATCACCTTTTAAGTGTTTAACTGCAACGCCATTTGCTCGAAATGATTCAGCCATTGTCGCAGCCAATTTAAAATCTTCATGTTCAAAGCTCAGTAGGCTGCCATCTACATGGATCAACTTTTCGAAGTTTTCTTCACCTAATAAATTTTTATAGGCAGGTAGTGAGGCTTCGTTTAATTGTCTAAGTGCTTTGGTATGCGCACTAAATTTTGATTTAGACATATTGATTAAGAAGCGAGTGAACCAAGGTAAGGCTTTGAATAGATATAACCAATCTATTCTTAAAGCGCCCTTTGGATTTAACAACATACTAGGAAGTTTGGGTAATAAACTCGCTTGTGCGAGTGGGAAAACTTGTTCAGTAGCAAAGTGACCGGCGTTACCTTTCGAACATTTTTCTGCAATACCGTGCTCATCAAATAATGTCACTGAAAAGCCAGCATCAGTCAGACTTTTCGCATTGCAAAGCCCAATGATCCCAGCGCCGATAACAGCAATATGTTGCTTTTCTTGCATCGATTGTCTCCAAAATACCTTGAAAGCCTTATTTCAAGATATTGCATGTCTCTATTTTTTAGTTTGCATAGAAAACTTAGTTCGTCTTCAAACTGTTAGTTTTTATTAATACTTTCAGTTGTTTAATCTTTTAAATGTCAATATGTCTTCAGACCGATAAAAACTTTTAAAGAAAAATACACAGTGGAATATTGAACATTGTATACAATATGCTTAAGATGTAAACCATAAAAGGTAAAGAGGAAAGACAATGAACATTAATTGCCAAGTTCAGTATTCAGTAGTTGCTCCGCAATTAAATGAAAGTTTTACGAATCAACTCCACAATGCTGTGAACACGAATACGGTTCTTAGCTTAGGCAAACAGGGTTATTAATATGCGTAAAGGGACATTTTCTTGTATCGATGGCCACACTTGCGGCAACCCAGTACGCTTAATTACCAGTGGTCACCCATATCTTAAGGGTGAGACTATGAGCGAAAAACGTCAGCATTTTCTTGCTGAGTTTGATTGGATCCGTCAATCACTGATGTTTGAACCGCGCGGCCACGATATGATGTCAGGTTCATTTATTTATCCACCAACAACCGTTGATGGCGATGCGGCGATTTTATTTGTTGAAACCTCAGGCTGTTTACCTATGTGTGGTCACGGCACCATAGGCACTGTAACGTTTGCACTTGAAAACGCTCAGATGCACCCAAAAGAACCTGGTAAATTAAAGCTAGATACGCCAGCAGGGCGTGTAAATGCCGAGTATTCAATGGTTGATGGAAAAGTTGAGTGGGTAAAAATATTCAATGTGCCAGCTTTTTTAGCCTATGAAAATATTGAAGTTGAAGTGCCAGAGCTGGGCAAGTTAAAGGTAGACATTTCTTATGGTGGTAACTACTACATTATTGTCGAGCCACAGGAAAACTTCCCGGGTATTGAAAACTGGTCTGCCGCAGAAATTCTTAAATATAGCCCGCTTGTTCGAACAGCAATCAATGATTTGCTTGAGTGCGTGCACCCTGAAGATCCAACCGTAAAAGGTGCGTCGCATCTTCTTTGGACTGGCAAACCAAAGCACGCAGAATCAAGCGCAGCCAATGCGGTTTTCTATGGTGATAAAGCCATAGACAGATCGCCTTGTGGCACAGGCACCAGCGCAAGAATGGCGCAGTTATTTGCCAAAGGTAAATTACAGCCGGGTGAAGATTTTGTACACGAAAGTTACATCGGCAGCCAGTTCGTAGGTTGCATCGAAGGTGTTACGGAAGTAGCGGGTAAAACAGCAATTCTACCAAGTATCAAAGGATGGTCGAAAGTAACGGGCACTAGCAACATTAGCGTGGATGATAGTGACCCGTATGCTTTTGGCTTTCAAGTTGTATAACAAATTTAAACTAGACTAAAACCAGCAATTAGTAGCTGGTTTTTTCATTGAGGAGAAAAAGATGGAAATTAGCGGTGCAAGTTTTATCGCAGGTGAATGGTTAAAGGATGCGGACGCATCAGTATTTCATGCCTTTTCACCAAAGCGCCATGAGCCAATCGATACTCAGTTTTTCGAAGCAAGCCAAGACATGCTTGCAACAGCGATCAATGAAGCTGAAAAAGCATTTAAAGTTTATAGAAAGACTTCTCTTATTGAGCGTGCAACATTCTTACATGCTATTGCAGATGAAATAGAAGCCCTTGGTGATCAACTACTAGAGGTGACTCACGAAGAGACAAACTTGCCGTTTGCCCGTTTACAAGGTGAACGCGGTCGTACTATGAGTCAGTTACGTGCTTTTGCACAAGGTTTAGAGCAAAGCCAAAACGGCATTGTTAACCTAAGTGTATTAGACGAGGCAGATCCTGTACGTGCACCGTTAGCTAAGCCGCGCACCCAACTTGATTTTATTCCTGTTGGTGTTGTTGCTGTTTTCGGGGCTTCAAACTTCCCTTATGCGTTTTCGACGCTAGGTGGTGATACAGCATCAGCACTTGCAGCAGGTTGCCCAGTTGTTATGAAGAGCCATACTGCGCACCCAGCAACCAGCGAGTTAATGACCCGTGCTATTGAAAAAGCCATTGAGAAATGTGATATGCCAAAAGGCGTATTTTCAATGATCCAAGCGAAGAAATACGACATGGCACATGCACTTGTTGCAGCAGAGCCGATTAAAGCTGTTGGTTTCACAGGCTCAATGTCTGTAGCGAGTAAATTAATCGACACGATTAATACTCGTAAAGAAGCTATTCCATTCTATGGTGAATTAGGCAGTATCAACCCGCAGTTTGTGTTACCAGAAATGGCAGAACAAAATGGCGAAGAACTTGGTGCGAATTTATGTAATTCAATGCTGATGGGTAATGGCCAGTTTTGTACCAGTCCAGGTCTTTGGTTAGTGCCAAATAACTCAGATGCGCTACTAGAAAGTGTTAAGAAAACTGTGGCTGCAAGCAGTTCAGATACTTTATTATCCCCAAATATTCTGAATAGTTTCAAACAAGCTATGGTTGAGCGATCAGCTATTGAAGGTGTAGAGCTATTGGCAGTGGCAGAATTATCTGAAGCGTTTCATGCAAATGTCCATATCTTTAAAACGGATATCGACACCTACTTGAATACACCATCATTACATGAAGAGGTATTTGGTCCTGCTGCGATGTTGGTGACCTACGACTCTTTTGCTCAGCTAGAAACCTTGGTTGACGCTCTAGAGGGTCAGTTAACTGCATCAATCCATGGCACGGTCGGTGATTTGGCGTCTGCGTCTGATCTAAGTGAAGATCTACAATACAAAGTAGGGCGTTTAATTGAGAATCAAATGCCTACAGGCGTTGAAGTTTGTGCATCAATGAACCATGGTGGTCCATTCCCATCTTCAACAGATGTACGTTCAACCTCAGTTGGCTTGAATGCGATTCAACGTTTTTTACGTCCAATATGTCGTCAAAGTGCGATGTAATCTAAGTATTGTATTGCTTTATTCGCATATTTAATGCAAAAAAAGACCCAGAGTACAGGTTACTCTGGGCTTAGGGGACGGCTCATTTGAGCCAATGCGTTAACTTAAAACACCTTTCTAACAATCAGGGAGAAGTAAGAAAGTAATTTAATTGTAGTTAACTCTTAACAAAAACTACAAATAAACAACATAAAATAAAATCCATAATAATCAGTGGTATATATGCTTATAAGAATTTAGTCTAAAAACTGAATTCGACTGCTAACGCGACCATTCAATAACTCTATTATTCATAACCAAATCCCTAGGTAATGAGTTTTTAATTTTATTTTTTTGCCATTTCCCCAACCCTATTGGCGAACCACAAAGGGTTAAAATAACCTCACCACTATGGTTGGTAACTGTTTCAAGTCGAATATCCTTGCCTTGATAATAATCTGCCGCTTGTGATTGTGTCAGCGCATAGGTGTTATTTTCTGCAAGTTGCCCTAGTGCTGTTGCAAATTCATGTTCAAGTCGTACGCCATTTTTATGGGTTGTGCCTAACTTGATCCCAATACGAGAATATTTGATCTTGTTTTCAATTTCAGAGAACCGTTCAGGAAAAAGCCAAAGCTCTTTGTCTCGAACTGTCAGCTCACCAGGTAGTGATTTAATACCGAATTGTTTTTTGATTGCTGACATAAAGGCTTGTGTTAACTTTTTATCAGCTGGTGAAAACGGGAAAGCGCCTTTTTTGGTTTTTAAATTCGGGTTATCAACCGATTTTAATTTTTTAAATTTAGCGATGAAAAAGCCTTCGCTGTCAAAAATCTGAGGCCACACATGCAAATAGCCTTCTGAAGTACAGGCTTTATCTGCATTTTCAAACAGTGCATTTAATGGTTCTATTTCAACGCTCTCGCCAAATTGGTCAAGCAGATACTGACAAACCGTTTGGTTTTCAACAGGCGTGAGTGTACAAGTGGAGTAAATTAAAGAGCCTCCAGGTTTCAGAGCAAAGAATGCGCTCTTGATAAGTTGTTTTTGTACATTGGCAATATCAATATTTGACTCAACAGACCAATTTTTCAAAGCATCAGCATCTTTTCTGACTGTGCCTTCACCAGAACAAGGTGCATCAAGCTGAATGTTATCGAAACACTCAAACATATAATCGCCAAAAACAGCACCGTCAAAATGAGACAGAGCACAGTTATGCACGCCCATACGCTTCATATTGGCAGCAAGTACTTTTAGTCGTGAAGATGAAAGCTCGTTCGCAACCAAAATTCCTTGGTTATACATCATTGCAGCTATTTGCGATGTTTTTGACCCGGGGGCAGCAGCCATATCTAGGACTATGTCGTCTTCTTTTAAACTTGATTTAAGTGCCATAGGTGGCAACATTGAGCTGGCTTCTTGAACATAAATACCACCACTTAAATGAATATCAGTGCTGCCAAGAGGAAGGGTCTCTTCCTCTTCAGCACTTCGCTCAAGCCAAAAACCTGTGTCACACCAAGGAACAGCTTCAATTATCCAATTATTCGATGAACAATACTGCTTAAAATCAGTAACTGTCATTTTCAATGTATTCACTCTGACTGAGCGCCTAAGCGGTTTTTGGCAATACTCAATGAAAGATTCAATACTTAAGCTGTTAGGCAAATAGGTTTTTACATCGTCGATGAAATTCTGTGGAATGTGGGTAGATTTATTCAATGTAGTCTCTAGCAAAATTGCTTTTGACATGATTTTATCATTTAAAGGTTAAATTTCTTTCAAATAAAAAAGATGTTTAGCGTAAAAATCTAAATTTACTCAAATATTCGTATTTCAACATGTGTCGGTTAGTACTAAAGTTTGTTTATTGTTCGAGTTGGAATAATTACACATGACCATTAGGTACGTTTATTTAATACTGATTGCCTCCTTGATAACAGGGTGTGGTGGCGGATCGAAATCTGAAGAGCCAGCACCAGAGCAACCTGCAATAGCTGATTCTGATAACGGAAATAGCTCAGGTTCTGATGGGGACGGTTCTAGTGATGACTCTAGCGATGAGTCTGACCAGAATTCAGACAACGATTCTGATAATGATAGTAGTGATGAAGCAAAAGCACCTGTTATTGCCATAAAAATAGATTCAGATACCTTCAAACAAGGTGAAATAGTCAAAGTTAAGGTCGAGGTATCAGAGCAAGACACACAACAAGTTAGCTTTGCATGGGAACAATTATCAGGACCAGACATCGCACTGACAACGACTGATTCGTTAGAATTTACTGCTTCTAACAATTCTACAGCTTTAGATGAAAAGTATCATTTCTTAGTGACAGTCACCAATTCAGCTGGTCTCTCCGCACAACAAGAAGTTAGATTTTCAGTATTGAAGGATATGAACGAGGCACAAGCTTCAAGGCTTCTCCATCAGGCAAGTCTTGGACCGACTTACAATGAAATTCTGGCAGTTACAGGTAAAAGTTACGAACAATGGCTTGATGATCAAATTAACCTCCCGATTACGTATCACAGTCCACTCGTCGAAAATTATCCAGACCGTGATGAGCCCAATCAAATCAATCGTATTGATGCTTGGTGGAAAGCAAGTTTAAACGCAGAAGATCAGTTAAGGCAGAGAGTGGCATTTGCTCTGAGTGAAATATTAGTAGTCTCAGATCTAAATACATCACTCAGTGGTGAGCCAGAAGGCATGGCTGCTTATTATGACATTTTACTTGAACACGCTTTCGGAAATTATAGAGACTTATTAGAGCAAGTCTCATTATCACCTGTAATGGGCGTATACCTAAGCCACCTAGGAAATGAAAAAGCTGATCCTGAGCGCAATATTCGCCCTGATGAGAATTATGCGCGTGAAGTCATGCAGCTGTTTACAGTAGGTTTAAACGAATTAAATCTAAACGGTTCGAATAAATTAGATGAGAGTGGTGAAATCATTCCAACTTATGGGCAAAGTGAAATTGAAGGGTTTGCCAAAGTCTTTACAGGCTGGACATTTGCATATAGCGCAAGATGGAGCAGACCAAGTAGAAACTATACTTTGCCAATGCAAGCTTTTGAAGACTATCACTCGAGCGCTGAAAAAACATTGCTTAATGGTGAGGTTATTCCAGCAAATACGAGTGCGGAACAAAGCCTAGAAATCGCGTTAGATAATTTGCTTAATCACGATAATGTCGCACCATTTATTTCAAAGCAGCTAATACAACGATTAATTACTTCTAATCCAAGCCCAGGTTACGTAGAGCGGGTCGCTATGGTATTCAATGATAATGGTGAGGGGGTAAAGGGAGATTTAGCTGCCACAGTGAAAGCGATTTATTTAGATAATGAAGCTAGAGGTCTTGGAACACCGCTTGCCCATTTTGGCAAAATAAAAGAGCCTTTACTCAAAACTGTGCAGTTCTGGCGGGTTTTTAACGCTAAAACCCTTAATAACCGTTATTACACTTGGAATTTATCCTCAACTTATGGTCAGGGCCCTTTGCAATCGCCTTCGGTATTCAACTTCTTTAGACCTGACTTTAAACCTGGGGAACTGGCAAGCACTGAATTTGTTGCTCCCGAACTGCAAATCGCTAATGACGCAGCGTTAATCGGTATTATTAACACGCACTATGCAGATCTCGTTTGGCGTGTGGCTGAGCGTCATGAACAATTAAATGAAAACAGCCTTTATTTATATATGCAAGCAGACCACGACTTAATCAATATGAATGGGCTGAGTGCAGTTTTAGATAAATACGATTTGCTATTTTTCGCCGGTAATATGTCACAAGAAATGAGACAAGCACTGATCGATATGGATGAGTTTTTTGCAAGCCGCGACAGTTATCAACGTATTTCCAATCTTGTTTATTTAATTTCAATTTCACCTGAATTTAGCTTGCAGCAGTAGGAGACAGACATGAATAGAAGAAAGTTTTTATCTTATTGTATGAAAGGTGGTGTATCGGTAGCCGCATTAACTCAATTGCAACTACAGGCTTTTCAGGGATCTTTGTCATATAGCTTTGACGATCATAAAGCGCTTGTCTGTGTATTTCTATTCGGTGGCAATGATTCCCTAAATATGTTGGTGCCTTTAGAGGGCGAACAGCGGACTTTATATGAATCAAGTCGGCAAAACTTAGCGGTGACAGATGCACTCCAACTATCTCCCGTTACTGAATTTGCTGGTGGAGTAGGTCTTCACCCTGCTATGGGTTCAATAAAAAATATTTTTGATAATAGAAATTTAGCTTTTATATCCGGTGTAGGCAGCTTGATTGTGCCAACTAGCAAAGCAGACTATCAAAATGAAAGTGTGCCTCTTCCTAAGCATTTATTCTCTCATAACGATCAGCAAGCTACTTGGATGCATGGCAGAGAAAAAGTATCTTTAAACAGTGGCTGGGGCGCAAGACTATTAGAGCGAATAGAACAAGGTGGTTCATTCGTGAACAACATTTCACTGGCGGGAACCAATCCGTGGCAAACTAGTGTTAATCAAACGCCATTCTCATTACATAGAAGTGGTGTCAGTAAAATAAACCCAATTAATGGTACTGGAAATCGCGCAGCCCATGTAAAAAGTATAATGAATAGGGTGCTTGCCCAGTCAACCCATCCTCTAGCGAGTGCATATGGTATAAAAATGCAAAAAGCGATCACAAATACCGAAGCAATGAATAGCGCCATTGAGTCCAGCGAAGATCTAAGCAGTTATTTTTCTGATAGTAGTTTGTCACAACAACTGCATACTGTGGCTAAATCAATCTCAGTTAGAGAAACACTCAATGCAAAAAGGCAAATTTACTTTGTGAGTATGGGGGGCTTTGATACACATGATAATCAGCTCACAACTCATCCTGCATTATTAGGCGCTCTATCTCAGTCTTTGTCAGAGTTCAATGCTGCTATGTCATCCATCAATGCAAACGATGATGTAACCTTATTTACGATGAGTGACTTTGGCCGCACTTTGACGTCGAATGGTGACGGTACTGATCATGGTTGGGCGGGAAATCAAATCATTATGGGCGGCGCGGTCAATGGCGGAGAAATTTATGGTTCACTGATGACGCAACATCTTGATGGCCCTAATGATACGCGGGGTGGTCGTTTGATCCCACAAGTTGCCAATGAGCAATACTTTGCGTCTTTGGCGCAGTGGTTTGGTTTAGATAACACAGAATTGGTTGATATTTTTCCAAACTTATCCAACTTTAACTCGCATACCTTGCCATTTATACGAAGTTAATAAAAGGATATTGTATACAATTATTGTTTGGGTTATGTTATTGCCATTATTGGCGGTGGTATAACTCAAATGCAAACACGATATCTTCAACGTCAGCAACGTTTATTAGTAGCTTTACAAGAGAAAGACGTAAAAAACTTGTTGGTGTTTAATTATGAAAACATCTTATACCTAACAGGTTACAGTGGTAACGCAGCTTACCTCATCGTTTCAACACAAGGTCTATGGCTGATCACTGATTACCGATATTTCGAGCGGGCAAAATCAGAAAGCAATGGTTGTGAAATTATTTGCAGAGACAGAGATTCAGAATCATTGGGCGCGTGTATCAAGCGTTTATTACCTCGCGAAAAGACGGGATTTGAAAGCCAAGCCGTCAATTATGGCGTTTGGTTATCCATTGCGAATGAATTAGCCTCATATGACGTTTCATCACTCGATGGCTGCATCGAAAAACTCAGGATGGTTAAAGACGAGTTCGAAGTTGCTTCAATTAAAAAAGCAGCAGCTATTGCAGATTTGGCCCTTGCGGATTTGCTCACACAAGTTTCAAAAGGGGTGACTGAATTAGATTTGGCAACTGAGCTTGACTACAAAATGAAAAAGCTTGGATCTGATGGTGTAAGCTTCGACACCATTTTATTGTTTGCTGAGCGCAGTGCATTGCCGCATGGAAAGCCTGGAGAAAGAAAGCTTAATTATGGTGACTTATTACTGATTGATTTTGGTGCTGTGGTAAATGGCTATCGTTCAGATATGACGCGTACTTATGTATATGGCGAACCAAACTCCCGTCAACAAGCTATGTATGAAGCTGTCTTGGCATCTCAAAGCAAATCTTTAGAAAGTCTTAAAGCAGGAGTTGATTGTCAGCAGCTTAACCAGATTTCATTAGATGTATTGGCTCAATCTGGGTTCGAACAATATGCAGGAAAAGGACTGGGTCATGGCGTTGGTTTGGCATTACATGAAGTGCCTTTCATAAACCCTGTTACTGAATATCGCTTAGAAGTAGGAAATATTATCACTATTGAGCCTGGGGTTTATATTCCTGACTTTGGCGGTATTAGAATTGAAGATGATGTGCTCATTACTAATGACGGTTTTGAGTTTATAACCCATGCACCAAAATCGTTTGTGATTAATTAAGGAAAAGAAATGGAAATAGTTTCCGAACAACAAGTACATGCTAGTTTAAATTTCAACAAGGTTATCGACGCATTAAAAGAAGGCTTTTCAAGACCTGCAGGCACACCGACCAGGCAAGTGTTTGAATTATCAGAGTCTGAAGAGACCCATGATGCTTTTGCCGTTTTACCTGCATGGAATGAAGAAGTAATCGGCGTTAAATCTTTTACTTATTTTCCTTCAAATGCAGAACATGGCTATAAAAGCTTATATTCAAAAATTATGTTGTTTGACCGCTGTCACGGTGAGCCATTGGCGTTGGTAGATGGGACGAGTGTGACACTTTGGCGAACGGCAGCAGTGTCCGCGCTAGCAAGTCAATACCTATCAAGACAAGATAGTGCTCATTTGGTGTACTTTGGGTCAGGGAACTTGTCACATTACATGATTGAAGCCCATATGAGTGTACGTGATATTAAAAAAGTAACCATCATTGCTAGAAACACAGATAAAGCAGAAAGTTTACGATCGTTACTAGCTGAAAAATATTCACAAGTAGAATTTCTACTTGGAGAGTCAAATCAAGCAACAATTAGTTCGGCTGATATCATCAGTTGTGGTACGGGGGCGCATGACCCTTTGTTTGATGGAAATTGGGTATCAGATGGCGCGCATATTGACTTAATTGGAAATCATCACAGACAGTATAGAGAGTGTGATTCAGCTTCTGTTGTTCGTTCTAAAGTGTTTGTAGATAGTAGAAAGAACGTGCTTAATGAAGCAGGGGAGATCCTCATTCCTATTTCAGAAGGCGTTTTTTCTGAACAACAGATCATCGCTGAACTTAGTGAAATGCATCAACTTGACACTTTAAGAGCTAAAACCGACATTACCTTATTTAAATCAGTTGGCACTGCGCTAAGCGACCTTATAACAGCACATTTGGTGTATAAAACACAGTGATGATCTGGTTAAGTGTACTCGTTACCTCGTTATGTTTTGCCGCTACATTTATTATGTGGCAAAGCAAAAAGAAACTATTAAACAAGCGGATATGGCGACAGGTGCAAGTTGATAACTTGGTTAAAGTAAAACAGCATAAAGCCGGACCATTAGAAATGTTAGGGGAGTCGAGTCTTTTAGTTGAATTTACTTTTAATAATATTAGCTATTGTTGTCAAACTGCCTTTAGACCCGACTTATATGAATCGTTTAAAGCTCAAAAGGCCACTTTCATTTTGATTGATCCTGAGAACCCCAAACAGTGTTATTACAATGCTTGTCAGCAAACGAGATATGTAAAGTTGTGGGTGAATCTTTCACTTTGTCTTAGTGCTTGTTTAATTCTAATCGCTGTATTCAAAAATACTTAGAAGTAAGTGTTAAAAGATAGGTAAGTAGTTATATCGGAAGGACTTATATTTACATTAGAGCAATAAAAAGCCGACTTACGTCGGCTTTTCAAATTTAGCTATTTTCTTCAGCGTATTTTTTACACGCTTCTGCATCTTCACATTCACCGTAAAGATATAAAGAGTGGTTAGTCAATTTGATACCATTTTGAGTCGCAATCTCAATTTGTCGGGTTTCGATAACTTCATCTTCAAATTCAACAACCTTGCCACACTTCAAGCATACTAGGTGATCGTGGTGAGTGCTGCCCGCTAATTCAAAGACAGATTTACCACCTTCAAAGTGGTGGCGAGTAACAATGCCTGCATCATCAAACTGGTTTAAAACTCGATAAACTGTTGCAAGGCCAATTTCCTCGCCTTTATCTAATAAAATTTTATAAACGTCTTCAGCGCTGATATGTTGATTATCAGGAGACTGCAAGATTTCTAAAATTTTAATTCGTGGCAAAGTAACTTTTAACCCTGCTTTCTTCAACTCTAAGTTATGATCAGTCATTATCTGTCTCAGTAATTTTATTAATTCTATTTTACTCTAGCAATGAGCACGACTTCATTACTAAAGGTAACGTGCATTGACTATAAGTGCAAAACTTATTGATTAGTCAACAAGTTCACTTAGGCACATTTCATCAAATACTTGTGCACACCATGCTTTAACACGTTGCTCTGTTAACTCTGGTTGACGGTCTTCATCAATACCCAGACCAACAAAGTGATTATCATCAGCCATCGCCTTAGAAGCTTCGAAGTCATAGCCTTCAGTAGACCAGTGACCTACAACAATAGCACCTCGCTCAGTAACGATATCGTTGATCATGCCCATTGCATCAAGGAAATACTCAGCATAATCTTCTTGGTCACCACAACCGAAAATAGCAACTAGCTTGCCTTCAAAATCAACTTCTTCAAGCTCAGGGAAGAAATCATCCCAATCACACTGTGCTTCACCGTAATACCAAGTTGGAATACCAAACAGGATTAAATCAAACTCAGCAATTTCTTCTTTACTACTTTTAGCGATGTCTTTTACATCAACAAGCTTTTTACCAAGCTCTTTTTGAATCATCTTAGCAACGTGTTCAGTGTTACCAGTATCGCTACCGAAAAAAATACCTACGCTTGCCATGTAATACTTACCTTCTATCTATTATTCGCTAATTTCTCTTGCAAAATGGTTTCTATCAGTGCGCTTCTACTGATATTTTGCGCTTGTGCCATATCACTTAGAGCTTGGTAAAGCTCAGAGGATACTTTGAACTCAATACGCTTTAACCCTCTTGCCTTATCACGTTTGATCTGGTTCCGCTTATTAACTTTTAACTGCACTTCACGTGGAAGCGGGTTAGTTTTAGGACGACCAGGACGTTTTTCATTTTCAAAAAGATCGATTGTTGTACGATCTGTTTCTGACTTGGCCATGTTTATCCTACGCCAGCGCCTTGCCAAAATGCTTGTATAAGCCCTTTCGCAATAAAACCTGAACAGCCTAGAAACAATACGAGCCAAACAATATATCGACCAAATTTAGGCACATCACCTTTTTTTAAAACATCGTTGATTGCCATTCCGATAAAGAAAAAGATGCCTGCTAAACCGAAATACAGTCCCATAGTTTCAAACTGTTGAATATACTGATTGGCCATACTTGCTCTAACTAATATTTAAACGGCGGCTACTATACCATAACCGAGTATCATAATTTAATAGTGTGAGTGAAAAACTCGCTAATTATTGAAGAAAATCAATAATTGACCGATTTACGGCTTGTGGTTTTTCAGCATGCAGCCAATGACCAGCGCCATGGATGACTTTTGCTTTCGAATTTGGAAATAATGAGACAATTGCTTCTCTATGTTCAGGCAATATATAGTCTGAATTATTCCCTTTAATAAACAAGGTATCACATTGGCAAGAATGAGTCTCATTAATATTTGAAATGATATTTGAATAGTTTTCAACAATGGTATTTAAGTTGAATTTCCAAGCGTAACCGTTTTCAAATTTAGTCAAACTTTTTAATAAGAATTGTCTAACACCCATCTCATCTATAAATTCTTTCATTATTGTGTCTGCTTCACTTCGCGAGCTTACACCTTTTTCCTGAACAGATTGCAGCGCATTAATAATTGCATTATGGCGAGGGTGGTAATCAACAGGTGCAATATCAAGCACCACAAGCTTGTTAACACGTGCTTCATCAAGCATGGCTAATTGCATTGCAACTTTGCCGCCCATGGAATGGCCGATTATATGCGCTTTTTCTATATTTAATTCATCAAGCAAATTGAGCACATCTCGAGCCATAGCAGTGTAACTCACTTCATCTTCATGGAAAGATGCCCCATGATTTCTTAAATCTAAATTAATGACAGTGTAATGTTCGCTAAGGGCTTTTGCGATAACGTTAAGGTTCTCTAGTGAACCGAATAGGCCATGCATGATCACGACAACGGGACCAGCACCTGTTTGCTTGAAATTTAATAGCATTTTGCACTCCGATAAATTATGAGGTAATTTTGCCAGTGTATTGGTGAAATGCAAAGGCATAGTGTCTTGGCTCATTTCATTATATAATCAGCTCGATGCACCAAAATCAGTAATGACAGGAAAAGCATGAAAAAAATAGAAATAGATGACGAGCTTTATCAATATATCGCCAGTAATACACAAAGCATTGGTGAAAGTGCCTCAGACATTCTGCGTCGTTTATTAAAGTTATCACCTAACACATCTTCAGAAGTTGATGATGTTGTCTTAGAAGAAGAATCACAGCAAGAGACAGTTGAAGAACAAAGCGTCACAAAAGTGACCACTAAAACTGCTAATGTTTTTAATATTCTTAATAAAGAAGAGCTCGCAATGCAAAAAGGTGTAGTAGGCCGCTTCTTATTTATTTTAAGTGCATTACACCGCACCCATAAAGACAGCTTTGATTCAGTATTAGAAATCAAAGGCCGTGATAGAATTTATTTTGCGAAAAGTAAAGAAGCTTTATTAGAAAGTGGCAGCAGTATGAACCCTAAGAATATCGCAGACAGTGAATATTGGGTCATGACCAATTCTAATACCACACGTAAGAAGATGATGTTACATGAGGTTGCCCTAGGTTTAGGGTACAAAGAAGCTGAAGCTGAAACTATTAGAGATTACCTATAAGGACGTTTTATGTCTATCCATCCAGGTGCTGGCAAACCAGCAAAGCACGACACATTAGTGAACATACCAAAACTTGTCTCGGCTTATTATTTAAATGAACCCGATTTAGAACAAAACCCTGAGCAATGTGTTGCTTTTGGCACATCAGGCCACCGTGGATGTTCGTTAAATGTTAAGTTTAACGAGTCTCATATTTTAGCTATTACACAAGCTATTTGTGATTATCGAAAAGCAAATAATATCTTTGGCCCATTATTTTTAGGCAAAGATACGCACGCATTATCAGAAGCTGCGTTTAACTCAGCCATAGAAGTGTTAGTAGCGAATGAAGTACAAGTCATTACGCAAGAAAATGATGACTATACACCAACACCTGTGATCAGCCATGCGGTCGTGTGTTACAACAAAGCGCATCCACACGAATTAAGTGATGGTATTGTTGTCACGCCCTCGCACAATCCACCTGAAGATGGTGGTTTCAAATATAACCCACCAAATGGTGGCCCGGCTGATACTGATATCACCAAGTGGATCGAAGACAGAGCCAATCAGTTATTGCTGGAAGATTTAGTCGAAGTTGAGTTATTTCCTTTCGCTAAGGCTAAGCAATCTGGCTTCATTAAGTACGAAGATTTAATCACACCTTACGTTGATGATTTAATCAATATTGTTGATCTAGACGCTATTGCAAAGGCAGGTGTAAAAATTGGTATTGACCCACTAGGTGGTTCTGGTATCAATTTCTGGCCTGTAATTAAAGAAAAGTACGGCCTAGATTTAACAGTTGTAAACCCTGAAGTTGATCCGCGTTTTGCATTTATGCCTTTAGATAAAGATGGCAAGATCCGTATGGACTGTTCGTCACCTTATGCGATGGCAAACTTAATTGCGTTAAAAGATGACTTCGATATTGGTATCGGTAACGATCCAGATTATGACCGCCATGGCATAGTAACCAAAGATGGTTTGATGAATCCAAATCATTTCTTAGCAGTGGCGATTGATTATCTACTTACTCATCGTGATTGGGCGAAAGACATTAAAGTGGGTAAGACATTGGTGTCTTCGGCAATGATCGACAAAGTAGTTAAGTCACTTGATAAAGAAGTGTTTGAAGTACCAGTAGGCTTCAAATGGTTTGTAAAAGGTTTAAGTGAGCAGTGGCTTGCATTTGGTGGTGAAGAAAGTGCCGGCGCGTCATTCTTGCGTCGTGATGGTAGTGTTTGGAATACCGACAAAGATGGCTTTATTTTAGGCCTACTTGCAGCTGAAATATTAGCTGTAACCGGTAAAACACCATCAGAGCGTTATAAAGAACTTGAAGCAGAATTCGGTGCGCCTCTTTATAAACGTATCGATGCCCCCGCTAATGCTGCGCAAAAAGCGAAATTAAAAGCGCTGAGTGCTGCAGATGTGACTGCAGATACACTAGCAGGTGACAAAATTGTTGAAAAACTAACTGAAGCACCAGGCAACAAAGCTGGTATTGGTGGTTTAAAAGTCGTGACTGAATCTGGCTGGTTTGCAGCTCGTCCATCAGGCACTGAAGACATTTACAAAATTTACCTTGAATCTTTCAAAGGTGAAGCGCATTTAGCGTTACTAGAGCAAGAGGCCAAAGCACTGGTTGATTCAGTAATTAGCTAAACAATTTATTCTATAAAAGCCATGCTCAAGCATGGCTTTTTTATTTATACACTCTCACAAAAGGGGACAGTATGTACCTTGAAACACTTAAAAAGTCTGGTGACTTTTTATCGATCACTCGTGAAAACGAATTTCATTTAGAGCCAACTTCATTTGTCCTATCAAATGGTACGCAAGTTGATGTACTTGATACGGGCGTTATTAAATTCACACCTAGTGCAAAAACAACAAAAGATATTGTTTTATCAAGCGCGGTTCACGGCAATGAGACTGCACCCATTGAAATTTGTGATGAACTGATCCAAAACATTATCTTAGGAAAATTAGAACTTAAGCAGCGTGTGCTATTTATTTTTGGTAATCCTAAGTCAATTAATATTGGTGAGCGATTTGTAGAAGAGAACTTGAACCGTTTGTTCAGTGGTTCGCATAGCAAAGGGGATGTGCACAATGCAGAAAGAGACAGAGCAAAAAAATTAGAAACTTATGTGTCTGACTTTTTTAATGAGTTAGAAGCTGGACGTTATCGTTGTCACTATGATTTACACACAGCTATTCGAGGTTCAAAAAACGAGAAATTTGCAGTTTATCCGTTTTTAAATGGCAAGCCTTGGAAAAAGTCACAACTTCAGTTTTTACTTTCTTGTGGTGTTAACACCGTGTTAATGATGGCAGCACCTGCAACGACATTCAGTTATTTTTCTTCAAATGAATTTGGCGCTGATGCGTTTACCATAGAGCTGGGTCAAGTTAAGCCTTTTGGTGAAAATGATATGGCGCGCTTTGAGAAAACCAAACAAACTCTGACTGCATTAATTAGCCAAGAAAAAGTCGAATATAAGGAATTTAATTCTGATGACTTTGAGTTGTTCGAAGTGTATCGAACGATTAATAGAACACAAGAAGCATTTAGCTTTACTTTCCCTGACAGCGCAGTGAACTTTACAGGCTTTGCAAAGGGTGAGTTGTTAGCAAATGACGGCGAAAAGCAGTATTTTGCAGAAGTTGAAGGTGAAGCCATTATTTTCCCAAATGCTAAAGTTGCACTAGGTCAACGTGCATTATTAACCGTTATTCCTATGCAAATTAATGAAAACTTCATATAAGTAACTGAATTAAAAGCTAATAACATAGCGTATTCTTTTCTTTCCAGTAATATTTATGCAAATTAAGTGTTATTCATCTATGATCAGTTGAATAACACTTTACGTTAACGTAAAGTGTCGATAGGTTTAATTTAAACCAATTGCATAAATCGCACAGATTATTCATAAAACAACATAGCGAACGAATAAATACTTTTGAGTAGTTATTTGCATGCAAATGGATAATGACAACAAGAGAAGGTAGGTTATGATTAACCCGAATAACATATCTCTAAATATCAGCCACGCGCTGGAATTTATTGATGGCCATGCATTGAATATCCCCACCTTAAAAATTCTCGGTGACAATGGTGAGATCCTTGATGGTGCAACCGCACCAGAGCTAGATAAAGAAACAGCATTAAAAATATATAGCACTATGCGCTTCATTCGTTTACTAGATGAACGTATGCAGGCTGCACAGCGTCAAGGTCGTGTTAGTTTTTACATGCAATGTCTTGGTGAAGAAGCCGCAGTGACAGCAAGTGCTGCAGCGCTTAAACATGATGACATGATCATGGCCCAATACCGCGAACAAGCAGCGCTTGCTTATCGTGGTTTTAGCCTAGATAACTTTATGAATCAAATGTTCTCAAATGAACTAGATTTGGGTAAAGGCCGTCAGATGCCAATCCACTATGGCTCTAACGAACTTAATTATATGACGATTTCTTCACCACTTGGTACGCAAATCCCGCAAGCGACTGGCTATGCATATGGTCAAAAACTGAATCATATTGATGCTGCAACCGGTGAACTAGCGTCTGAAATCGATAACGTGACGATTTGTTATTTCGGTGAAGGTGCTGCATCTGAAGGTGACTTCCATGCGGGGTTAAACATGGCTGCTGTCCACAAAGCACCAGTTGTTTTCTTTGCGCGTAATAATGGTTATGCGATTTCAACACCAGCAGATGAACAATTTAAGGGCGATGGTATTGCTGCGCGTGGTGTCGGTTATGGTATTAAGACTATTCGTGTTGATGGTACTGACACACTGGCGGTTTATGCAGCAACACAAGCAGCACGTAAAATCGCAGCAGAGCAGGGCGAGCCAGTATTAGTTGAATCGATTGCTTATCGTTTAGGCGCTCACTCAACATCAGATGATCCATCTGGCTACCGTAGTAAAGATGAAGAAGCAGAATTCAGAGCAGCTTGTCCAATCGAGCGATTCAAAAGCTGGCTATTAAAGCAAGGCTGGTTAAACGAAGCAGAAGACGAAGCGGCAAAAGATAAGATCCGTGAAGAAATCCTAGCTGCATTGAAGGTTGCCGAGAAAGTTCAGAAACCAGCATTAGAAGAATTAGTTTCTGATGTATACGACACGCCAATTCCAGCGCTTCAAAAACAATACGAAGAATTAAAAGAACATATCAAGCAACATCCAGAAGCGTACCCAGTGACTGCAGGGAGAATCAAATAATGGCTAAAATGAACATGCTACACGCCATTAACTCGGCGCTAGACATTACCATGGCAGAGCATCCGCAAGCGTGTATCTTCGGTGAAGATGTGGGTTATTTCGGCGGTGTGTTCCGTGCGACATCAGGTTTACAAGAAAAATACGGCAAGCACCGTGTATTCAATACACCTCTGACAGAGCAAGGTATTCTTGGTTTCGCAAACGGTTTAGCTGCTTTTGGTGCACCGGCACTGGCTGAAATTCAGTTTGCTGATTACATCTTCCCGGCGTTCGATCAAATCGTGAACGAATCAGCTAAATTCCGTTACCGCAGTGGTAATGAGTTCAATGTTGGTAATTTAACAATTCGAACCCCTTACGGCGGTGGTATTGCGGGCGGTTTATACCATTCACAATCTCCAGAAGCATACTTTGCGCATACACCAGGTTTGAAATTAGTTGTACCTCGTAACCCTTACCAAGCTAAAGGCTTATTACGTGCATGTATTAAAGACGATAACCCGGTTATTTTCTTTGAGCCTAAGCGTTTATATCGTGCCTCAGTGGGTGAAGTACCTGAAGAAGATTACGAAATTGAACTAGGTAAAGCTGAAGTTGTAAAAGAAGGCTCAGATGTGACACTACTTGCTTGGGGTGCTCAGATGGAAATCATCGAGCAAGCTGCTGAAAAAGCAGAAGAAGCAGGTATTAGTTGTGAGATTATTGACTTACGCAGTATTCTGCCTTGGGATGTTGAAACCATTGCTAAATCCGTGACCAAAACAGGTCGCTTGATCATCAGTCATGAAGCACCGATCACCAATGGCTTTGGTGCTGAGGTTGCTGCAACTATTCAGCAAGAATGTTTCTTACATCTAGAATCGCCGATTTTACGAGTATGTGGTTTAGATACTCCTTACCCACTGGCACTTGAAAAAGAATATGTACCAGATGCACTTAAAGTGTTCTCTGCGATTAAAAAATCGGTTGAGTTTTAAGGATTAGTCATGTCAAAAGAATTTATCTTACCAGACATTGGTGAAGGCATTGTAGAGTGCGAAATTGTAGAGTGGTTAGTCTCAGTCGGTGATGAAGTAAAAGAAGATCAGCCAATTTGTGACGTGATGACCGACAAAGCGCTAGTACAAATTCCTGCTGTCCACGATGGTGTGATTACACAGTTACACTATGAAAAAGGTGAAATTGCTAAAGTGCATGAGCCGCTTTTTGCAATGGATGTAGCGGGTGCAGCACCTGCCGAAGTAGCTACTGATACTCAAACATCATCAGACACTTCAGGTTCACATTTAGAAGACTTTATTCTTCCAGACATTGGTGAAGGTATTGTTGAGTGTGAAATCGTAGAGTGGTTAGTCAGCGAAGGTGATACAATCGTTGAAGACCAGGCAGTTTGTGATGTGATGACAGACAAAGCCTTAGTGCAAATTCCAGCTAAATACGATGGTGTGGTTGAAAAGCTTTACTATCAAAAGGGTGAAATTGCGCAGGTACATAGTCCGTTATTCCAAATGCGTTTAGCTGGTGGTAATGGTAATGTTCAAACTTCTTCTGTAGCTGAAAGTAAGCCAGCAGCAAAAGCTGAAACACGAAATACAGCAGTCAAAACACAGTTACCTAAAAACGGCAAAGCAATCGCGTCTCCAGCTGTTCGTCGTTTAGCGCGTGAGCAAGATATCGATATTAATTTGGTACCTGGCTCTGGTAAAAATGGCCGAGTGTATAAAGAAGATATTGCTCGTTTTGTTAATGGTGAAGCTGAGCAACAAGCAGTTGTTGAAACTAAACCAGTTGCAACAAACACTGCGCCAGTTTCTGAGGTTGCTCAAGCAGTTACTTCAGGAGGCACGCGTGTAGAGCCTATTCGTGGCATGAAAGCAGCAATGGCAAAGCAGATGGTTGCATCGGTATCGACCATTCCACACTTTACATTCAGCGATGAAATCGACTTAACTGACCTGATCGCGCTTCGCAAAGAGCTCAAAGAGCAGTATGCGAAAGAAGGTATTAAGCTGACTATGATGCCATTCTTTATTAAGGCACTTTCGCTTGCGATTAAAGAGTTCCCAATTGTTAATTCACAAGTAAACGATGATTGCACTGAGATCACCTATTTTGATGACCACAATATCGGTATGGCTGTAGATTCAAAACTTGGTTTATTGGTGCCAAATATTAAAGGTTGTCAGAGTAAATCTATAGTTGATGTTGCCCAGGATGTAACACGCTTAACTGATGCAGCTAGAGAAGGACGCGTTTCACCTGATGATTTGAAGGGCGGCACAATTTCGATTTCGAATATAGGTGCAATTGGTGGTACAACTGCAACGCCAATTATTAATAAGCCTGAAGTGGCGATTGTGGCATTAGGTAAATTACAGCACTTACCGCGTTTTGATTCACAAGGTAATGTCGTTTCTCGTGCAATTATGCAAGTCAGTTGGTCTGGCGACCACAGAGTTATTGATGGTGGCACAATTGCTCGATTCAATAATCTATGGAAGGCTTACCTAGAAAACCCTGCGAAAATGATGATGGCAATGCGCTAAGTTATTTTCAAAATATACTTTAAAAGCCCCGCCCTGTGCGGGGTTTTTTGTTAATGCCCACTTCACGTTTTTATTCTAATTCTACCTTGCCGATATTTCTTTTTTGTACCTGTTAAGCCTTAATTTATGAGCAAATGTATATTTTGTTACATATTCCAGTTAACAAAAGATCAAATAAAATATTGTATACAATATAAATTGTATGTATTGTGTTAAGCGTCATTATGAAAAACGCAAAACTCACAGGAGTAGGACAACTCATGAAGTACAATAATAAAAAAGGTAACTATCTAAGTAAAAGCCTTGCAGCTACTGCAATCGCTGCAGCATTAAGTTGGCACGCGCCGACTTTAGCTGTAGATGGTAGCAGTCTTGTTAAGGGTCATATCGAAGCAAGTACGGGTTCTGATATTATTGGTGCAACATTGACTTTCAAACACAAAACTAAAGGTTTGAAATATACAGTGACAACCAATGCTGAAGGTGAGTACTTGTTACGTAATGTACCTGTTGGTACTTACGACGTAACAATCGTCAAAGATGGTTATCAAAGTGTACTACAAGAAAATGTAAACGTTACCATTGGTCAATCTATGATCATTGATGCACAAATGTCGCAAGCTGGTCAAAATATTGAACGCATCGCTGTAACAGGTGCTTCAATTCGTCGAGTTGATTTAAGTAACTCGACATCAGGTGTGACATTCAGTGATGAAGAATTAAACATGATGCCTGTAAATACGGGTTTCGAAAGCATTGCACTACTTGCACCGGGTACGTCTGCGCCTGGTGGTAGCAGTTTTAATGGTGCATCAAGCTTTGGTGGTGCGTCATCAGCTGAAAATGGCTACTACTTCAATGGTTTAAATGTTGCTTCAATTAAAACAGGCCTAGGTTCAATTCGCTTACCTTGGGAAGCAATTTCTCAAACGCAAATCAAAACGGGTGGTGTAAGCCCTGAGTTTGGTGGTGCAATGGGAGGTATCGTTAACGCAGTATCTAAATCGGGTGAGAACGATTTTGATTTTGGTGCAGAAGTGCGCTGGGATCCTTCAAGCTTAGAGTCTCATCATGATTCTATCTTCCAAAGCAATGGCACTATTTCTACAAATAATCAACGCGATGAATACGACTTTAAAGAGTTTCAGGTATGGGCTTCAGGCGCATTAGTTGAAGATAAACTTTTTGCCTATGCATTATTTTCACCACGTCGTTCAGATAGTGAAGGCGCAGGACAAACAACCTTTAGCTCAACATCAACAGAAGAAGACCGTTGGTTTACTAAGTTAGACTGGTTCATCAATGAAGATCATTCATTTGGTTTCTCAGCGATGAATAACAAGCGTACTTGGGATACAACTAACTTTGTCTATGATTGGCAAACGAATGTCATTGGCGATCAAAAAGGGGTTGCTGCACCAGGTGAAGATGGTGGTAAAGTTTTCAGTGTGAACTATAACGGCTACTTAACAGATACTATGTCAGTGTCTGCTGTAGTTGGTCAGGTTACTGAGAATGTTGAAAATGTGGTTGCATCGACCGATCCTGGTGTATGGGATTCGAGAAATGGTTGGACAACATTAAGCCAACATACAACATCAACTGTATCTGAAGAGGAATATGTTCGTGAGCAAGCGCGTGTAGATTTTACGCTTGATTTAGATGAGCATGCTTTACAGTTCGGTATCGACTATAACAAAGTAAAAGTTAAATTTAGCTCAGGTCAAAATGGTATTGGCGATGGTATGGGCTGGTGGGAAATCAAAAACGCAGGTGTTGATGATATCTCAGGCGCGGCTGAAGGTGACTCTTTCATCGAACGACGTGTTAGAACACGTGATGTAGATTCTGATTCAACTTCAATTGCGTTCTATATTAATGATACTTGGCAAGCAACTGACAATTTAGTGCTTAATTTAGGTCTACGTTATAGTGAATTCGAAAACACGGTAACAGATGGTCGTGCATACGTTGATATGAAAGACCAAATTTCGCCTCGTCTTCAAGCAATCTATGACTTACACGGTGATGGTACAGCTAAAGTGTTCGCAACATTTGGCCGTTATTACCAACCTGTTTCTGCAAACATGAATATCACGCAAGGCTCTGCGTCAGTTGAATGGTTCGAATACCATGAAATGGGCGATGTAAATGCAGATGGTACGCCAGTACTGTTAGCTGATGGTTCACCAAGTCGTGGCGATATGTTACGTGACCGTCGCTGGCGTCAACGTGGTATTACTGAACCTGGCCTTATCGCTTCTTCAAGCTTGAAACCTATGTATTCTGATGAAATCACCATTGGTTATCAGCAGGAAATTTTTGACACTATGTCAGCGGGTGTACGTGTGGTTCACCGTGACCTAGGTCGCAGTGTAGAAGATACAGATGTAGGTCCTGTACTTGCTAAGAAATTAGCTGAAATGGGTATCACAGATAATGTGGGTCAAGGCTCATATTATGTGTTGAACAACCCAGGTGAAGCGATTGAAATGTCTTATGACTTTGATGGCGATGGTACAGTTGATGTAATTAACTTATCTGCTGAAGAGCTAGCTTTACCTGCAGCAGTACGTAAGTACACAGCGGTTGAGTTCACTTTAGATGGCAACGTGACGGATGATTTAAGAATTAATGCATCTTACACTTGGTCTAAAAACTACGGTAACACAGAAGGCCTAGTTAAAACTGATAATAACCAGGCAGATCCAGGTTGGACGACGTCATACGACTATGCTGACCTAATGGACCATGGCTACGGTAACTTACCAAATGACCACCGTCATGCATTCAAATTTTCTGGCTCGTACAATATCACGGATAACCTAATTGCTGGTTTAGTTGCTCGTACTACTTCAGGTCGTCCGCAAAGTTATTTCTCAGTACACCCTAAGAATGTCGATAGTTGTGCAGAAGGTAACCCTTGGGACGCATGTATCAGTCGTTACTATGATCATGCCTCACACTATGACGAAAATGGTAACCCAGCACCTCGTGGTAGCGCAGGCACACTACCATGGGTAACGAATGTTGACCTTTCAATGTCATATTTCACAGAGCTAATGGGTAATGAAGTATCACTGAAAGCCACCGTTTATAACTTATTGAATGCTGATAGTGCATTAAACATCAACGAAGAACGTACTCGTTATGGCGATGATGGTATTGAGTTAAACCCAGACTACGGCATGGTGACAGGTCGTCAAGCGGCACGCTATGTCTCACTGACTGCACGTATGGTTTTCTAATCTCCCTGAAAATACCCGTGCGCGCTGAGCGAAGTACCTACGCTCAGCATTCACCCAATGCCAAGCTTGCTTGGCATTTTTCGATCTAAGGAAGTTTCATGTCAGATTTTATTAAACAATTAGAAACACTAAACATTCAGTCTGGGACACAAATAAAGTGCATTGATATGCATACAGGTGGTGAACCGCTTAGAGTTATTAAAAGTGGCTTTGCGCCCATTAAAGGTAAGCGCATCCTCGATAAACGGCTTGAATGTCTTGAACATCAAGATCAATTAAGAACAGCCATTATGGGAGAGCCAAGAGGTCACTCAGATATGTATGGTGCTTTGATCACTGAAAGTGAAAGAGTAGACAGTGATTTTGGTGTGTTATTTTTGCATAACGAAGGTTATAGCACTATGTGTGGTCATGCCATTATTGCACTGGCTACATTGGCTGAAAAATCAGGCCATTTTAAAGTAAAAGATGCACTAAAAATTGACTCACCAGCAGGGCAGGTAACTGCCTATTATAAAAATGGGCAGGCGTATTTTGATAATGTTGCAAGTTTTGTAGTGAAACTCGATCACCAAATTAATCATCCTGTTTTTGGGTCTTTTACAGCTGATGTTGCTTTTGGTGGCGCCTATTATGCTTATGTAGATGCAGACAAGCTGGATATCTCGTTGTCAAAAGCAAATGCCGCTAAATTATCTGAGCTTGGTGAAGAAATTAAAGCTTTAGTTAACGCCTCTTTAGCGCTTTCACACCCAGAAGATGAAAGTTTGAGTTTTTTATATGGTGTGATTTTTTACTCGTCATCTCAAACAAAAGACAAAGAAAGCCATAGCAAACATGTATGTATATTTGCTGATGGTGAGCTTGATAGAAGCCCAACAGGCACTGGTGTGAGCGCAAGAGCGGCAATACTTCATGCTAGGGAGCAAATAAAAGTGGGTGACAAAATTACCATTGAAAGTATTGTTGATAGTAGTTTTGATATAACAATCCAAAAAGAATCACAATTTCATGGTTATAACGCTGTAATACCACGAGTATTTGGTACTGCATATATCACTGCATTCTCTAACTTCGTTTTAGAAGACTCAGATCCATTCAAATATGGTTTTTTTCTAAAATAATCCGCTCTAATCACCCAGAACGAAAATTAAACTTGAATATATGGAAAATCGAATATATGATTTTTCATATATTTTGAAGGTGACACCTTTTTCTTCAAAATTAGTAACCACATTTTCAAGAAAGTTGACCATAATCGATGTGTCTTCGTTTAATTTCTGGGAGTTAACATGAGTATAAAAGTTGGAATTAATGGCTTTGGCCGTATGGGTCGCTTAACTATGCGTGCCTTATATGACACTACAGGTATCGAGATAATTCAGATCAATGACCCAGCAGGCAATGCTGAAACACTGGCGCATCTGATGAATTTTGACTCGGTGCATGGTCGTTGGAGCCATGAAGTGGATTTTGCAGGCGATACTATGGTTATCAATGGTCACAATATTTCAGTTACTCATAATAAAACCATTGAAGCGTCTGATTGGTCAAGCTGTGATTTAGTGATTGAAGCGTCAGGTGTGATGAAAACAAAGGCTAAGCTACAAGCTTATTTTGAACAAGGTGTGAAGCAGGTCGTCGTAACTGCGCCTGTGAAAGAAGAGGGTGTATTAAACGTAGTGTATGGCGTAAACCATGATTTATATGATGTTGAAAAGCACAATATTGTGACCGCAGCGTCATGTACAACGAACTGTTTAGCACCGCCAATTAAAGTATTACAAGAAAAAATTGGTATTGTGCATGGTTCAATGACCACTATTCACGATATCACCAATACTCAAACCATCCTTGATGCGCCACACAAAGACCTTCGTCGTGCAAGAGCATGTGGTATGAGTTTGATCCCAACAACGACGGGGTCTGCAACTGCAATTACACATATATTTCCAGAATTGAAAGGTAAACTAAACGGCCATGCTGTTCGCGTACCGCTGGCGAATGCATCAATCACAGATTGTGTATTTGAAGTAAGCCGTGCGACCACTGCTGAAGAAATCAATGAATGGATGAAAGAAGCGGCAGAAGGAGAGCTAAAAGACATTCTAGGTTTTGAGACTCGTCCACTTGTGTCGATTGATTATAAAACTGATCCAAGAAGTAGTGTGGTTGATGCGCAGTCAACCATGGTCGTGAATGGTACGCAAGTAAAAATGTATCTGTGGTACGACAACGAATGGGGTTATGCAAATAGAACTGCAGATCTAGTTCGTTATGTTATTGAGCAAAAGTGGGGATAATCTAGATGTTGTCCAAACTTTCGGATGACATAAAACAATATTTACTCATCACCAGTAATTATTGGGCGTTCACATTAACAGATGGGGCGCTCAGAATGCTGGTGGTGTTGTATTTCTATCAGCTTGGTTACAGTGCACTTGAAGTCGCCATGTTGTTTTTGTTTTATGAATTCTTTGGTGTTGTGACTAACTTAGTCGGTGGCTGGCTAGGCGCGCGCCTTGGTTTAAACAAAACCATGAATCTGGGCTTGTGCATTCAAATCTTCGCACTGGTCATGCTTGCTATTAACCCTGAGTGGTTAAGTGTTGTTTATGTCATGTGTGCTCAGGCATTATCTGGCATTGCAAAAGATCTCAATAAAATGAGCGCCAAAAGTGCCATAAAGAAATTAGTCCCTGAAGACGCTGATGGCGTTTTGTATAAGTGGGTTGCAATCTTAACGGGTTCTAAAAATGCGCTAAAAGGAGTGGGTTTCTTTCTAGGCGGCTTACTTCTGACCTTGTTTGGGTTTCAAGGTGCGTTGTGGTTAATGGCGAGTATGTTAACACTTGTTTGGCTATTAAGTCTGTGGCGATTAAAAGCAGATTTGGGTAAGAAGAAAGCAAAACCTAAATTCACCGAAATGTTTTCAAAAAGCCCGCAAATCAACAGACTTTCAGCTGCGAGATTATTTCTATTTGCAGCAAGAGACGTATGGTTTGTAGTTGCTCTGCCGGTGTATTTTGTCAGTGAACTAGGCTGGCAAAGTAGCACAGTAGGTACGTTTATGGCTGTGTGGGTCATTTTATATGGCTTAGTACAGGCAAATGCTCCCAAAGTAACTGGCAGAGATATGGCGTTAACGCAAAGTAAGCAATCAGCGCTGTCATGGGTAACAACCCTTGCAGTTATTCCGGCAATGATAGTATTGGGTTTAGATTCAAGTTTCTCACCAGAGCTTATTCTTGTTGGTGGTTTGCTAATTTTTGGTGCTGTATTTGCGATTAACTCATCATTGCATAGCTACCTGATTGTCAGGTGTGCAGACAGTGACGGCGTATCAATGGATGTAGGCTTTTATTATATGGCTAATGCTGCAGGGCGCTTAACTGGTACTGTATTATCTGGTGTTATGTATCAATACTATGGCTTAAGCGCCTGTTTATTGGTTTCGTCAGTGATGTTAGGCATTGCTATAGTGCTAACTAAGCGACTTTAATCTCTTTTATAAAACCCAGAAGCTTAGATTCTGGGTTTTACTTCCACTTTTTATCCATAATTATCAACTACAGTTAATTTAGGCTTGATAACGATTGGTGTCACATTGAAAAAGTTAATATATATCTGCGTATTATTCTTAGTATCTATACTTTCAATTTTACCTGTTTCGGCGAAACAAATCACTTTGTCAGTTGGAGAGTGGCCGCCTTATATGGGCAGTGATTTACCGAATAACGGTGCCATTGCTGAGATAATTACCGAGGCATTTTCAGATATCGGATATCAAGTTGATTTTGAATTTTACCCGTGGGCGAGAGCGATGGAGCAAGCACAATTAGGGAGAGTTGATGGCACCGGTTTATGGCTTAAAACTGAGTCTAGAGAAAGTGAATTCTATTTTTCAGAGCCAGTATTAGAAGAAAAGCATGTATTTTTTTACAACCGAACTAATAAGCCGAAACTAGATAGCTTTGAAGCATTAAAGTCGTATAGCTATGTTGGCCTTGAAGATTTCAGTTATGGCATCGATCTAGATAACATTATTCGAGCGAAACAAATCAACATGCACAGAGTGTCTAATGATGAACAAGCATTTGGCATGTTATTAAAAAACAGAGTATCGATTTACCCACAAGAAATGGCGGTAGGTTACTATTTGTTGCGTCAGCATTTTTCAGAGCAAGATATGAAAAAAATAGGGCATATCGAACAGCCGTTCATGCGAAAAAACAGCCACATCATTTTATCGAAAGCTGATAAGAATAATGCCGATATTTTGAAAATGTTTGATGAGGCTTTACTAAGAATGAAACAATCAGGTCGATATGAACAACTTTTATCAAAAGTAATCAAATTCTAAATTTGAGCTGTGTTTAATACACAGCTCATAGAAGGTTTTATAGTGACGCAGTGATAGTTTTGATTTGATCTACAAGCTCTTGGTTTGTTAACTGACCGGTTTCTAAGTCGAAATTATCATAGAAACTCGGCACAGAAAGTGAGCCTTTGACATCCATCGCAAAAAACTGAGATGAACCAACTGCAGAAGCGAGTACGCTTTGCGCACCACCAGGACCTGGTGAAGTTGCTAATAAAATGACCGGCTTGCCTTGGTAAACTTTCATATCAATACGTGACATCCAATCAAAGATATTTTTATAAGCCGCGGTGTAAGAGCCATTGTGCTCAGCAAATGAAATAACAATGGCATCTGCTTCACCAATTTTTTTGAAAAAAGTTTGCGCTTGTTCTGGAATACCTGATTCATTTTCACGATCTGAGCTGTAGATTGGCATTTCAAAATCGTTTAAATCTAATAATTCAACGTCTGCGTTTTCAATTTGGTTTGCCGTGTACTGAGCCAGTTGTTTGTTAATTGATTGACGGCTGCTACTTGCTGCAAATGCTAATACTTTCATGATTTCTTCCTCATTTATTAAGTGATGAGTCTTCAATTCATTGCTCGACTCGATGAAATATAGTCTATATTAAGAATCTAATAAGTTTAATAGCTGGTTTATACTTTCACTATTTCCATATGAGTGCTAATGTACCTATTTGAGAAGAAATACTATCTATGCGAGGGAATATGAAACGCTTTTTATTTATACCAGCCACTTTAATACTTGCAGCTTGTCAATCTACGCAGTCAACACCGAGTTATTGTGAACAAAATCCGCAAGCATCTATCTGTGATATCAATAGTTATTCTAGCAGCGCTTTGGACGCGCTATTTGAGTTGCAAGACAAGCCAAAAAAACGGGCTTTTGCGATGTTCCATAGTGGGAATGGTGGCGAGGCAATGGGATATGCGTATGGATATCGTGCCCAAAGTGATGCAGATGCGCGAGCTCTTAAAGAATGTAATCGCCGATTACAAAAGATGAAGATGACAGGTGAATGTCAATTAATTGATCTTTCATCAAAATCTGGAGTCAATTATGCAGATGTGCAAATTAGTGATTTAACACAAAACAAAGTAGAACAAAATTGGAAGTATTATCAACAAAATACACCATTATACCCAGTTGCACTTGCAAAAAATGGTATTTCAGGGTGTGCAGTGTTTGAAGCAAAAGTTACTGAAGGTGGTAAGTTGGTTAACCCAGAAATCATAGCGAGTAATAACAAGCCTAGGCTTAATAAAGAAGCGCATTCATTATTAGAGGAGTCATTGTGGTTACCTGTCAATAATGAAACTAGGGATAAAGAAGTAAAAAAGATGAGAGTAGATTATTGTATGGGCGGAAAATCACTCATTGAAGCTAAAGCACTATGTAATAAACAGGTTCAACAGGCTTGTTCAAGCAAGCTATGACTAGCTAACGTTGTTAAGGGCTTATATATTTTACATGCAGCAAACAAAGTTATTTGAAGGCATCGAGATTTTCTCTGAAGTGGTTAAGCGCGGCAGTTTTGCAAGTGCCGCTCTGCAATTAGGTCATTCTAATTCTCATATTTCTAAGGAGATTAATAAATTAGAAGCACGGTTAGGAGTGAGATTGTTAAATAGAACCACACGTTCTTTGGCACTCACACCTGAAGGTGAGGCTTATTATCAGCAATGCTTACAATTAATAAGTGACGCACAAGACGCCTTCAATCTTGTCACGCAGGGAGACGATACGCCAAAAGGTAATTTAAAATTGAGTTGCCCAATTGGACTATATCGCTCCCATATACAATCGATATTGGTGAAGTTTTTAAAGCTTTATCCAAATATAACACTTGATTTAGATCTAAGTGATAAACGGGTCGATTTGGTTGCAGATGGTTTTGATCTTGTGATCCGAGCAACGCCTGCATTAGATGAATCTAGCCTCATTTGCAAAAAGATTTACGCCTGTCCAACTTATGTTGTCGCATCAAAATCTTACATCGAACAATACGGGCAACCTTATCATCCAAAAGAGCTAATTAATCACCACTGTATAGGTTACAGTAACCATAAGAACCCTGGTAAATGGACATTTATGCCAGTCGATGGCGAGCAATTTACTGTTGATGTGAAACTCAAAGCACTTTGTAATAATGGAGAAGCTGAAACCGCGCTGGTCGAGGCAGGCATAGGGATCACGCGTTTACCTGAGTTTTATCTATCGGATGGTATTGCATCTGGGAACTTACAGATCCTTTTCGAAGAATATCAACAACCAACAGTGAATGTTTACGCGGTTTACCCAAGTAGAAAGCACCTGTCTTCTAAAGTCAGGCGCTTTATTGATATGTTAAGCAATGAGCTTCAGTAATGTTTTAGAAACTTGCTTAAGACTGAGGTTAGAAGTTAACGCCAACAAAAATTGCAAAGTTACTTACATCATAGTCTAAGTTTACTTTTTCTGTAAATTGACCATCTTTTTCTGTTTTGTCCGATGCCATATTAGTAATAGAGTATTCTAAACCAAGATAGATGTTTTCAGACGCTAAGTATTTAAGCCCGAAACCATAGTAAAGGTCATTGCCATCTTCGCTATCTTCTTCAACAACACCAGGAAAATAACTATCTGTACTTTTCGCTTTTAAATCCCATGCAGCAATACCTACTCGGCCATTGATAAAAAATTTATCGTTGATTGGCCATTGAGCATTAACCCCCAGTGTGGTTGACGAACTTTTGATTTTATCGTTAATGGTGTCATTAAATTCGTCAACATAGGTATGATCAGTTTCGCCGAATTGATTGTGACCAATTTCAACACTAAAGTTGTTAGTAAATTGATAGCCTAGTCTTACGCCAAAAGAGGTTGTATTTTGACTCGGTTGCTTATAATACTCTTTACCAGAATCATAAGGGCTTGAATATTCGAAACTTGATTCGAATTCTTGTTTTGCTTTACCAAGAAGAATGTCTGTGTAAATGTTATTATTTGCAAAAATTGATGGTGATAAAAAAAGAGCAGAAGTAAGAGCTATAACTGTTTTACGCATTATTGTCCTTTTTACGTTTAATTCTTATGTTAAAAGTTGGCCCTAATAAGGGTGCGGGGATTATAGTTAAAATTAATAAAATGTACACCGAAAATAATGAGACTAAAGCGAGATTACCCTTTTTAATGCTTGCTTAGCACGAGTTGATTCTGGGTTGAGATCAGCATTTAGCTTTAAAAATGCTAGAGCAGCTTGTTGTTCGTTAGCATCAACCAGCTCATATGCAAATCTGATTAATTGACGCTCACTAAACCCTTCGTGTTTCGCTACCAATGTCTTATACCAAGCGATTGAAGTAGAGTTTCCTTGCTCTATGATCATTCTATAGAGTTTTTGTGAAAGCCTTAATTCAGGTTGTTTATATGCTTTGTCATAGATAATACTCAGCACCTTTTCGGTGATTGGTGTCATGGGCGCACCGCCCGTATTATCAAGCAATACAACTAAAGTGTCGTCCTCTAACACACGACTGATATTGGCATTAAAGCCAGGGATCATACCGCCATGATGTACTCGAGTGAGAGGTTTACCAAATTGCTTTTCTGGGTAGTTATCAACCAACCAGCCCGCTGCATAGTTTCTATGTTCTGTGACTTGATACAACACTGAGGTTAAAGGTTTAGATAAGATTTTGTTTTCAGCTAAGCCTCGGTCCCAAAGGTACAAATCCATGGCTGTTGAATACATACTGCCAGCAGAAAAGGGCACGGACATGTCTATATGGCTTGCGTGTTCTAAACGATTTAAATGTCGTTCATAACCAGTCACCCGATTGTTTATGACAGAATATTGTTTGTTAAACCCAGAGTTATTCATATCTAGCGGCTTTAGAATCTGCTGTGTTAAAACTTCACTATAAGATTTACCCGTTACTTGTTCGATGACTTTACCTAAAATGGTATAACCCGCATTGCTATATCTGAACTGGGTACCTGGATCGAAGTTTAAATCTTCGCTGCAAAATTTTGAGATAAACTCGTCAAGTGTGAAAGGATTTCTTGCTTCAACGGCTTTGTAGCCATCAAGGTGAAAGAAGTTGCCAAGGCCCGATGTGTGATTTAGTAACTGTCTAATTGTAATTTTCGAGCCAGTATCAACTCTGTAACTTGGATAGTATTCGATTAGCTTTTCATCCAGCTTTAGCTTTTTTTGCTCAACAAGTTGAAGTATCAACATGGCTGTAAATTGCTTAGTTATTGAAGCGATTTTGAATTTACCTTCAGCAGTATGACTAATGTCCCATTCAAAGTTAGCTTTGCCATAGCCCTTATTAAAGAGCACCTTTCCTTTATGACTGACCAACGCGACACCGTTAAATTGTTCTAATTGGTGATATCGAGTCAGTAGCTTGTCTATTTCTTTGCGCTTGATTTCATTTGCTACGCTTAAAAATGAAGCAAAAAATATAAGTAAACAAAGTATTTTTGTACGCATCATGCATTTCCCTAAATTAAACACATATTTAATCTAACGACTTTCAAACTAATTGAAGAGTGATTTAAAGTGAGTTAGGGTGACGCACAGTGACAAAAGAACTTATCTAATAATAAGAATTAGTTAAGGGTATTTAAGGAATAAGATGTCAATTTATAAAGTCGGAGACAACCTAACTTTAAACCTTGATGAACGAAAATTATTTCAAGGTTCTACAGAGGTTACTTTGCCTGAGTTATCTTATCGATTATTAGTGTGTTTGGTTGAACGCGCGCCGAATGTCGTTTCTCATGACATTCTCTTAGACTTTGTATGGCAGGGGAAAATCGTCTCAGAAGACACCATTAAAAAGCGTGTATCTCGTCTTAGGGAAGTTTTGGCAGTCGAAAAAGAACAAGACCTTATTATTGCAGAACGAGGCCTAGGATATCGTTTAAATTTATCAGTTAAGATTGTAGAACATACAGTTAGCCAACTAGAAGAACAACAAAATCCATCGAAACTTGTAAGTCCACAATTACATTTTTTTACTAGGCATCGTGTCATACTTGGTGGATTAGTCATCTTTGGGATCATTGCGTTAGGTGTTTTTAAGCAAACTGAACCGAGCAAGATACAGCAACCAGAACAAGAAAATATAAGCCTATCATCTCACGATGCATCGAGAGAGCTAGATGTGGCGCGATTTATGGGGATACAAGACCTATCACAAATAGATAGTGGGATTAGTGACCTAGAAAACTCAATCAAACACGCCAGCAATAAAGTCGCTATTTTTTCAATATTAAGTGAATTGTATTTAAATAAACATAAGTTACATGGCGCAAATCAGGCTGATTTAATACAAGCTTATCAATTTGCATTAAAGGCAGTTAACGCGTCGAACAGCCAACCTTGGCCTTATGTTGCGCTTGGGAATGTGCAAATTGAGCAGGGAAAATATAAAAACACCATTGAAAGTGCGAACAAAGCCATATCACTCTCACCCAAATGGGTGAACGCGCATGCCGTTAAATCTAGCGCCCTGAATCACCGTGGTGATATTTCAGGAGCGTGGCAAGCGATTCAAATTGCACATAAATTACAACCAGACAATCCGCTTGTACAAGATATACGGGCTCAGGTTTTATTAAATAAAAACATGTTTAGTTGGAGTGACCGTCATTTAGAGTCATTGATAGCATCTTCTCCGAATGATGCGTTTTATGTACTGAGCCAAGCTGAGTATTTCTTGGCAATTAAGCATTATAAAAAAGCTGAGAAAACCTTAACTGATTTACTGACATTAAGGCCTAACTTTATTGAAGCCCATCTACTTTTGGCAAGCGCTTTAGAGTTACAAGGAAATATAGAAAAGTCACTATTTCATTTAGAGCGAGTTGCTAATAGCCAAAGTAAATATGCACAGCTAGCGCAGTTGTTCGCCAATTTAGTTGACGGTAAAAATAGAATTGTGAAGGGAAAAACCTCAGAAGGTGATTCATACTCCAATCAATTTATCGCTTCGCTCATCGCGTTAAATAACAAAGATCCTGAGCAATTTTTACATTTAGTAGATAAAGCCGTACAAAGCGGGTTTTCTAAAGAGTATTTATTAGAATCCAATATTATTTATACTTCGTTAGAGCAACAAGTGCATAATGATAAGCAACTCAAAGACTTCCAAGACCTTAAAACAAACCTGTTTAATATCAAGCAAGCACGGCGAGTAAAGCGGGTGCCTATCCTGTAGTTGAAATTAAGTATTAGTATTTCACGACAAAACCTTCACAAACACTTTGCTAACTTTGTGATACCAATCCTCTTAATCAAGTGATCTATTTTTAGGCAAAGAAAACTTGTCGATAGCAAGGCGAAGATTTTGCTATTTAGTTGTTCTAAAGAAGATATTTCTAACGAAGCTAGCGTCAGTTTTAGTCCCTCAAAATGATTGAGTATTTTTGAGGATTGGTATGAGATACCGCAAAGGAGCAAAGTGATGTTGAAAAAAATTCTAAAACCTCTCAATAAATCATTGATGATGGCATGTATGCTACCTATGTTAGTAGCCTGCCAAGGTAGTCATTTAGAGATAATGCCTGACTTGTCTGATGAGTCTTTACTTACAGAGCATTTATCCGTTGAGCAAATGCATCAAGATATTGATGCTCTGTTAAAAGGCGCACTGGAGCGTCACCCAAACCTTGAAAAATACACTCAAGTCTCTGAGCTAAAAAGCTATACCGAAGTACTCAAGTCGCAAATTACTCGGCCTTTAATGCGAACCGAGTTTTACAAAATAGTAGGTCAACTCAGCCATAAATTTAATGATGGTCATGCGTTTTTGATTTGGCCTTACCAAGAATATAGCTTGCTTAAAGAACAAGGTGCGAAACCTTTTCCTTTTGAAGTATTTATCAATTCCAAACAAGAGCTATATATTCAGCACGACTATCAGTCTGGTAGTGAACGCGTCTTGAGCGAAAGCAAAATCGTATCAATTAATGGTATATCGACAGAAAAACTAATCTCGACAATGCAAAGATATACAGGTGGAGAAAGTCGGCTACTTAGAGAAAAAGTCGTGGCAGCGAGATTCCCAGTTAATTTATGGGCTGTATACGGATTTATTAATGAATTTAAACTTGAAATAGAAGTCGAGGGGAGAGCCAAAACCCTGCAGATCACCCAAGCCCAAGATTGGCAACAGACAGCAACTGCTATTTCAGGAAAAACAAATCAAGACCATTACTTTAAAGAGTTAGAAAAAGGTGTAGGTTTATTATATTTAGATCACTTTGATATAAAACCAAGCGAGTTTGAAGATTTTGTTGACGAAAGTTTTGAGCAAATTAAAGCGTTAAACATTCACTCTCTCATTATTGATATTAGAAACAACCCCGGCGGTAATACGGATACAGTCGCTTATTTAAGTCGTTATCTTGCAAATAAGCCATTTAGATTGGTCTCTGCACTGCAAGAAAAACTCAACAAAGACAACCGTGGTTGGTTTAATTATAAAGGGAAAGTAGGGGAAATTGTCGACACGGGTTGGGATGATTGGGAAACGCCAATGAGTGACGATATCAGGTTTTCTGGTAAGGTTTATTTACTGACAGGCGCTATTAGTTATTCAGCAGCTATCGTATTTGCAACGACCTTAAAAGATAATGGCTTTGCAACCTTAGTAGGCCAGCCAACACAAGGTTTTGCCAATCAATCAGGGCAGGGAAATTTATTCAATTTACCTCATTCAGAATTGAGAGCCTATATTACGACTCGTTTGTTAGTTAGACCGAGTGGGGAGTTGACTCAACAAGGTGTTCAACCACATTATGAGATTGAGCCAGGCAATAGCATTACGCAAAACATGGATGATAAGACCATTGCGGCCACACTAGAATTAATACGACAAAAGACAGTTAAATGAATAAAGAAAAAAGCCGTATTTTATTGGTTGAAGATAATCAGCAATTAGCAGAGCAACTGTGCAATTTTCTTATGCAAAAAGGCATGGTCGTGGACTATGCCTGTAATGGTCAAACAGCGACTAACTTACTTGAATCTGAGCATTTTGATGTTGTGATATTAGATTTAACCTTACCTGATACAGATGGGTTAAATCTTTGTCGTTTTATCAAATCTGAGCTTGCGACGAATATTCCGGTGTTGATGCTCACCGCAAGAGACAGTATTGAAGAAAAACTTGATGGCTTTTCACACGGCACAGACGATTACCTCACAAAACCTTACGTGTTAGAAGAGGTTTATGTTCGGTGTTTAGCACTCGCTAGAAGGCATCAATTACATAAGTCTCAGAAGACATGTATTGGTGATTTAGAAATAGACTTTCATCAAAAAACAGTCCATCGGGGAGGCCAGAACATAAAACTCTCAAAAACTGATTTCTTATTGCTTAAATTGCTTGCAGAAGCATACCCGAATGCCCTTAGTAAACGCCAATTGATTGAAAAAGTATGGGGAGATGATATGCCTGATACCGATGCCGTTCGCAGTCATATCTATACGCTTCGCAACGCCATTGATAAACCTTTTGAGTGCCCGATGATTAAAACGGTTCACGGAATTGGGTTTAAAATTGTTGCGTCAGAGTAATACGTGTCTAAAAAACGAGTAGCTTAACAAGAATGACTAAAATAAAGTGATGCAATGATGAAAAGCCTTTCAAGTAGTATAAGTCGCGTAATTATAGGGACTGTGATATCCATCTCGCTTATTTATAGCTTGTTGATTATTTTATATGCTTGGACAATTGAAGATAATATATTTAACCGCTTAGTCAACGACGAAGCGACTTATATTACTGAACAATTTAAACGTTCAGGCGAAGTGCTCCCCCCAAAAGCAGATTACATGTACTTGGTTGAAAATTTTGCAGATCTACCTATCGAGATCCAAAAAGAATACCCGTCAAACTCTAGCAAAATCGAGTATCAAATAAGTTCAGACAAAACGCTCCATATGACCACCATCGAATTAGGTCGACAACAGTTATTTTTGCTCGCTGACGTAGAGCAGTTCGAGGTCAGCAAAGATAATATGCCAAACTTGCTCGTGTGGCTTTTAGTAATTGCTTGTATTATTTCCGTCATATCACTGTTAATAAGCTTATTGACTGCCAAGAAGATAACAAGGCCTTTAAAAACACTCACATCTCAAGTGAACACAAAAAAGGCAGACAATATTGAGCCTGACACGTTTCCAGAAAACGAAATTGGTTTATTAGCACTCAATACTAAAAACGCTTTTACTCAGTTGAATAATGCGCTTGAACGAGAGCGCGTTTTTACCAAAGACATAAGTCATGAAATCAGAACGCCTGTGGCGATTATTCAAAATGTACTTTCAGAAAGTAAAGAAGAAAAAATAATCACAGAAAATAATTTTGATACAGTTGCCAAGGCAGTTGCCAATATCAATCAAATCACTTCAATTTTATTGGCGCTTGCACGTTCAGAATCAAGTCAAACAGAGACGGTCAATTTAACTGCCGAGATAGAGTCTTTGATTATTAACCAATTTGACTTTTTACTTGCAGAGGCAGGAAAACATCTTGAGTTAACCCTTAATTTTGAGGGCGATGTGAAAATAACGTGCAACCAAAACCTGGTTAGTATTCTAATGCTAAATCTACTGTCGAACATGGTCCGACACGCAAGTGGCGATAATGCCGACATTACCTTAAATGAGCGGCAGCTTATTTTTAAAAACCAGACTCAACAAAATACCATTAATTTACCCTTTGTAAGCGGTGTAAAAGGCGAGCAGAGTGAAGGGTTAGGGCATGGTTTAAACTTGATAAAGCGTATTTGTGAACAATCAAATTGGCAATTGCACATTGAACAACCGCCAGGTTACTTTATAGTGCAAATAAGCCTTGGTAACTCGCCCTCAAACACTTAAATAAATATAAATCACGACAAAGTCACGACAACTGATTGGTTAAAGTGTTGCTAACTTCAACAAGGAGAAGCAGCAATGAAATATTTAACTTTATTCATAATTTGTCTGGGTTTAATAAGCCCCCATGTATTTGCCAAAAAAGTCGCTTTATTAATTTCCGGTTACGGCAATGAAACCCAAGGTAAAATTAGTTATGACCTTGAAGAGCTTGCACAAACTTATTTGGTTTTGCATAACCATAACTTAGAGCTTGATATTGTCACGCCTAAAGGCGGTGAAGTTGTCGTTAAGACAAATAAAGACAACCTAGCTTATATACAAAAATTCAAAGGCCTTGCCCTTCATAAATTGCAAAATACTCACTCAGCAAAACAAGCAAGTGGGCAAAGCTATGACGCTTTATTTATTGTTGGTGGAGATGGCGCAATGTTTGACTTACCTTTTGACCCTGCAACTCAAGCTTTCATTAGTCAGTTTATCGAACAGGAATCTCCAATCGCCGCTGTATGTCATGGCCCTGCTGCATTGGTTAATTTAAAGCGCAAGGATGGTCGATTCTTTGTTGCAGGCAAAAAGGTAAATAGTTTTACACAGATCGAAGAGCAAGCTTTTAATTCAGAGTTACTTGATAAGTTTCCATTTTTACTTGAAGAAAAGTTGATTGAGCGCGGTGCGACATTTGTGAAAAACAGCCCAATGATGCCGTATATTTCTGTTGATGGAACGCTTATAACAGCTCAAAACCCGATGAGTGTCGCTAAAGCCGCAGAAGCCTTGTTATTAAAGTTAGGCATTTCACCAAAGCAAAGAGCACCCTTTAAAGATGAAGCAACGTTCGAGTTAATTACTCAAGCAAAGTTAAACGGTGCTGCGGTTATTTCAATTGAACTTGCCAAAGATAAAGCGAAATATGACTTAAATTATCTAGGCCTTTACGCTTTTTACGCATACAGACTTGCGCAATCGAAAGAGCAAAAATTACAGGAGCTCACGCTTAAAGCCGAAATAGCAAACATTTTTAAGCATCCTAAATTATCAGAGTCTCTCATTAATGCTTATCTTGAGCAGCAATTAGTTAATGAGGCAAAGGCAGCTTATCAAGCATTTAAAGAGGATTTTCCAAGCGATAAATCCATTGCATCTATTGAGAATAAAATAAATAGTTACAAATAGACTGCGTAATTATAGGAACAAAATGCTTGCCTAACATCCCAACTCGATCTAATGTGATATCAACTTGATATCACATTGATGGAGTTTTCAATGAAAGAAACAAAAGGATTCTCAACAAACGGCTATGGTGCAACGGTGATTTTTATTGCAATTGCATTAGCCTGCTTAAGCCAATTTAACCCTATAAATGGGAGTGGCATTTTATTTGTTGTTCTGGCTGTGCTTAGTTTGGCATGTTTAACAGGTTTATTCATGGTGCAGCCAAACCAAGGCCGTGTACTGACTTTGTTTGGCAGTTACGTAGGCACAGTAAAAGAAAATGGCTTACGTTGGACTGTGCCTTTCTTTATTCGTAGAAATATTTCTTTAAGATTAAGAAATTTTGAAAGTAATAAGATCAAAGTCAATGATGCACATGGCAATCCAATTGAGATTGCCACCGTAGTTGTGTGGTCAGTGAATGACACAGCAGAAGCCGTATTTGAAGTAGATGACTACGAAAGCTTTGTAAATATTCAAAGTGAAGCGGCGCTAAGAAATATGTCGAGTGCTTATCCCTACGATCAACATGACGGTGACGAAATCGCATTGCGCAGTCACCCAATTCAAGTCTCTGAAGCATTAAAGACAGAAATTCAAGACAGATTGGCAAAAGCAGGAGTAAAAGTGCATGAAGCCCGAATTTCGCACCTTGCTTATGCGTCAGAAATTGCCAGTGCCATGTTACAGCGTCAACAAGCTTCAGCCATTATAGCTGCAAGACAAAAAATCGTAGATGGTGCGGTTGGTATGGTGGAGCTAGCGCTAAGCCGATTGTCTGAACGAGAAATCGTAGAGCTAGACGAAGAGCGTAAAGCCGCTATGGTCAGCAACTTGCTGGTGGTATTATGCGCCGAGCAAAATACGCAACCTGTGGTCAATGCAGGTAGTTTATACTAGTACTTGTTTTTAAATTAAGTCGAAGTTGTCGTTTAGGCTTCGACTTACCAATTTTTTTGAGGATTATTTTGGCCAGTAAGAAAAGTTATCCACTGAGAATAAACCCTGATGTATTAGCGGCAGTTCAGCGCTGGGCCGACGATGACTTACGCAGTGTAAACGCGCAAATAGAATATATTTTGCGAGATGCATTGGTAAAATCGGGCAGGGTAAAAATAGTGCAAAAAGTGGTAACTGAAGTACAGCCACAAAGGGAAGACGACGAGTAAATACTCATTGAACTTGGCTTGGTTAATTCTCAATAAAAAAAGAAGATTAATAAGCTAAACCAAAAGAATAAACTATGATAAAAAATTTGTTAAACAGCTTACCTAATAACCTTCAAGAAGAGGCTTTTGAAGATCTGATCAAAACCGATTCAGTTCGCATTGAGCGTATTGTTTCTCATGGACACAGCTCACCTGAGACGGGTTGGTATGACCAAGACGAACATGAATGGGTGATGGTCTTAGAGGGCTTTGGTGTACTTGAATTTGAAAGTGGTGAATGTATAACGCTAGAGCAAGGTGATTCATTGAATATTCCTGCCAACAAAAAGCACAAAGTGAAACAAACCTCAGACCTTCAACCAACGATTTGGTTGGCTGTTTTTTATAAATAATCGCTATGGCAAAACCGAATAAGAAAGGGCCGGTAAGAACGGTTGATATTTTTTGCGCAAAATGTCGTACTCAACTTTTTAAATACCGAAAGGGTGGTAAAGGCGCCTTAGTCAAATGTTTTGAAGAGCGAATTGTTAAAGATTACACAAACGATAAAACTCATTGTCCACAGTGCAATATCGAATTTGCGAGAAAAACACTGATCAGAGGCACCCCTGCACTCAAAGTCGTTGGCGGTAAGGTTACTTTTAAATAACCTCTTATTTTTTACAAAATTGTTACGCTAAGCGTACTCTGTTCAACAGACGTTGATTTATCAGAGATTAAAATCCGATTATGTCTAAATTATTATGTTATCAATGCAATTTGGCTGTATTTAAAGATTCTCCAGATTTATCCGAAAACATGTTTCGAGGACAGCAATCATTTGTTGGTGAGAAGACATAATATAAGTAATATGCTTTTACAGGTTTTTTTAAGAGTTCAGACGTGTATCAAGAAGTTGCAGTTGACCATTTATCGGTAATTACCACATCGAACGAGCTAAATGCTTTTGACTATTCTCCGGATATCATTTGGGTTTTTGATTTAGACCGCCATGGCTTTTGGTGGGGTAATAAGAACGCACTGGATTTTTGGGGCCTTAGTGACGTTCAGCAATTGATCGATAAAGACCTGTCTGGTGATACTGAAGGTGCTCGCAAACGCACAGAACAAACATTTGTCAAAGCAGCACAAGAAGGGTTAACAAAAGACCCTTGGACAACATACCCAAATGGCCAGCCAAAAGTCATGCTGATGCGCCACGTTGCGGTTTTACTTGGTCCAGAAAAGCACCGAGGGATTATCGCTTTTATCAGTGAGCAGATGGATACCAGTAGCCAGCCTGAAAACTTACTCTTTGCTGAAGCGATGCGATATACCACTGTAGCGGTAAGTTGCTACGACATGGATGGCAAACGCCTTTTTGAAAACCCAGCTTTTACTGATTGGTATAGCAACATAGATAAAGACGAAAATCTCAGTGATTTTGAAACACGCTTTAAAGAACAATCAGAAGGAAGTACACGTTTAACAGCCTCTCAAAGCCAAAAAGCAGGGTGTGAAGAGCATATTATGCAAACCAATATAGGGGAGCAGCGACACACCGTGGACATCCGCATAAGTCGTCATCCACTGACTGGTGATTTTGTTTTTCTAGTGACTGAATATAATGTCACTGAGTTACACGATACGATCCAAGAGCTTCAGAAGACAAAAAGCGAACTTAAAAAAATAGCGCATTATGATCCTTTGACCAAACTGCCTTCTGTTTGGCTGACTAAAGAGAGATTAAATTCAGCATTTAAACAAGCGAAACGCTCAGATAAGCAACTGGCTGTGATGTTTCTTGATTTAGATGGTTTTAAAGCAGTTAATGATACTTATGGGCATGGTGCTGGAGATGAATTGCTTAAACAAGTCGCGACTAGGTTAAGTAAGATTTTTAGAGAATCAGATACAGTGGGTCGCCTAGGTGGAGATGAGTTTTTAATTTGCTTACCTAACCTCGAAAATAAGCAAAGTGCAGTTAACTTAGCGAAAAAGGCCGTGACAGAGATTGCAAAAAGTTATCAAGTTAAAGACAGCGAAGGTAAGTTGAATAAGGTTAATATTAGCGCCAGCTTAGGCATCGCTTATTACAGTGACAATAACCACAGTATAGAAACATTGATCCGATGTGCGGATGAAAAAATGTATCAAGCGAAGAATTGCGGTAAAAATCGTATTGCAATATAAATTCGAAATTTCAATTTTTACCAATTCTTGATAATACTCAATCATTATGAGGGACTAAAATCACGCTAAGTTCGTTTAAAATTCTTATGGATGCAGAAAGTAGAGCAATGCAGGAGCAATTGCCGAGAACAAATAAATAGCTAAATTTTGCCTTGCATAAATGGATGTAGGTACCTTAGCAATAGCAGGACGCGTGAGCGGTGTCATCAAAGAGTTTTCCTTGCTTCAAAATAGATCACTTACTTAAGCAGACGGCTTTAAGAGAATTATTATAAGAGGAATGATATGTAAAAAAGGCCATTTCATTTTTGAAACGGCCTTGTGAATATCATGTATTAGTTAAACTAAAAGTCTAGTTTATTTAAAATTTCGTCTTCGACATTTTGTGAAAGCGTGACTTTAAGTTTAGGTGTGCGTTCCATTTCACGCTTAATAGCGAAGTTAGCTTCTTCGTTACGTGCCCAGCTGCGACGTGCAATACCATTGTTTACGTCGAACAGTAGCATTGACTTAAGACGACGATCAGCATCGTCACTACCGTCAAGTAACATACCGAAACCACCATTCATTACTTCACCCCAGCCAACGCCACCGCCATTGTGGATAGACACCCAAGTGGCACCACGGAAACCGTCTCCGATCACATTGTGAATCGCCATGTCTGCTGTGAAGCGGCTGCCATCATAGATGTTAGATGTTTCGCGAAATGGTGAATCGGTACCAGATACATCGTGGTGGTCGCGACCAAGTACAACAGGACCAATCTCACCGCGCTCTATGGCATCGTTAAATGCTTTAGCAATCTTAATACGACCTTCAGAATCAGCGTAAAGAATACGCGCTTGAGAGCCAACCACTAGCTTGTTTTCTTTCGCGTCTTTGATCCAAGTGATGTTGTCTTGCATCTGTTGCTGAATTTCTTCTGGCGAGTTCGCCATGATTTCTTCAAGCACTTGCGCTGCAATCGCATCCGTTTTGTCTAAGTCTGCAGGGTTACCAGAAGTACATACCCAACGGAACGGACCAAAGCCATAGTCGAAACACATAGGACCTAGAATATCTTGCACGTATGACGGATATTTAAAGTCGATGCCATTTTCAGCCATAACATCACCGCCCGCACGTGATGATTCAAGTAAGAAAGCATTACCATAATCAAAGAAGTAAGTGCCTTTCGCTGTGTGCTTGTTTACCGCTTCAGCGTGGCGCTTAAGAGTTGATTGTACTTTTTCTTTGAATAGGTCAGGCTCTTCACGAATTAAGCGATTTGATTCTTCGTAGCTAATATCAACCGGGTAGTATCCGCCTGACCATGGGTTATGAAGCGACGTTTGGTCTGAGCCTAAATGTACAAAAATGTCTTCTGCTAAGAAGCTTTCCCATACGTTTACAATGTTACCAATGAACGCAATAGACACCACTTCTTCGTTTTCTTGTGCTTTGCGTACACGTGCAACAAGATCATCTATGTTATCAACAAGTTCATCTACCCAACCTTGCTCATGACGCTTAATCGCTGCTTTCGGGTTCACTTCAGCACATACAGTAATACAGTTAGCAATATTACCCGCTTTAGGCTGTGCACCACTCATACCGCCAAGACCGGCGGTTAAGAAGATCTTACCTTTTGGTGATTCGCCTTTGTTAAGTACTTTACGGAATGCATTCATTACCGTAATGGTTGTACCGTGCACAATGCCTTGAGGACCAATGTACATAAATGAGCCTGCTGTCATTTGGCCATATTGCGTTACACCTAGCGCATTGAATTTTTCCCAGTCATCCGGCTTTGAATAATTCGGGATCATCATACCATTGGTTACAACCACACGCGGTGCATCTTTAGAGGATGGGAATAAGCCCATAGGGTGGCCAGAATACATATGTAGCGTTTGGTCTTCTTCCATCTCGCTTAGGTACTTCATGGCAAGTAAGTATTGTGCCCAGTTTTGGAATACAGCGCCGTTACCACCGTAAGTGATAAGTTCTTCAGGATGCTGTGCCACTGCTGGATCAAGATTATTGTCGATCATTAGCATGATCGCAGCAGCTTGTTCGCATTTTGCAGGGTAGTCAGAGATTGAACGCGCTTTTAGCTCATAGTTAGGCTTAAAGCGGTACATATAAATACGGCCAAAATCTTTCAATTCTTGTGCAAATTCTTCTGCAAGTTCTGCGTGCCACTCTTTCGGGAAATAACGTAGCGCATTACGCACCGCTAACTGCTTTTCTTCAAGCGATAAAATATCTTTACGCTTTGGCGCGCGGTTAGCGCCTGTTGGATATGCTTTAGATGCTGGTAATTCATTAGGAATACCTTGCTTGATTATGTTCTGAAATTCTTGTACGTTCATGTCGTTATCCTTAGTTCAGCGTAACAGTAAATGCTTGAGATTTCACAAACTCAACCATGGCATCAATGTCAGGCTTTAGTAGTCTGTCTTCTTCTAATTTCGCAACCTTAGTACGAATAAGCGCATGATTTTGTTCAATGATATCTGAACATGTATTTGGGCGTCTGAAGTCAACCGCTTGCGCTGCGTACATTAATTCGATTGCGAAGATTTTCTCAAGATTACCAAGAATTTGGTTAAGTTTACGGCCCGAAATACTGCCCATAGACACGTGATCTTCCTGGCCCATAGAGGTAGGTACACTGTCCGCTGACGGTGGGAAGCACAGTGATTTGTTTTCCGTTACAAGTGCCGCAGTGGTGTATTGCGGGATCATCATGCCTGAGTTTAGGCCACCAGATGTAGTCAGTAGGCGTGGCAAACCGTGTAAACCTTCGAGTAATAAATAACAGCGACGGTCTGAAATGTTCCCCAGTTCAGCAGCGGCAATTGACGCATAATCAAGTGCCATTGCCAACGGTTGACCGTGGAAACTACCACCCGAAATCGCTTCTTCTTCACTGATCACAATTGGGTTATCAGTGACCGAGTTCATTTCAATTTCAACAAGTTCTTTTAAGTGGTTGTAAGCGTTGCGTGATGCACCGTGCACCTGTGGAATACAGCGCAGCGAATAAGGGTCTTGTACGCGGTCACAGTCAGTGTGATCTGCCATATTTTGTGAATCTTTAAATAGACGACGCATGCGTGTAGCGACTTCAACATTGCCAGCAAAGGCACGAATTGCATGTAGCTCTTCTCTAAATGGCGATTGGCTACCTTGCATACCTTCAATGCTCATTGCACCTGCTACATCGGCAAGGTCAAGCAAGTAACGCATCTTAGTTAGGCCAGTAATACCATGCGATAAAATAAACTGTGTACCATTAATTAGCGCTAAACCTTCTTTAGCATGAAGATCCATTGGCTCTAAACCATTATCAGCAAGGGCTTTTGCCGCAGGAACAATTTGATTACCAACCCAAAACTCGCCTTCACCTAAAAGAGGTAAGAATAAGTGAGATAATGGCGCTAAATCACCTGATGCACCCACCGAGCCTTGCTCTGGTACGACTGGAATTAAATCAAGCTCAATAAACTTCAGCATGCGCTCAACGGTTTCTAGGCGAATACCTGAGAAACCTTGGCTTAAGGCGTGCACTTTAGTGATAAGCATCAATTTAGAAATCGATTTAGCAATGGGATTACCAACACCAACTGCGTGAGTGATCAGCAGGTTTTTTTGTAATAGGTTTGTTTCTTCTGGGGTGATTTGCGTATCACATAAAGGACCAAAGCCAGTGTTAATGCCATACACCGCTTTGTCTGATGCCGCCATTTTGTCAACGCGCTGGCGGCTTGTATTAATTTTGCTGATAGCTTCACTTGTTAAAACAGCTTCAACTGAACCATTTGCAATACCATTTACAGTATCAAGATCTAGACGGTCTACACCATATCTAAACGTCATCTTGTTCTCCAAATTCATTGAGTTCTTATATTTATGGAACAAATATTAACGAGTGGATGATGTTTCATAAATTGCATATAATCGGCATTCATTCCGGTTTTATCAAACTATATATTTGGCACATTAATGCAAATACATGACGTAGATCTCAAATTATTGAGAGTTTTTGTTGCAATCGTAGAGTGTGGTGGTTTATCTGCTGCAGAATCAAGATTAAATATTGGACGTTCTACCATTAGTTCCCATTTATCGGACTTAGAGGTTCGTTTAGGCATAAAACTTTGTAAGCGAGGTAGAAGTGGTTTTGAGTTAACAGAGCCGGGTAGAGTAACCTATCAAGCTTCTTTAGAGCTCTTACGTCAATGTGAAGCCTTTGCAAATACTATAGCTAGTTCTAAAAATGAACTATCGGGTCGAGTGAGTATCTCTGTCATAGATACCATGGTGAGTGATCCTCGCTGTGGCGTTGCACAAGCGATAGCGTCACTTCGCCAGCTAAGTAAGAATATTCAATTTGATATTAATGTTTGTGAGGCCAGAGAAGTTGAAACTTCAGTAATAAATGGTCGTTCACTCGTAGGTTTAGGTGTGAGTCGTCATCATATAAGAGGGCTTGAATATATTCCGCTACATAATGAAAGTAACTATCTTTATTGTGGGAAAGGCCATGAACTGTTCTCTTTAGAAGGAAAGGTATTGTCTGAGCGTTTATCTGATGCTGAAGTGATTACTTCAAATTATATGAGAGACAAAGAAGTCAGAAATGATGGTTTGAATTATCAAAACAGTGCAACCGCATATCACGATGAAGGCATTGCTCATTTAATTTTATCTGGTGAATTTATTGGTTATCTTCCAGAACATTACGCGAGTTTCTGGGTTAATAAAGGTCTAATGAAGGTCATAGAGCCAGAAAATTATACATATCAGATCCCCGTGAGTTTAATCATTTCGAAAAATAACCAAGAAAATCCATTGTCAAATGCCATCGTTGAAGCACTTATAAGCTCACACAAAGACTAATTTTAATGATTTATTCGCAGTTATTCAGAAGAGGATTATACTTAATTTAACAATAATATTTGGGGCGCTTTTTTGTCATTTGAAACAGCGAAACGTTCAGTAAAGGCGGTATTACACAGTCGATTTCTTCTGTCTTTACGTGAAGCCTTCATTGCTTTGATCCCCTATTTTGTGAGCAGTGCCATCGCTATTTTACTGTTAAATAGTGCTGTAAAGTTCAATATTGTGGCACCAAGCGATCATGCATATTCAGTCATACTGGCAAGTGCTTCTTTAGTGCTTTCATTATTTCCAGTTATTGTTTCTATTTCCATCGGTTTTTTTATTAGCAAGAACTTTGGACAAAGTGGTGTGGTGGGAGCCATGCTAGCGCTGCTCTGTTTTTCACTTCATGGGCAGTATATCAATTATGATGGCGAATCATTTAGACTTGATCCTACTGGCGGCACACCCTATGCGGTCATTATTCCTTGTTTAAGTAGCCTGATCTTAAAGTTGCTGGTAAACCTTCATCCTAATTTAGATAAATACTTTCATCATATAAGTCGTTTTTTGAGCGAGAAACTACTGATTATCTTACCTTTTACACTGACATTCTTCAGTTTTTATACATTTATGCCAGTGATTAATTTTGCTGGTGATCTGATAGCTTCTTGGATAACACCAGATATTAGCCAATCAACGATAGCCGAATTAACGTTTGAAAGAATGCTGTTTACACACGGACTTTGGTTTTTAGGCATTCATGGCGACAATACTTTTAATATGGTATTTGACGCAAATTACTTAATGCAGCCAATTATAGGAAACCTACCTGCGAAAACCTTTTATGACACATTTGTTTTAATAGGAGGGACTGGCTGTTTCGCTGGGCTAATTATTGCTGCTCTATTCTTGAAATCTGGCTCACATGAAAAAAACATCGCTAAACTTTCAATTCCATTTACGGCTTTCAACTTTTGCGAAATCATTCTTTTTGCATTACCGATATTTTTAAACCCGATCATGCTAATTCCTTTTGTAATGGCACCAACAATTAACTTTCTGATTTCTTATACCGTTATAGATTATGGGTTAGTTAACGTGAGTAATGAAACCATTAGTTGGATGACACCTACATTGGTAAATGGGTTCATGGTGTCTCAAGGCTTCTCTGGGGTGTTACTGCAATTACTTTTATTATGCTTAAACACATTAGTTTATTACCCATTTTTAAAATGGCACAGTGAACAAATCAATTTTGATAAGGCCATAAGTAAATTAAGTGATCAACTCAACATCTCAGAGCAGCTTCGTAATAAAGGTGAGTCAGATTTTATTGCACACCAAATAGATATAGAAAAAGCAAATAAAGCACTGAAAGAAGTCCTCACAGACATCAGTAACGGTAGACTGCTACTTTATTATCAACCACAAATTTGTCAATTTTCAAAAACCGTTTCTGGTTTCGAAGCGTTACTAAGACTCGAAAAGCAGTCAGGTGATATTGTTGGTCCTTATTTCTTAGATACCTTAATCAAACACGATGAAACAGAGATTATTGATATGTGGGTTATTGAACAAGCACATAGAGATTTATTGTTTTTTAATAGCAAAGGATTTAAACCAGTCATTAGCATTAATGTTAATCCAAAGGTTATGACAAACAGTTTGTTAGTAGAATATATCTGTGAAGTATTTAAAGATTTTCCAAGTCAGCTAAAAATCGAAATAGTTGAATCAAGTTATCTAACAGATAAGAAAACGGTGCTTAAGAATATAAAAAGCCTACAAAATGCAAATATACATACCGTTATCGATGATTTTGGAACAGGCTATTCTAGTTTGGCCATGTTGTCAGAGCTACCAATAAAATACATTAAGCTTGATAAATCATTACTAGACGATACTGGAACACTGAAAGGAAAAGAATTTTATCAACATATTGTTGAATTACTGCATAAGATGGATAAATCGATTGTTGCTGAAGGTGTAGAAACGCAAGAACAGTTGGCTTTTATTAATGATTTAAAAATTGAGGTAGTACAAGGCTGGGTATATCAAAAAGCATTACCAAAAAGAGAGGTTATTAATTTCGTAAAGCGTTTTGAAAAATAAAAACGCGGTAAGAAATACTCACCGCGTTTTTAAAGTTAAGGAAGTTTAATAATATTAAGCTTCAACAACTTTTACAGGTACCGCTTTTTCAGAACCATACTTAGTAGTTAGCTCTTCTTCAAGTGGCGTAAATGCTGTTAGGTCAATGCCTTCAACTGCAGCTGAGTATTCAGCCATAGTAGGGAAGCGACCAAGAATAGTAGAAAGTACTACTAATGGTGTTGAACCAAGAAGTGATTCACCTTTCTTCTCTGCAGTATCAGCAACAACACGGCCTTGGAATAGACGTGTAGAAGTTGCGATTACAGTATCACCAGGTTCCGCTTTTTCTTGGTTACCCATACAAAGGTTACAACCTGGGCGCTCTAGATAAAGAATGTTTTCGTACTTAGTACGTGCTGCAGTTTTTGGATTTGCATCATCAAACTCAAAGCCTGCGTACTTAGCAAGAACTTCCCAATCACCTTCAGCTTTAAGCTCATCAACAATGTTGTACGTTGGCGGCGCAACAACTAGTGGTGCTTTGAACTCGATAGAACCGTTTTGTTTCTCAAGGTTACGAAGCATTTGCGCGATGATCTGCATGTCACCTTTGTGAACCATACAAGAACCAACGAAACCAAGGTCAACAGACTTACCATCGTAGAAAGATACAGGGCGAATTACATCGTGCGTGTAACGACGAGAAACGTCTTCATTGTTTACGTCTGGATCAGCAATCATTGGCTCAACGATTTCGTCAAGGTTAACCACTACTTCTGCGTAGTACTTAGCGTTGTCATCTGGTGCAAGGGCTGGTTGTTCACCAGACTTGATACCTGCGATACGCTCATCAGCTAAGTCGATAAGACCTTGAAGTGTCTTAGCTTCGTTTTCCATACCCTTGTTGATCATGATCTGGATACGGCTCTTAGCAAGTTCGATTGACTTAATTAGTGTTTCGTCGTTTGAAATACAGATTGAAGCTTTCGCTTTCATTTCTGCAGTCCAGTCAGTGAATGTGAACGCTTGGTCAGCCATTAATGTACCGATGTGAACTTCGATAATACGACCTTGGAACACGTTCTCGCCGCCAAACTGCTTAAGCATTTGCGCTTGCGTTGCGTGTACCACGTCACGGAAGTCCATGTGCTTAGCCATTTTGCCTTTAAATGTTACTTTAACAGAATCAGGAATTGGCATTGCAGATTCACCTGTTGCAAGTGCTAGTGCAACAGTACCTGAGTCAGCACCGAACGCTACGCCTTTAGACATACGTGTGTGTGAGTCACCACCGATGATGATTGCACGGTCGTCCACAGTAATATCGTTTAATACTTTGTGGATTACGTCAGTCATTGAATGGTAAACGCCTTTTGGATCACGTGCTGTGATAAGGCCAAACTTGTTCATGAACGCCATTAGTTTTGGAATATTAGCTTGCGCTTTTGAATCCCATACTGATGCAGTGTGACAACCTGATTGGTATGCACCGTCAACAAGTGGAGAAATAGTTGAAGCAGCCATCGCTTCAAGTTCCTGACAAGTCATAGGACCTGTTGTATCTTGAGAACCTACGATGTTAACTTTAACACGTACGTTTGAACCAGCGTGAAGTGGAGTTTCAGACTGAACACCCACCGCATTACGGTTGAAGATTTTCTCAACAGCAGTAAGACCTTGACCTTCATGAGAGATTTCTTTTGATGGCGCATAAACTGCTGGTGCAGTAACACCAAGTGTTTCTGCTGCTAGTGTTTGAAGCTTCTTACCGAATACAACCGCGTAAGAACCACCAGCTTTCATGAATTCAACTTTTTGTGGTGTGAACGCTGATGAAATATCAGCTAGCTCTTCTTCACCGTTGAATAGCTTTTTAGCTTTAGTATCTATAGTTAGCACAGTACCCGTTGCTACAGAGTACGCTTCTTCTAATACAGGGTCGCCGTTTTCATCAGTCACTGTATTACCATCAGCATCTACTTTCTTAACCCAGTTTTTAAGGTCAAGACCAATACCACCCGTTACATCAACCGTTGTAAGGAAGATAGGTGCGATACCGTTAGTACCTGCAACAACAGGTGCAATGTTGATGAATGGAACGTATGGGCTTGCTTGCTCACCTGCCCAAAGTGCTACGTTGTTCACACCAGACATACGTGAAGAACCAACACCCATAGTACCTTTTTCTGCGATAAGCATTACTTTCGCATTAGGGTGCTTTTCTTTAAGTGCAACGATTTCTTGTTGTGCTTCAGGCGTGATCATGCACTGGCCGTGAAGTTCACGGTCAGCACGTGAGTGTGCTTGGTGACCAGGAGAAAGTAAGTCAGTTGAGATGTCACCTTCACCCGCAATGTAAGTCACTACTTCAATTTTTTCTGGAACGTCAGGAAGTTTAGTGAAGAACTCAGCATTCGCATAGCTTTCAAGAATTTCTTTTGCAACTGCGTTGCCAGCTTTATATGCTTCTTGTAGACGAGAAGTGTCTGCATCATATAAGAAAACTTGTGTTTTAAGTACGTCAGCAGCTTGCTTTGCAATCGCTTCGTCGTTACCTAGTGCAAGGTCAAGTAGTACAGCGATAGATGGACCACCTTTCATGTGAGAAAGTAGTTCAAATGCAAAATCAGCTGAGATTTCGGCCACAGATTCTTCACCAAGAATGATCTCTTTTAAGAATTGCGCTTTTACGCCTGCCGCAGATGTAGTACCAGGCAGTGTGTTGTAGATGAAGAAGTTTAAAGAATCTTCACGGTGCTCATTTGTTGTATCTTTAATTTGAGCAATGATTTCAGACAGAAGCTCTGCGTTGTCGATTGGTTTTGGGCTAAGTCCAAGTTCCGCTTTACGCGTTTGGATCTCTTCCATGTATTCTGTATACAAACTCATAGAAAACTCTCGGTGTTTTTTACTTGATACGAAGTGAGCAACTTAGTGCTAAATTAAATTGCCCAACGAAAATGCTCATAAAAGCCGACTTATATTATAGCCGACTTTATGTATGATATTTTGAATCTATCAATTACTTGCACTGCGATTCTATCGCAAATACATAATAATTTACATCAATACCAAAAATAGTTGCTATAAATATAATTGATATTAAATTGCGCCATCAGGCTCAAATCCATTTTCGCCACTTATTTGCTCAGGTATACCGCAAATGGCTCTGGATGTTTGCATGCCAGCCATTACTGCTGCTTCAACACACCCGGCATTTACGCCAGTTTTTATCCAATCTCCAGTAATAAATAAATTACTAAAAATAGTACCATCAGTGGCTAATCGATATTGGCTACTATTTGTGACTGACAATACATAACGCTCTGAAGGGTCAACGTTTACACGCCAGTATTGTTCATCAAAACGCGATTCCCCCGATAGATTATTTGGAGAGTAAAGAACATCCCAATTAAATTCATCACCGTGATAGGCTTCAGGCCATAATGGTTTCATTTCTCTATTTAATTTTTCGAGCGCGTTTTGTTTTACAATGGCTTTTTGTTGAGAGGGGAAGTCATGTACATCTTTACCTGGATAGTCATCACACGTATAGGCACTACAAAAATAAGCGAGATTTTTGGGATGATTGTTCAGTGGCCAATCTTCTTTATCTAATAAGTTTGACATAGCAGCCCAGGTATCAAAAGGCTGAGAAAAACTACTTAGAATAGGGCGCTCTTGGCTTTCGGGAATATAGTTAAAACCAAGCTGCTCATCCGTTTTATTCATCCATAACTGAAATACTTGCGTGGCGACAGCTTTAACCTCAGTCACTTGTTGTTTGAATTTTGCATCTATTGCGATTAGTTCTGGACATAAGTGCGCAATAGAAGCGACTGAAATACCAAAAATTACTTTGTTGAAATCTTGTCCTTGCTTTAGGGTCTTTTTCGGTAAATTATGCCCAAATTCTGCCTCATAAACTTTAGGCCAATCGCTCCAAAATGATTCTAAATTAATATCTTTATCTTTTAATAAATTAGCTTGCGCGTCTTCAATTTGGTCATAAATCGGGTAGGAGGGCCAGCAAGGTAAACCTTTAACATCTACTAGTGGATCATAGTTATTAGACTTCAATACAACTTGTTCAGTCATAACAATTTCATCAATGAAATTATCTGTCTGACTATTGGTTGCGGGCTTTAAGGCATCAACCTGATGGAAGAATTCAAATTTTACTCCGCGCTGTTTTAGCAATTCGTAAATAGGTGAAAATATTACATCGCCCATGCCTGCTTGCATCTTCCACATAACTCCGCCGTGGTAACAAAGCATAAGTCTGAGCATGGCTAAACTTGCAACACCAGCTTCAACATCCCCTTTACTAAAATCACCATCAACATAACCGAATACTAAATCGTAAAAACCGATTACAGGCGCTGATTGAACACTGTACTTTTCGTTAGCGCCATTCTTTTTGAGCCAAGCTTTGAAATCAATGTTATTGATTGAACCAAAGCCTTTTGAGAACACTTTGTCTTTTATTAGACCTGTCGTCATTGCGATGGCTAAATCAGCGCAGATATAAGCACGACGTATCGTTGGATTATCATCGAGTAGTTCAATTGCCTCACTATTTAACCAGCGTTTTAATTTTCGTACTATGTACCAAACAACAAGCCTGTCTCTTGGGTTTTGTAGATTTTTATCATTCGATCTGAGGGATAAAAGGTGCTTGAGTTGAGTTGCCAGTATCTTAGGCGAAGACCAAATTTCTTTTAGTTCATCATGTGCTGAGTCAAAAAAATCACTCACTTCGTCTTCAATGTCATCGAAGGCATCGGTTATCTCAGTGGCCAAGTGTTGTAACAGGCTTCTATCTCTAGACTTTTTTGTTTGTAACTTAGTGACTTTATTTGCTTGTTCAATTTCGTCTTCTAATGATTCTATGAATTTATGAAGCCATGCAATGAGCACTTCGAGCAATTGCCAAAAATGCAGATCGAGTGTGCCATCAGCAGGGTTCCCCTCAATTGTTGGAAAGTCTACTGGCCAAGTTTGCCACTCATTTTCAATGTACTCTTGTAACACCACAAAGCTATGCGGCTTAAATGCTTCTTGCCAGGTACTCAAGGGCATATTGTCTGGTCTGTTCAATTGGTTATAAACAGTTTCAATAGCGCGAAATGAATTAACATAAGCGCCAAACCACACATGTAGGCCATGCTCTTCAATTCTTTGTCCTAAATAAGGGTTCCTGCCACTGGCGCCTTTACCGCCTAAACGCCAACCTAGTTGGTAGACTGTAATGTCATATTTCTCTTGCCAGTTTTCATTTTCTGTCAAGTAAAGAGCTGATGTCATTGCTGCAACGCCACCACCTAAAATAACGATTTTTTCCTTAGCCATAGTCAGCTCCTTTAGCTGTTACTTGAAATAAGTTCGTACGCGCCGTCTTGGTCAAAGTCCATACACACATAATAGGGCAGCATTGCCGTTTGCTTACCTATCTCGATTCCGAACATATCATCAAAAGGAAAGGCATCGAGCTTATTGATGGTGACTTCGTATTCGTCTTTAAGCATAGCGATTTTATGAATGTCTTTGACTGTTGATGGAGAATGCACAACAGCGCTATATACGGCATTATGGGCAAAACCATCTGGAAATTGCTTAAACAGAATTTGATCCATTTGCGGATTTTTAATGCCACTCATAAATTGTTTTATAAGCTCTGTACTTATTTGGATCTCCTCTATACTCGCATGGATAAGCTCAGCCACTTCTTGACCAACTTCTATGATTTCTTCAAATAGTGAATCACCATCTGAAAAACGTTTAATGCTGAGCAATTCATGAAAGTCCATTTTGGTATTTGGGTTAAACGGCTGAAAGGTTTCGAGGCTTAAAGAAAAATTGTCAGCGTGTTTATAGTCACTTGGCATAGTGTAGTCACATAAATACTTGTTATAGCCCCAGGTTTCTCGACCATTCACTAAGGCGTTAATATTATTTACGGTGATAAACGCTGGATACCAATAAATATGCAAAGCTTTTTTTGAGGCTTTATCGACTTTAGCGATTGGCAACCAAATAATAATGTCAGTCTCTTGCATCCAACCGTATTGACTAAACGGTTCGACTTTAGAAGCTATATTTTCAATATCTGTAAAGGTGAGTAAGCAATATTCTGAAAGGGGTTTGAAATAAACGTTATCGGAAGGCACAGAATTTAAAGTGTTATTTATAAATTCTGTGATGGTGCTGTAAGTACCTTTGATAAAAAAGCCATACATTTTAGCATTGAGCATTCGGCAGGGCGGCTTTGCTATTGGGTTACCTAAGAAATGACGATACGAGCCCGGGGTATTTTCAGACATAGCAATTTCCTTTTTCAATAACTGTGACTCTATTGTTATTAGCAGAGGAAAGGGGATTTATCGAATGTTAAAACATATACAAAAACAATTGTTCCTATATTGGTGATTTGATTTAATGTATTAGATTTAATTGGGATAATTAAGGAAAATTGCAATGCATTGCTTTGATAGGGGTAACAAATACCAAGAGAGTAGTGTTAATTCTGTTAGACAGACAATCGAATTTAAATGTCGAAAAACATACATCTTACTTTGTTTAACTTTTTATCTTGGTTTTGCTATTTATATATCTAGTGCTGTGTTTGACCCACAAATGGCTGCAACAAAATTTAAAGCGCAAAGTTTATTAGCTGAGCCAAAACTCTTATTTGTACTTAGCTGTTTCATATTTGGCTGGTTTATATTCTCCTTTGTATATATTTTAGTGACTTTGGAGACTAAATTAACTTTATGCTTTGACAAAAATGTTATTAGCATTTCTAGATTTTTCTTTAAAAACATCACATTGACATTCGATATTGATGAAGTCGCCTTAATTCAGCACGCAAACAAAAAAGATGTTTTTGCGTTGTCAGTAAAGTCTAAACACGATATGAAGCCAGTTTACGAAAGCAAAGACTTTTATTGGAAAATCACTGAAAATAATGATCGAGAGGGCTATTTAAGAATTTTAAATAATAATATAGATTTAAAGCGAGGTACCGGATCTGGCTAGTTGAAAGGTAGTCAATATACAGTATTTATAGTTACTTATTTAAAAGTTAGATATGCCATTCTTAAAAACGCATGGCATATCATTTTATTTAATCAAGCTGCTGATGTATCCGCTTTCTTATTCTTCGCCATTTTCTTAGCCCGCTTGATGGCAGACTTTTTAGATGCTTTCTTTTGGGCAATTTTCATTACTTTAGCATCTTTGAGTTGCTTAGTTGCATATTTCAGTTTCTTAATGGCTTTTTCAGCGGCATTTTCTGCTTCTTTCGCCTGCTCAACAGCAAGTTGTGCTTTATCAGAAGCGTCTTTTGCAATTGCCGATGTGCGCTCAACTTCTAGCTGGCTTAATTGTATTATTTTTTCCAGTTTCGTCAGTCTGTCTTCAAAAACAAGATCGGCATCTAATATTAAATCTTCCATTGTGACTCCTTATTTACGTTCGAAAGAACTCGGCTCGCCGACAATCAGAGGGTCAACTTGATTAACCACGTCTTCATCTTTGCCTGGGTAATCTAAGCAGCTTAAGAAGTGTCTCATACAGTTAATACGACCACGCTTTTTGTCGTCAGAGCGGATCTGGGTCCATGGTGCATCTTTGGTATGCGTATGAAACATCATGGCATCTTTCGCTTCACTGTAATCGTGCCATTTAGACAATGAGGCCATATCAACAGGGCTAAGCTTCCATTGCTTTAATGGGTCGTTTTGACGAGACTTGAAGCGTCTAAATTGTTCTTCACGGCTAACAGAGAACCAATATTTAAATAATTTGATACCGCTGTTAACCAGCATGCGTTCAAGGTCGGGTGTCTGGCGCATAAATTCGAGGTATTCATTATCATCACAAAAGCCCATGACTTTTTCTACACCAGCACGGTTATACCAAGAGCGGTCGAATAGAATGATTTCTCCTTTTGTAGGTAAGTGCTGAATATAACGTTGAAAATACCACTGATTACGCTCCCTGGCATTGGGTTTCTCGAGTGCGATGACATGTGCGCCACGGGGGTTTAGGTGTTCCATAAAGCGTTTAATTGTACCACCTTTACCTGCTGCATCCCGACCCTCGAATAACACAACAATGCGTTGGTTGGTTTGTTTTACCCAACCTTGCATTTTTAAAAGTTCAATTTGCAATTCATGTTTGTGTCTTTCGTACTCTACGACATCCATCTTTGATGAATAGGGGTATTTACCATCTGCGTTCCACTTCATTGGTGGATTTTTGACATTTAGGTCAAATACCATCTCGCTTTTTGACTCTTCAACATGATCAGACGGTGTGGTTGGAAATTGCTCTATATTATTTGATTGCACGGGCGCTTCCTTATCCAAAAAATTATATTGGTAACACCTTACTATAAAGGACGTTTTGAGCAGTGCATTGATCTAAGTCTAGTTGAGCATAAAAGATACAATAAAAAAGGGAGCTGAATGCTCCCTTTAAGCTGATTTAATTACAGCCTACTTGAATTTGTTCTGTCCAAACTTGAACTACGAAGTCATTGTAATCAGCATCATTTTGATCTTCCCAATACTGTGTTTGTCCATGCCACCTAAAGTTGTTGGTAAGTTTTGAAGCATTGCCATTGAGTGCGAGTGCATAGTCAAAATGCGTTGAAGCAGGTAATTGGTAACTACCAGAGCCACCATATTCATCGAGTAATTTGATAAATTGATTATTAACTTTTATGCCCCAATCATTGTTGTAACCCGCACTTTCACTGACAAATTGATAGTTTATTTTGGTATGTGGAACTGGAACGCATTGAGCATCATCGTTTAGGATCATTGCAGGTAGATTTGCACTTCCAGTACTATTCAAGCTTGCTGTAGCTTGTACAGAAAAAGCTTTAGTCTCACTATATTCATCATTATCAATCGTTGGAATTTCAATAGAAGTAGTTGTATCACCAGCAGCAAATGTGATTATCTGTGTTGGGAAAGTATAGTCAGCGCTAGTGGCTGACCCTTCAATTGCCGAAACCTCAACTTCAACGTCTTGATAATAGCTGTTAGATAGGCTTACAGCGAAAGATAAGGTTTGGCCTTCAGTGACAGTATCTTCAATTGCTGATAATGAAATAACTGGCAGTGGATCTGTTTCACAGATTGGCGCTGCGTAACAAGCCGTTGTTTCGGAGGTATTGGTTGCCAAGTCGTTCAGCCTAACTGGCACTTCAGAAATAAAGCATGTATTACCAGAATGCGGATTAAGTTTGAAAAGCTCAGACTTATTGGTATGGCCAAAATCATTGATTTTAGTACGGCTAATAATCAAGTTACCGGCATGATCAACCGTTGCACCAGTTACTGCGGTTAAATGGTGTTTCGCTAATTTTTCAATAGAATAGTCAGATGTATTGATTTTATATGCGGTTGTACTGGTAACTAAAATTAATTCATCATTATAAAAAGCAAGATCACCACGATATTTGCCACTTAAGGTGCCTAAATCTGCAAGTTTATTATAGTCACCAGTTTGCGGGTTAATCTCATACAGTTCTGAGAATGTGCTGCCAATAAGACGATTATTTGCTTCATCATAGGCGAGGGCAATCACGCCTTTGGTGCGTCCTACTTCTACATGTGCTTGTGTTTCTGCATCAAAATAGGCAAGTTTTGTATATTTAAAACGGCTTCCAGCTATAGGTAAATGCTTTTTATCTGAGCTAGATAAGTTTAAATGACTGATATCGACTTTGTAATCCAGCGCCCTTGGTGCTGATACATAGTAGATTCTATTTTGTTGAGTATCGTATGCTAAGGCAGCAGAGCTAAACTCAGCGACAGAGTCAGCCTTTACGGTTTGAAGTTGATCATCAAGTTTAAATAAGATAGCGGTTTCACCGCGACCAGCGTTGATACCGTATAGCTCACCTTTACATTCATTCGCTAATAATGAGAATGAAGCAGCAGAAATCGCAATCGCCAAAGACGATAACATGAAAGACTTATACATAGTGCAATCCTAAATACAGTTCCGTAACTATAGAAAACACAAAGTAATGACACATCAAATCCAAACTGATGTGGGTCTTAGTCCATAAAGGGAAGGCGCATCCATTATTATCTTTGCAGATGCGAGTATTATTGTCTTTTATTTAACATTTTTCAAATAAAAATTAATTCTTTTGTATTTGTTTTTCAAAGTTTGGTAAAAGTTCCTCAATAATCTTTTTTGCAGGAATGGTGTAACGTGTGCCGTTAAACATAACTGAAGTATGCTCGTTGATATCAGTTATCCCGGTTAAGGTCCAACCTTCACCGCGTTCATGACAGAAAACTTTAGTGGTAGGGGGGATAACTTTAAATGCTTGGCTCATACTGCTCTCCAAAGTAAAAAACCTATTTTATAGTAAGTATCATAAATGCAAAATTAGCATATTAAAAAAACTAGAATTTTTACGAAAAAAAAAGCAGTATGGAAAACCACACTGCTTTTTAAACTTTAAATAATCAGCTTATGTTAAAGGTAAGTGATGTCACCAATGTTTAAGCTTTCTAGCTGAGACTTAATTTTGGCAACATCGCCAACAATAACCCAAGTTAGTTGATTTGGGTTGATTAAGCCTTTCGCTTCGTTGTGGATATCTTTAAGTTCAAGCGATTTTACTTTTTCACCGTATTGCTCAAGATATTCGATTGTACGACCTTTGCTGTAAGCATCTGCCAATGCATTACGAAGACTACGTTTTTTCTCGTAACTGCCTGGGATCTTAGCAACCTTGTTAGACACTACTTTGTCTAGCTCAGATTCTTTTGCTAAATCAGACTTAATATAGCCGTTCAGCTCTTTCAAGATTTCTTGGATAGAATCTTTTGTTTTATCAGTCTGAACAGGTGCATACACGATAAATGGAGATTGAGCTTGTGCATTCATAAGCATACTACGCGCACCGTATGACCAACCTTTGTCTTCACGTAGGTTCATATTGATACGTGAAGTAAATGTACCACCTAAAATTGCGTTCATAACATCAAGTTTAATGTCTTGACCTGGTTTTAGGTTGTCGCGTGACTCGCCAAGTAGTCCTGCAATAATCAATGATTGCGGTGCCTCTGGCTTATCAAGTACAAAGATTTGCGCTTTTTCAGGTGCAGCAACTTGTTTGAATTGCTTAACAGGTTTTGCCGTATTAGGTGATTTCCATTGGCCTAGTTGCGATTCAAGAGAAGCAGTTAAAGTATCTAGGTCAATATCACCAACCACTACCATGCGTGCGTTGTCAGGGCGTAGCCACTTTCTCAAATGTGCTTCGATATCGGCTTTAGTGATTGCTTTCACGTCTTCTTCAGTACCTGAACCTGTTAAAGGTTGTGCGTATGGGTGACCTTCACCATAAAGGAGTGGTGGAAGAATACGGTAAGCGTTTGTCTGCGGACGAGCTTGCTCTTGCTTAATGCCATCAAGCACTAATTTTCTTACACGCTCAATATCAGCGTCTTTTAATGCAGGGTTTTGTAAAATATCTGCGAAAAGAGAAATACTCTTTTCCCAGTTAACAGAAAGTGTGCTTAAGGTCATAGATGAAGTATCTAAGCTTGCCCATGCACCTACTGACGCGCCAATCTTTTCTAGCTCAGCTGCTAATTTCAACGCATCTAAACTCGTCGTACCTTCATCTAGCATTGACATAGAGAAGTTAGCTAAACCAGATTTAGCTTCGATGTCTGTCGCGAAACCAGAATCAAATTGTAAGCTAAGTTCAACTGTCGGTGTATCTGAACGCTTTGCTAAAACAACTTCAAGACCATTACTTAGTGTTGTAGTTTGCACTTCTGGCAAATCTAGTTTTGGCAATGAATCAACACTTGGTACCTTTGAACGATCAGCACCTTTTTCGTTAGCTGAATATTTTTCAAAAGGATTAATTGTTAAGATAAACTCACCATCAGTAAGCCATTTTTCAGCTGCTCTTTGTACATCTTTAACAGTAGCGTTAGCCTGAATTTCTTGTGATTTTTTATAAAAGCCCGGGTCATTATGATAGATAGCACCTGACGCTAAAACATCAGACTTACCACCAAAACCGCCTACACCTTCAACTCGCTTGATCCAACCTGAAGCATTTGCAAACTTAATGCGGTTAAGCTCATCAGCTGTTGGCCCTTCAGTGATTAAACGATTTAGTTCTTCATCAATGATGGCTTCAATCTCTGGTAGCTTGCTCTTATCTAACGCGTCAGCACCAAGAATAATCTGACCGGCTAGTACGCGCTGGAAGTTAAACGCAAATACGCTAGATGCAAGTTGCTCTTGATAAACTAAGCGTTGGTAAAGACGACTGTTTTTTCCAGAAGCAAGTACATCAGCAAAAAGAGAAAGATATTCAGAATCGGCAGTACCAAGCTCAGCCGTGTTCCATACTTTTAGAACACGTGACGCAGGAACGCGGTCTTGCATCACCATACGCTTCTCGCCACTACGCTTAGCAACCCATGCTTCCATTTGCGCTACTGGTTTACCTGGTTTAATGTCACCAAAGTATTTGTTTGCTTTTTCTTTTGCTGTTTCAACGTCAATGTCACCTGCTAGCACTAATACGGCATTATTAGGGCCGTAGTAGTCTTTAAACCATTGGTGCACGTCATCTAGTGATGCAGCATTAAGATCATCCATTGAACCAATTACTGTCCACGAATAAGGGTGACCTTTAGGGAAAGTATTAACTGTAATTGCTTCCCACATTTTACCGTACGGCTGACCTTCACTTTGACGCTTTTCGTTTTGTACAACGCCACGTTGTTCGTCTAACTTTTCTTGTGTGATTGCGCCAAGCAGGTGACCCATACGGTCCGATTCCATCCACAGGGCCATATCAATGGCGGTAGTTGGTACGTTTTGGAAGTAGTTTGTACGGTCACTATTTGTTGTGCCATTCATTTCGGTCGCGCCAGCTCTTTCAAACGGACCAAAGTATTCATCATCATAGTTTTCTGAACCATTGAACATTAAGTGTTCAAATAAGTGAGCAAAACCAGACTTACCTTCAGGTTCATGTTTTGAACCAACGTTATACCAAACGTTAACAGCAACGATAGGGGCTTTACGATCTGTATGAACAACAACTTTTAAACCATTGTCTAAAGTAAAAGTATCGTAAGCAATATCAATACTTGGTAAGGCTTGTGTTGAACTTGCCACGACTGAATTTTGAGAAGCAGAGTTGGTTGTTGAGTTACAACCTGTCAAGGCAAGGCTTACAGCTAAAGCCAACGCCGATAACGCAGTTTTTTTCATTTTTATACGTCCATATTGTTTGTATATTATCGGTACATAGTTTAACACTTAAATTGAAACAAATAATTTAAGTTTGTAACTAAATGTAGCAAGTTATAGACGAAAAAAAACCCCTCGTTTGAGGGGTTTTGGGTAACTCAGTGCATTAGCACTGGGAATGAGGTCGGTACATTAGTGTTGTTATTGTCGACACTGAATTAGAACTGCATTTCAGGGATATCGCCATCTACGATTAGCTTACCCGCTGTTTTGCTTATAATTTCATCAACAGTAACACCCGGCGCGCGTTCTAGCAAATAAAATGCGCCATCTTTAACTTCTAATACGGCAAGGTCAGTTACGATTTTCTTAACGCAATTAACGCCTGTTAAAGGTAGCGAGCATTTCTCTAATAATTTAGAGTCGCCATGTTTACTAGCATGGGTCATAGTAACGATGATGTTTTGTGCGCCGGCAACTAAATCCATCGCGCCACCCATGCCTTTGATTAATTTTTTCGGGATCATCCAAGAAGCGATATTACCTTCTTGGTCAACTTCAAATGCACCTAGAACCGTTAAGTCTACATGACCACCACGGATCATGGCAAAGCTTTCGGCACTATTAAAAATAGCGGCACCTGTCGCTGCTGTCACGGTTTCTTTACCCGCGTTGATCATATCTGCATCAACTTGGTCTTCAGTAGGGTATGGACCCATGCCTAATAAGCCATTTTCTGATTGCAGCATAACTTCAATGCCCTCAGGTACATAGTTAGCCACTAGGGTAGGAATACCAATACCTAAATTGACGTAATAACCGTCTTGAAGTTCTTGCGCAACACGCATTGCAACTTGTTCACGAGATAAAGCCATTGTTATACTCCTTACTTACTGGTTGTAACGCGTTCGATGCGTTTTTCAAAGTCACCTTTGATAACACGGTTTACATAAATGCCTGGAGTATGAATTTGACTTGGTTCAAGTTCACCCGGCTCAACGATTTCTTCAACTTCAGCAACGGTAATTTTGCCCGCCGTTGCAGCCATAGGATTGAAGTTCATTGCTGTATGGCGGAAGACAAGGTTACCGTAACGGTCTGCTTTCCATGCTTTTACAATAGCAAATTCACCAGTGATTGATTCTTCAAGAATATAAGGGCGACCGTTGAATTCTTTAACTTCTTTACCTTCAGCAATCGGTGTACCGTAACCTGTGGCAGTATAGAAACCAGGAATACCAGCACCACCGGCACGCATTTTCTCAGCCAATGTGCCTTGCGGAGTTAACTCAACGTCGATGATGCCGTCTAGTAATTGCTGCTCGAAAAGGGCATTTTCACCAACATAAGAGGCGATGATTTTTTTGATCTGACGGTCTTGTAATAAAATACCTAAACCAAAGTCATCAACACCACAGTTGTTAGAGACAACAGTCAGCTCTTTGGTTTGTAGACGTTTAATTTCTGCAATTAAACCTTCAGGGATCCCACATAAACCAAAACCACCGGCGATGATGGTATCACCATCTTTTAAACCCGCCATTGCTTCGGCGTAGCTATTCACTACTTTATCAAAACCGGCCATAAGACCACTCCTAACTTTTGTTTGTCAAAAGAGCGCAAGCATTATGCTCACGCCACTATCATTTTTATTGTTCGCACTTCGCACGTAATGCTAAAGAAACTTTGCTGGCAGGGGGCTTATTTAAGGCATCACAGATAGCCCAACCTGCTTTGGCAAGTCTTTCTAAATCAATTTGGGTACTTATGCCAAGTCCTTCAAGTAAGTAAATGACATCTTCAGTGGCAACATTTCCTGACGCACCTTGTGCATAAGGGCAACCACCCAGGCCAGCAACAGCACTGTCTATGGTACTAATGCCCATTTCTAGTGCCGTGTGAATATTAGCGATAGCTTGGCCGTAGGTATCGTGAAAGTGTGCAGCCAGCTTGTCTAAAGGCAGTTCTTTAGTAAGCAAATCAAGTAGTTTTTTCACTTTACCTGGTGTACCAACGCCAATGGTGTCGCCTAGGCTTATTTCATAACAGCCAAGAGCCAACAATTGTTTACACACATCAAGCACGGCTTCGGGTTGCACATCGCCTTGATAAGGGCAGCCAACCACACAACTGACATAGCCGCGAACTTTAACGTTATGTTGCTGAGCTAGCTCTACTACAGGTTTAAAGCGCTCAATACTTTCTTCAATAGAGCAATTAATGTTCTTTTGAGTAAACGCTTCGCTGGCCGCAGTAAAAATAGCGAACTCTTTAATGCCGCATTCAAGGGCGGCTTCTGCGCCTTTTAAGTTTGGCGTGAGCGCTGAAAGCTGCGCGTTTTGGTTAACAGATAAACCTTTTATAACTTCAGCCGAGTCCGCCATTTGCGGCACCCACTTAGGCGATACAAAGGCACCTGCCTCAAGATGAATAACACCAGCTTCAGATAGCCCATTTAACAGGGCTATCTTTTGCTCAGTGGTGACTTTGCTTTCATTTTGTAAGCCATCACGGGCACCCACTTCAACGATTTTGACCTGAGTTGGATAAGCCATGTTATGCCTCCGCAGCTTCAACGATGGCAAGTAGGGCACCGTGACTTACTAACTCGCCTTCAGCAAAACAATAGCTGGTTAGTGTGCCTGCAAATGGGGCGTTAAGCGTATATTCCATTTTCATGGCTTCTATAACTACCACTGCATCACCTTTTGCGACTTCTGCACCCACTTCAACAAGGTGTTTAACAACCGTACCGTTTAGTGGCGCTGCTAATGGCGCTTCTTCATGTTCATGCTGACTAATATAGTGTTTAGAGCGTAAATCAAAGGTACGCACAAAGGCGCTGAACATGACCGTCACTTGCTCGTCATTGACCAATGCACTTGCTTTGTAGATACGACCATCAAGGTTGATAGTAAGTGACTCACCGTTAAGAGTTGCTGAAACTGTGTGTTCGTTACCATCCACCGTTAATTTAAAGCCATTGTCTTGAACAAGTGCTTTAATGTTTAAGCCGTCAAACGGTACAACTACAGATGCAGCTTGGTTTAGCTTAAAGCCTAATGCACTTTGCCAAGGTGATTTAGCCGCAGCAAAATTCGCTTGGTTTTGTTTATTTGCTAAGTAAGCTGCTGCTGCAATCACAGAGATCATTTCTTCAGGGGCATGCTCAACAGTTAATACATCAGTTTGTGTATCTATAAAGTGGGTATCTGGTGCGCCTGCGACAAAAGTATCATGACCTGATAGATGATGTAAGAAAGCAATGTTCGATTTTACACCCGATAAATGCACTTCTTCTAATGCATGGTGAAGCTTTAACAATGCAGTTTTACGATCTGCGCCATGCACAATTAACTTAGCAATCATAGGGTCGTAGAATGGGCTGATCTCAGCGCCTGACTGCACACCCGTATCAACACGTACGCCTTGGTTTTCAGCAGGGAAAGATAAGTGTGTTAGTGTGCCAGAGTATGGCATAAAGTTTTCAGTCGGATCTTCGGCGTAAATACGCGCTTCAAAACTATGACCCGATAAAGTCACTTGATCTTGTTTAAGAGGAAGTACTTCACCACTTGCGACACGAATTTGCCATTCTACAAGGTCAAGGCCAGTGACCATTTCTGTAACTGGGTGTTCTACTTGCAGGCGGGTATTCATTTCCATAAAGAAGAATTCGTCGCCACATAGTAAAAACTCTACCGTACCTGCACCACGATAATTAATCGCTTGAGCACAACGTACCGCTGCTTCACCCATCTCTCGACGAAGATTGTCTGATAAACCCGGGGCAGGGGCTTCTTCAATGACTTTTTGGTGACGGCGTTGTAAAGAGCAATCGCGGTCGCCTAAATAAACACAGTTACCGTGGGTGTCTGCAAAGACTTGTACTTCAACGTGACGCGGTGTATCAACGTAGCGCTCAAGTAATACTAGGTCATTACCAAATCCAGCAAGTGCTTCACGTTTTGCACCTTCTAACGCGCTTACAAACTCTGAAGCTTCACGTACAACACGCATGCCTTTACCACCGCCACCAAATGCAGCTTTGATTAGCACTGGATAACCAATTTTTTCAGCTTCTGCCGTTAAAAAGTCGACATCTTGGTTTTGACCATAGTAACCGGGCACAAGCGGCACATTGGCTTCAGCCATGATTTCTTTAGCACGGGTTTTTGAACCCATAGCTTCAATAGAGCTTGCAAGTGGCCCTAAGAAAGCTATACCTGAATCTTCACACTTTTGTGCAAAAATATCGTTTTCAGACAAAAAGCCGTAGCCCGGGTGAATGCAATCAGCGCCAGCTAGTTTTGCTACGTCTAGCACTCTATCAGCAACTAGGTAAGAATCTTTACTCGGTGCAGGGCCAATATGGTAGGCTTCATCAGCCTGTTTAACATGCAGGGCATTGGCATCTGCATCTGAATAAACGGCAACAGTGCGCAAACCTAAGCGCTTAGCTGTTTTCATAACGCGGCAGGCAATTTCACCACGGTTCGCAATTAGAATTTTCTTTAACATTGTAATGACCTTATTGCTTTGCTGCGGTTTGCCAATTAGGCGCACGTTTGTCGAAAAATGCAGATAAGCCTTCTTGGCCTTCTTCGCTTACTCTGATTTCAGCAATACGTTTTGCCGTATGAAGGATTAACTCTGCGTTGATGTCTTGATTAGCCACTTCATTAATTAATGACTTTGCTGATTTAACAGCGGCAGGACCGTTGTTAAGTAATAGTTCAACAAACTGGTCTTGTGCAGCAGCCAGATCATCATTAATGTCATGAATTAAGCCCATATCTAGCGCTTTGTCAGCCATAAACACTTCGGCTGTTAAGAAGTAACGACGCGCTTGGCGCTCACCGATGGCTTTAATGACATAAGGGCTAATAACCGCAGGAATAAGACCAAGCTTAACTTCACTTAAACAGAATTTAGCCTTGCTAGTCGCAACTGCGATGTCACAACAGGCGATTAAACCCAGTGCACCACCAAATGCAGCACCTTGCACTAAACACAGAGTTGGGTGAGGGCTGGTAGCCAGCACATGCATTAACTTTGCAAGTTGCTCAGAATCTGCAACGTTTTCATCGTAATTATTTCCGGCCATTGATTTCATCCAACCTAGGTCGGCACCTGCAGAGAAGTGTTTACCTTCGGTTTTTAAAATCAAAGCGCGGATATCAAGACCATTGGCATGCTCAATACATTGGATCAACTCGTTGATCACGTGTGAGTCAAAGGCGTTATGTTTTTCAGGGCGACTTAGTTCTAAAATCGCCACTTTTGTTTTTGTTATATTTAAAGTGACCGACATAGTGCGCTCCTTATATTCTGAAAATGCCAAATTTAGATTCTTGCTTAGGCGCGTTAGCAGCAGCTTCTATTGCAAGACCTAAAACAGTACGAGTATCTGCTGGGTCAATAATGCCGTCGTCCCATAAACGGGCGCTTGCATAATAAGGGTGACCTTGCTCTTCATATTGCGCAACAATTGGTTTTTTGAACTCAGCAACTTCTTCGTCAGTCATGCTTAAACCTTTACGTGCAAGGCCGTCTTGACGTACTTGCGTAAGCACTCCAGCTGCTTGTTCGCCACCCATAACTGAAATACGCGCGTTTGGCCACATCCACATCATGGTAGGCTCGTAAGCTCGACCACACATACCATAGTTACCCGCGCCGTATGAGCCGCCAATTAATACCGTAAACTTAGGCACGTCAGCACAAGATACAGCGGTTACCATTTTGGCACCGTGTTTAGCGATACCTTCAGCTTCGTATTTTTGACCCACCATGAAGCCCGTGATGTTTTGTAAAAACAGCAAAGGAATGTCACGCTGAGCACATAATTGAATAAAGTGTGCGCCTTTTTGTGCCGACTCGGAGAATAAGATACCGTTGTTGGCAATAATCCCTACAGGATGGCCGTAGATTTCAGCAAAACCTGTTACTAGCGTTTCACCAAAGTAGCGTTTGAATTCGTCAAATTGCGAATCGTCCACAATACGCGCAATGACTTCACGTACATCAAATGGTTTTTTCAGATCAGTACCGACAATGCCATATACTTCGCGAATATCGTAACGTGGTGGTTTAATGTCTTTTAGGATGGGCGCAGTAGGGCGCTGGTGGTTCAAACGGGCAACACATTGACGGGCAATCGATAGGGCATGTTCGTCGTTTTCTGCATAGTGATCGGCAACACCAGATGTTTTACAGTGCACATCTGCACCGCCTAAATCTTCAGCAGAAACTTCTTCACCGGTTGCGGCTTTTACCAATGGCGGGCCAGCTAAGAAAATCGTACCTTGCTCTTTTACGATGATACTTTCATCTGCCATTGCTGGGACATATGCACCACCTGCGGTACATAAACCCATTACCACAGCAATTTGCGGAATGCCTTTAGCAGACATACGTGCTTGGTTATAGAAAATACGGCCGAAATGCAATTTGTCAGGGAATACTTCGTCTTGTTCAGGTAAGTTTGCGCCGCCCGAATCAACTAAGTAAATACAAGGTAGATGGCAACGCTCTGCGATTTCTTGCGCGCGTAAATGTTTTTTAACAGTAAGCGGGAAGTAAGTGCCGCCTTTTACAGTAGCATCGTTACCGACAATCATACATTCAACGCCTTGAACTCGACCGATACCAGCAACCACGCCTGCACAAGGAATATCTTGCTCGTATACGCCGAACGCAGCAAATTGAGAGATTTCTAGAAAAGGAGAGCCTTCATCGAGAAGGGTATTGATACGGTCACGAACAAACATTTTTCCGCGACTTTCATGACGAGCGATAAGTGCTTCACCACCGCCTTGTGCAAGTTGAGCAACTTTGTCGTTTAAATCTGCAACCAGTGAAGCCATAGCTTCACTGTTTGCTTTAAACTGACTGTCATGCACATTAATAGATGAGTTTAAAACAGTCATGGTGTGTCCTTAACGGCTTTCAGTGAATAGTTCACGACCAATTAGCATACGACGAATCTCAGACGTACCCGCACCAATCTCATAGAGTTTGGCATCACGTAATAAACGGCCCGTTGCGTATTCGTTGATGTAACCATTACCACCTAAGATTTGAATCGCATCTAGTGCAAGCTTTGTTGCCAGCTCCGCAGCATATAAAATGGCACCTGCAGCATCTTTACGGGTTGTTTCACCACGGTCACAAGCTTTTGCTACCGTGTATACGTATGAACGCGCGGCATTCATTTGCGTGTACATGTCAGCAACCTTGCCTTGAATTAATTGGAACTCACCGATTGATTTGTTGAACTGTTTACGCTCGTGAATATAAGGCACAACAATGTCCATACACGCTTGCATGATACCCAGTGGGCCACCTGCAAGCACAACACGCTCATAATCAAGACCACTCATTAGCACTTTAACACCTTCGTTTAGGGTGCCTAGAATGTTTTCTTCTGGTACTTCACAGTCTTCAAAAACCAGTTCACAGGTGTTTGAGCCGCGCATACCTAGTTTATCTAGCTTTTGTGCGGTAGAAAAACCTGGGAAGTTCTTCTCAATGATGAAGGCAGTGATCCCTTTAGAACCGGCTTCTAAATCCGTCTTTGCATAAACCACTAAGACATCTGCATCAGGACCGTTAGTGATCCACATTTTATTGCCGTTCAGAATGTACTTATCGCCTTTCTTTTCAGCTTTTAGCTTCATAGAAACAACATCAGAACCCGCATTTGGTTCACTCATAGCAAGTGCGCCAATGTGTTCGCCGCTAATTAGCTTAGGTAGATACTTTTGTTTTTGCGCGTCGTTACCGTTGCGGTTAATTTGGTTCACACACAGGTTAGAGTGAGCGCCATAGCTTAAACCGATAGAGGCACTTGCACGGCTGATTTCTTCAATCGCAATAACGTGCTCTAGGTAGCCCATATTTGCACCACCAAACTCTTCAGGTACGGTAATACCTAATAAGCCCATCTCCCCGAATTGTGGCCAAAGTTGATTTGGGAATGCATTGTCTAAATCAGTTTTCTCAGCAAGTGGTGCAATTTCAGCACTTGCAAAGCTATTTACATGATCACGGATCATGTCAGCTGTTTCACCTAATCCAAAGTTTAATTCTTTATATAAAGATACAGTGCTCATCTTGGTTATCCTGTGTGAGAGTTATTATAAATTTAATTAGTCTTCGTGCTCATCAAGCTCTTTAAGGGTGTCGCGACAACGACGCTCTGCGGTAACGAGTTCCATCAGAACCACTTTAATGTCATCCATTTGTTGACTTAAATCAGCTTTCTTTTCTTCTATTAGCGCCAACATAGTGGTGAGCTGTTTCGCACTTGATTTATCGGCATCGTAAAGTTCAAACAACCTGCCTGTTTCAGCCAGAGTGAAGCCTAAACGCTTGCCACGTAAGATAAGTTTTAGACGTACTTTGTCTCGTTTTGAATAAATGCGGGTTTGACCATTTCGCTCTGGCGAAATTAATCCCTGATCTTCATAAAAACGAATAGAACGGGTGGTAATGTCAAATTCCTTAGCCAATTCGCTAATAGAGAAGGTTGGTTCGTTAAGGTTATCTTGCATAATTGTTTAACACTTACTTCAAAACAGATTAGACCAATATAAGTGAAGTTTACGTAAAGGTAAAGTTGCGTTTTGGGGAATGTATTATTGAGTGTTAATAAAAAGTGTGAATATTTAATGCAGTTCTAACTAAACAAACCGCCTTTTCGCAGTTTCTAGCAGTATTGGCAAGGAAAACGTGCAACTTAAGTTTACAGTTTAAGTCAACGCAATTAACTTGATTTTAGATTTACGTTGGCGTAAACGTAAATATTAGGTATGCTCAAATCATCATTTTGAAACAAACAAGCAAGAAGCTTGTGAACAGGAGTTTAACATGAGTAACGAAGCAGTTGTAATCGTAGCAGCAAAACGTACCCCTATGGGTGGCTTTATGGGTGCACTTTCAGGCGCAAGCGCAACAGAGCTTGGCGCAACTGCAATCAAAAGCGTTATGAGCGAAACAGGGCTTACGGACGCATCAATTGATGAAGTGATCATGGGTTGTGTATTACCGGCAGGTCTTGGTCAAGCACCAGCACGTCAAGCTATGCTGCATGCAGGTCTAGCACGTTCAACCGGTGCAACAACGATTAACAAGGTATGTGGCTCAGGTTTAAAAGCAGCCATGCTTGCTCACGACCTAATTAAAGCTGGCAGCATTTCATCTGCAATTGCAGGTGGTATGGAAAGCATGACTAACTCTCCGTATTTCATTCCAAAAGCGCGTGGCGGTATGCGTATGGGTCATGGTGAGATTAAAGATCACATGATGGCTGATGGTCTTGAAGATGCTTACGACAATAAAGCGATGGGTTGTTTTGCACAAGCAACTGCGGATGATTATGGCATCACCCGTGAAGAAATGGATGAGTTTGCGCTTAGCTCTCTAAGCAAAGCAAATGAAGCGATTGAAAGCGGCAGCTTCAATAACGAAGTAGTTCCTCATGTCTTAAAAACACGTAAAGGTGACGTTGAAGTCGCCATCGACGAGCAGCCAGGTAACGCGCGACCTGATAAAATTCCAGGTCTTCGTCCAGCATTCAAAAAAGACGGTACAATTACCGCTGCCAACTCTTCTTCAATCTCAGATGGTGCAGCGGCACTGATTCTGATGAGCGAATCAGAAGCGAAGAAGCAAGGTTTAACACCGCTTTGTAAAGTAGTTGCTCACGCGACTCACTCACAAGCGCCAGCAGAATTCACGGTTGCACCAGTTGGCGCAATGAACACGCTACTTGAAAAAGCGGGTTGGGATAAAGCTGACGTAGATTTATGGGAAATCAACGAAGCATTTGCCATGGTGACTATGCTAGCAATTAAAGAGTTAGGTCTTGAGCAAAGCAAAGTTAACGTTAATGGTGGTGCATGTGCCCTTGGCCACCCAATCGGTGCAAGTGGTGCGCGTATCCTAGTTACTCTAATTCATGCTCTACGTAATCGCGGCCTTTCTAAAGGTGTTGCATCACTGTGTATCGGTGGTGGTGAAGCGGTTGCACTGGCAGTCGAAGTTTAATCACACCAAGTTGTAGGCACCGTATAAATAATATAACAGCGGTGCCTTTTTTCTATTTACCAGGGGAGGAGTGCAAATGCACCAAGTACCTTTATACATCAACGGCGAATTCACTCAATCATCATCAGAACAATGGATTGATGTTGTTAATCCAGCAAACCAAGAAGTACTTGCAAAAGTACCTTGTGCGACAGAGCAAGAAGTAAAAGCAGCGATTGATTCTGCACAAGAAGCATTTAAGACTTGGCGCAACGTGCCAGTACCAGAGCGTGCTCGTATCATGATGAAGTACGCGGCGCTTTTAAAAGAGCACCAAGAAGAAATCGCGACCATTATCTGTCATGAATTAGGTAAGACGTTCGAGGACGCAAAAGGCGATGTATGGCGTGGTATTGAAGTGGTTGAGCAAGCTGCAAATGCCCCTGCAATGATGATGGGCGAAACCGTTGAAAACGTTGCCCGTAACATCGATACGTATTCTTACACGCAGCCTCTAGGTGTGTGTGCAGGTATTACCCCATTTAACTTCCCGGCTATGATCCCACTTTGGATGTTCCCAATGGCGATTGTATGCGGTAACACTTTTGTACTTAAGCCTTCAGAGCAAGATCCACTGACGCCAATGCGTTTAGTTGAACTATTCGAAGAAGCGGGTGCACCAAAAGGCGTACTGCAAGTTGTACACGGTACAAAAAACCAAGTTGACCAAATTCTAGAAGCACCAGAAATCAAAGCAGTGTCTTTTGTTGGCTCTTGTAATGTGGGTCATTACATTTACAGCAAGGGCACACAGCACAAAAAACGTGTACAAGCCTGCGTTGGTGCTAAAAACCACATGGTGATCATGCCAGATGCGTCAAAAGCGCAAACAGTAAATAACCTTGTTGGTGCGTCAGTGGGTGCTGGTGGCCAACGTTGTATGGGTATTTCGGTGGCAGTATTTGTTGGCTCATCGAAAGAATGGGTAGAAGACATTAAAAAAGGCTTTGAAGGTGTACGTCCAGGTCTTTGGGACGACCCTGAAGCGGCTTATGGCCCGCAAACAACACCACAAGCAAAACAACGTATTCTTTCACTCATTCAAAGTGGTAAAGATCAAGGCGCTACCTGTTTAGTTGATGGTTCAGACTATACGGTTGAAGGCTATGAAGCAGGTAACTGGGTAGGTCCAACTCTATTTACTGATGTTACAGAAGAGATGGAAATCTACAAAGAAGAAATCTTTGGTCCAGTTTTAAGCTGTGTATTCGTCGATACGCTAGACGAAGCAATCGAGTTAATTAACCGTAACCCATATGGTAACGGTACGTCTTTATTCACAGCAAGTGGTGCTGCAGCGCGTAAATTCCAACAGCAAATTGAAGTAGGTCAAGTGGGTATTAATATTCCAATCCCTGTGCCACTGCCTTTCTTTTCATTCACTGGTTGGAAAAACTCTTTCTACGGTGACCAACACACCTACGGTAAGCAAGGTGTGCGTTTCTACACAGAAACGAAAACGGTTACTTCGCGTTGGTTTGATGATGAGGTCGTGACTGGCCCGAATATGAGCATCAACTTACGTTAATCCTTTCTATTCTATTTTTATAATAACAATGTGAGCCGACATGATCGGCTCACCTTTGACAACAAGAGGTCTTTTATGGACTTTAATCTAAATGAAGATCAACAGGCATTTGCCGAAACAGCATATCAATTCGCAATGAGTGAACTAGCGCCAAACGCTGCGCTGTGGGACCGCGAACATATTTTCCCTAAAGACGTGATTAAAAAAGCCGGTGAACTTGGCTTTTGTGGTTTATACACGCCAGAAGAGGCAGGTGGCCTTGGTTTATCACGTTTAGATTCAAGCATTATTTTTGAACAGCTTGCTATGGGCTGTACAGCAACAACCGCCATGCTAACAATCCACAACATGGCAACTTGGATGATCGCAAGCTTTGGTACTGATGCCGTTAAAGAGCAATACATTGATCAATTAGTGATGGGTGAGTTGTTAGCATCATACTGCTTAACTGAGCCAGGCTCTGGCTCTGATGCCGCGTCACTTAAAACCAAAGCTGATAAAGATGGCGACAGCTACGTATTAAATGGCTCGAAAATGTTTATCTCAGGTGCCGGTGAAACAGACGTACTTGTGGTAATGGCACGTACTGGTGAAGCGGGTCCGAAAGGTATTTCTGCGTTTGTTGTACCAGCAGATGCTGAAGGTGTTTCATACGGTAAAGCCGAAGAAAAAATGGGTTGGAATGCACAGCCTACACGTCTTGTCACCCTTGAAAACGTGCGTATTCCTGCTGCAAACCTAATGGGCTCAGAGGGTGAAGGCTTCAAGTTTGCGATGCAAGGTCTAGATGGTGGCCGTATTAACATCGCGACTTGTTCAATTGGTACTGCTCAGCAAGCACTAAATACAGCTAAGCAATATATGACTGAGCGCGAGCAGTTCGGTAAACCGCTTGCGGCATTCCAAGCGCTACAGTTCAAGATTGCTGACATGAATACTGAGCTTGTTGCTGCGCGTCAAATGGTTCGCCTAGCGGCATTTAAACTAGACACCAACGACAGCGAAAAAACCACTTACTGTGCAATGGCAAAACGATTTGCCACTGATGTTGGTTTTAAAGTATGTGACGACGCATTACAAATTCATGGTGGTTACGGTTATATCAAAGAATATCCGCTAGAGCGTCATGTTCGTGATGTACGCGTTCACCAAATTCTTGAAGGCACCAATGAGATCATGCGCGTGATCATCGGTCGTCGTATTTTAGCTGAAGGCGCACCAAGCGTATTGTAATAAGGAAACCAAAATGACTGCACAACTTAAATTAGAAAAGCAGGGTAACATCGCGGTAGTAACAATGAGCAACCCGCCTGCGAATACATGGACACGCGATACCTTGGTCGGTTTAAAGAATCTTGTAATCGAGTTAAATCAAGATAAAGAAATTTACGCTTTAGTGATCACAGGTGAGGGTGAGAAATTCTTCTCAGCGGGTGCCGACTTAAACGTTTTTGCAGACGGCGACAAAGGCGTTGCTGCTGACATGTCTCGTGTATTCGGTGAAGCGTTCGAAACCTTGAGCGATTTCAGAGGTGTTTCGATTGCCGCAATCAATGGTTTTGCAATGGGGGGCGGCCTTGAAGTGGCATTGGCTTGTGATATTCGTATTGCTGAAAGCCAAGCGCAAATGGCGTTACCAGAAGCTAAAGTTGGTTTACTGCCTTGTGCTGGTGGTACGCAAAACCTATCGTGGCTTGTTGGTGAGGGTTGGGCAAAGCGCATGATTTTATGTGGCGAGCGTCTAAAAGCTGACAAAGCACAACAAATTGGTCTAGTGGAAGAAGTCGTAGAAACAGGCGAGGCATTCAATGCGGCGCTTGCTTTAGCAGAGAAAGTAGCTGATCAAAGTCCAGTTGCGGTGACGGCTTGTAAAGCACTTATTCAAAAAGGTCGTACAGGCACAATCAACAGTGCACTTCCTCTAGAGCGTGAACTATTTGTGACCTTGTTTGATACTCAAGACCAAAAAGAAGGCGTGAATGCGTTTTTAGAAAAGCGTAAAGCTAATTGGGTGAACGGCTAATGGCAAAATTACAGTTATTAAACCAAGCAGATGCGCCAGTCGTATTTGAGTTGGCAGACTGTGATAATGGCAAAAAGGTGGCGTTTGCCACCTTAAACGTGCCAAAAGCACTGAATGCACTCAACTTAGATATGATCCGTTTGCTTGCGCCTCAGCTAACTGAATGGGCAAATGACGATGCCATCGCCTTGGTGGTGTTAAAAGGTCATGGTGAAAAAGCGTTTTGCGCTGGTGGCGATGTAGTTAGCTTATACAAAGCAATGGCTGCGAATGATGGCAATAATCACATCGAAACCTTCTTCAGCGAAGAATATACACTTGATTATCAAATCCATACTTATGAAAAGCCAATCTTACTTTGGGGTAACGGCATCATCATGGGTGGTGGCTTAGGTTTAATGGCAGGCGCTAGTCACCGTGTTGTGACAGAAACAGCCCGTATTGCTATGCCTGAGATCACTATTGGTTTATACCCAGATGTTGGTGGCAGCTATTTCTTAAATAAGATGCCAGCAGGTGTAGGTTTATTCTTAGGCCTTACAGGCGCGTCAATCAATGCCAAAGATGCACAATTTGTTGGTCTGGCAGATCATTTTGTCAATGCCGAGCTTTACGGTGAGGTGTTAGCAAGTTTACTAGGTACAGATTGGAAAAACAGCGCTGAGTATAATCATGGCTTGTTGTCTGAGGTGTTGCATTCACTGCAAAACCAATCCAGTAACGAGCCTGCGAGCGAAATTGAACCACTACAATGTGTATTAGCAGAGCTTGAATCTAAAGATAGCTTAGAGTCGCAAATTGATGCCATTTTGTCTCTTGATGCAACGGATAACAAATGGTTATCTCGTGCGCAAAAATCACTTCAACATGGCTCACCATTAAGTGCAAAGCTTGTCAGCGAACAGCTAAAGCGCGCAAAAGGTTTAAGCTTAGCAAATTGCTTTAGATTAGAGCTTGGTATGTCAGTGACTGCAGGTGAATTTGGTGAATTCCAAGAAGGTGTGCGAGCTTTATTAATCGATAAAGATGGCGCACCGAACTGGCAGTTTGAAAATACACAAAGTGTGACAGATGACGCGATTAACGCTTTTTTCAAAGCGCGTTGGTCAGAGCATCCACTTCAAGGTTTGTAAGGAATGTAACAATGGCAAAAATTGGATTTATTGGTTTAGGAAATATGGGTGGCCCAATGGCCATCAACTTAGTTAAAGCGGGTCACGAAGTACGCGTTTTTGATTTAAGCCCAGACGCAATCGCAACCCTTGTAGAAGCCGGTGCAACTGCCGTAAACGCGGTAGAAGATGTTTGCGATAACGCTGATTTTGTTGTCAGCATGCTACCTGCGGGCAAGCATGTTAAAGCGATTTATACTGGCGAAAATGGCTTAGTAAATCATTTAAACGAAAGCACTTTAGTTATTGATTGTTCAACAATTGATGCTGAATCAGCAAAATTCGTTGGTAAAGCACTTGGCGAAGCGGGTATTAAATTTGTAGATGCGCCGGTCTCTGGTGGTGTTGCAGGTGCAGCTGCTGGCACGCTAACCTTTATTGTGGGTGGTTCAACGGCGTGTTTTGAATTGGCAAATACGATACTGCCTAACATGGGTAAAAATATTTATCATGCAGGTGAGATTGGTGCAGGGCAAGTAGCGAAGATCTGTAACAATATGCTGTTAAGTATACTTATGGCAGGGACCAGTGAAGCGCTACAGATGGGTATAGACCATGGTCTAGATCCAAAAGTACTGAGTGAGATTATGCTTAACAGCTCAGGTCGTAACTGGACGTTAGAGCTTTATAACCCTTGTCCAGATGTACTTGAGAATGTTCCGAGTTCAAATGGCTATAAGCCGGGCTTTATGGTGGACTTAATGGCCAAAGATTTAGGTTTAGCTCAGCAAGCTGCGCAACAAACTAACTCGGCAACACCTATGGGCGCATTGGCGAAAAACCTGTACAACTTGATGCAAAATCAGGGTAAAGGTGCCGAAGACTTTAGCGCAATCTTTAAACTTTATAGTGAAAAATAGACTGCATTATGGACATTAAAAATAAAACGGTTGTCATTACCGGTGGCGCGCAAGGCTTAGGTTTTGCGATGGCGACGCAAATGGCTGAACTAGGCGCTAACCTTGCTTTAATCGATATGCAAGATGATGTATTAGCTGAAGCAAAAGCAGAATTGGTAAAGCTTGATGTTAAAGTTGAAACCTATGTGGCTAACGTGAGTGTTGAGGCTGACGTTGAAACGGTTTTCAACAACATCGTCAGTGATTTCGGTGCCGTGCATGTACTTATTAATAACGCCGGCATTCTTCGCGATGGTCTGCTTTTAAAAGCAAAAGATGGCGTAGTCACTGCTAAGATGGAATTGTCACAATTCCAATCTGTGATTGACGTTAACCTCACTGGTGTTTTCTTATGTGGCCGAGAGGCGGCTGCAAAAATGGTTGAAAGTGGTGAAGGTGGTGTCATTGTTAATATGTCGAGCGTTGCACGTGCGGGTAATATGGGTCAAACCAACTACGCAGCTGCTAAAGCAGGTGTAGTTGCCATGACAACGACATGGGCGAAAGAGCTTGGCCGTTTTGGTATTCGTGTTGGTGCAATTGCACCGGGTGTTATTCGTACTAAAATGACGGATGCGATGAAACCTGAAGCGAAAGAGCGTTTGGTTAAGATGAAACCTGTCGGTCGTTTAGGCGAAGCAGAAGAAATTGCCCATACAGCAAAATACATCATTGAAAATGACTTTTTCACAGGTCGTGTCGTCGAAGTTGATGGCGGTATTCGACTTTAATATTGATTTTTCCAAGGCTTTGCACCATGCAAGGCCTTTTTTTTCTTCAAATTTTTTCCAATTTTCTCAGCTGTTTACTATCTTTTAAGTACTAATCTTCGCGCAATGGATCTTTGGTCATGTTTGATGGCTTGATTAATAACTTAAAAATTAAAACTAAAATTAGTTTACTGAGTGTTATCCCAACATTTTTCGTTTTAATTAGCTTTATTTATTTGGTTGTTTCTCAATTTATAAATTATAAAGAAGCCTCTAGATTAGAAGCTTACGTCAATGCAGTGAGTATATTAGACAATACTGCACACAACTTTGCTGTAGAACGTGGTCTTACAGCAGGCTTTTTAGCAAGTGGCGGCAAAGGAAAAGAAAAGTTACTTGCACAAAGAAAAAAAGCGGATATTGCTAAAAACCAACTTTTCAAACTTTCAGAAGCTCAGCTTGATGATTTTCCCAGATCCACGCAGCTCATTATTAATAATCTTGTTGAGCATTTTAAAGCATTAGAAATAGTTAGAGCAAAAGTAGATGAATTAGACAAACAATCAGGCGCTTTTGGATTTTATTCTAAAGCTAATAAGTTTGCGCTTGATGCAGCAAGTACTTTTGCAAATTATACAGACGACCCACATGCGACCAAAAGCATGAAGAGCTTAATAGCCATTCTTTGGATGAAAGAGCGTGCGGGGCAAGAGCGTGGCCTTTTAAATGGCGTTTTTAATCGTGGAAATATTTCACTTCCTCAGCTTGCCAATTTATCACTTTTTCAAAATGTTCAACTACAACAAGTAGATTTCATTAAGCAGCTACTTGATCCTAAATTATTTCAGTCAGAATTTTCTGAGCTAAACAACCTTGATGAACAAATACTGCCGTACCGTACATTTATCTCAGAACAACTTCGTAGCGGCAATTTAGTTTTTTCAGGGCGTGATAATTCAAACTGGTTTGCTGATGCAACAAGTAGAATAAAATCAATAAAAGTCATTGCTGATAAAAAATCGAAATTAATCAGTCAACATGCACAATCTACCAAAACAAAAGCAATGTCATTTCTAATTATTTCTTTAGTAAGTTGTTTGTTTATCATTTCCTTAATTGTTAGTTTTGCATCGAGAGTCGCAAAAAGTTTAAATGATGGCTTACAAAACCTCAGTGGTTTTATTAATCGAGTAAATCAAGACTTTGATTTTTCCAAATCTATTAGCTCAGATCTCAACGATGAGGTTGGGCAAGCTACACGGTCATTTAATAGCTTTTTACAAGAGTTAAATGCAGTAAATAATGAAATTCAGTCTGTTATGAGCCGAGTTTCAAATGGTGATTTCAGTCATAGAGTAACTTACCCATGTAAAGGAGATATGTCGTCATTAAAAGAGGGGGTAAATAATAGTAGTAATACGCTTGAGTTTACTATGAATGGGCTTGATGAAGTTATGAATGGACTTGCAGAAGGCGATTTTACTGTAAGAATGTCTCCAAGTGTCAAAGGCCCACTAAGAGCAAAGGTAGATAGCTCAATTGAAACCATAGATAGTGCCATTAAAGAAATCGCTAAAAGTATGGAGCAGCTACAAAACGGTAATTTTTCAGGTCGAATTCTATCTGAACAAAAAGGTACTTTGAATGAGTTAAAAGTGTCATTTAATGCAAGCATGTCATCGCTTGAAAATGCAATGAATGAAATTTCAGACTCGCTAGTGTCTCAAAAAAATGGTGAATTTAATAAGCGACTTGAAGGTAATTACAGTGGTCGCTTGTTACAACTTAAAAATACATTTAACGAATCATCAGAGAACTTAGAACTATTTGTTTCCGATATTGAAGGCCTATTTGGTCACTTACAAGTGGGAGAATATTCATCTCGAATAACAAATGAGTATTCAGGCCGATTGGCTTCACTTCAGAAAAATGTAAATTCATCATTAGAAAATTTAGAAAATGCCATTCTTAATATAGTTCAAGTGTCGGTGCATCAAAGTGAAGGTGTTTTAAGCTCTCGTGTTGTTGGAGAATATTCAGGTCATTTAGAAAAACTGCAGCGCGCGATGAATCTTTCAAGTGAGAGGATTGAGGAAGTATTAAATGAATTAGCAGGTGTTGTCGAAAGCATTAAATCTGGTCAGTTTGATAGACAAATTCAAGGTGATATGCATGGACAATACGCCACTTTAAAAGCTGATATGAATGAGATGCTCCACTTATTAAATAGTGCGATGGAAGAAATTCAAACATCGTCAGAATTACAACAGCAAGGCGCTTTATACCATCAAATAAATAATAACTTTCCTGGAGACTTTAATAAAATATGCTCTGCCATTAATGCATCATCTAGTGAGCTTAAAAGTATTTTTACCGATGTAAATAAATCAGCAAATCATACACTTGCATTATGTACCGACCAAAAACAATTTGCAGTGGATATTTCGAAACGAAGCACTGAACAAGCAGTCGCCCTTGAGCAAATTGCCGCCTCTATGGAACAAATGGCATCAAGCGTAAATGAAACAGCAGATCAAAGCCTGGTTGTTACAAAACAAATGCAAGATTCGAAACAAATTGCTGAAGATGCGATGGAGGTAATGAAAGGCTCTGTAGATGTAACACAAAGTATGCGTGATTCAAGCCGAGAGATTGCGCAAATAACGGTTATGATTGATGAAATTGCGTTTCAAACAAACCTGCTTGCCCTTAATGCTTCCGTTGAGGCTGCAAGAGCAGGAGAGCAGGGTAAAGGTTTTTCTGTGGTGGCAAGTGAAGTGAGAGAGCTTGCACAGCGCTCTGCTGAAGCAGCTAAGAAAATAAAAGAGTTAGTTTCTGAGAATATTGATAAAGTTGAAGTAAGTTTTAATAGCTCACAAGACTCACATCAGCGTCTAGAAAACATTTTAGAGAATATTTCTGAAGTAAATACCATGATGCATAATTTGAATGATGCGACTAGACAGCAAAGTACTAGTATCAGTGAAGTAAATTCTGCGGTTAGTAACCTTGATAGGTCTACTCAGCAAAATACCTCAATGCTTGATCAGATGTCTCAAGATATGTCGAAGCTTGAAGGGTCAACAAAAGAAGTCAGTAACCGATTAAGTTTTTTCAAATTAAAACAAGAGCAATAAGAAGGTGAGTGCTTGAGAGTTGTATTATTACTCAATGTATTATTCATTTGCTTGCTAAGCTCTGTTCAGGCTTATGCTAAAGAGTCATTAAGATATAACCTTGCAGCTTCTGAGTCTTGGTATCCTTACTACATACCAGATAAAGACAAGCCCGGTATTTTAGGTGAATTAATTCCACTTATTTTAGATAAAGCAAACATACATGGTATTGAGTTACGGTTTCCGCCAAAGCGGACCATCTATGCAATGGAGAATGGCCTACTTGACTTTGATGTGGTTTCACCTGTTTGGTTTCCAGGCGGTGATGCAGGGGAGCAGTTTGTATTTTCACACAAGTTGTTTGGTATTAAAGAGTATTACGCAAGTATCGATGGCACTCAACTTGCGCCAATGGTTTATAAAGAAGAGGTGGGTACTATACTGGGGTATTATTATTTCGATGATAATACTTTTACACGTATCGACTTTGCTTCTGAGAAAGAGCTTGTTCTAGCATTGCATAAGAATAGGGTGGAGCGCATACTAATTGGTGATTTACCCGCGAAATACTGGGCAAACAAATTGAATGTCTCAATTCGCCTTGATCAACTACATACCAAAGGAGAGCTTAAAATAAGGTTAAACAAGTCAAAAATTCACTTATTACCACTATTGAATAGCGCGATTACTGAACTTCAACAATCAGGCAGAATTGACAAAATAGTAAGCAAATACACTGTTAGCCAAAATTAAAGGTGTTGTTTTGGTTTAAACCACACAACACCTTAACCATATACTTTGTTAAGCGTTATAGCTAATATGCTGGAAAAAGCGTACATTCAGTGCTTGTCTTTGAGGTGACAACTCTAATGTCTGGGAAAGGCCCCTGATCATCGACTCGACATTATTCATAAACTTACCATATCCGACATCTTTATTATCACTGGCTTTGGCAACCACAACAAAATGTAACGTATCTACCAATTGGTTTTTATCCCAATGCGCTTTGTATTGTGTTTCTTCAGAGCAAATATCAAAGCTTAACTTTTGCAGTTCACTGTTTTGTGCAGACTTATCAATTTTACTATTTCTAACTAGTGGTAATCGTCCATCTGCAATGAACGCGGCTTGGCTGATCTGCTTATAACCACAAGCACTGAAAAACTTATCTTCAATAAATGAATAAAATTGTGTGTAATATTCGTCTTCGAGCAAATGTTGAAATTGTGTTTTTAAAGCACGTGTCACTGGAATGTTAAAAGTAACATAGGTCATTTCAGTGTGTTCGGCTGGAATTTCACATTTTCTAGCTTCATAACGCGGGTATAAGCTTCGTAGTTTATAACCATATGTTTCTTTATGCCCTTTAACACGAGCAAATAAGTCGTAAGTTAAGTGCTGATGGTCTCTTATCTTAAAAGTATCCTCAACGCCCAAGTTCACTTTTAAATCATGTAGTGTCTTTTGCACTTTATTGTGAAAATTAGCAGCGTTTGCTCTAAGCTCGTCACCTGTTGCTAAAAAAAGAAGGCGCACTTTCTTTGCTCTTACACCTTGTTGCCAATATGACTTATGTGCTTCATGGTATTTAGGGTTGTAGAAAAACAACATTTGCTTTTCTGTTTGTAGGCAATATGACTCTTCATGAAAACGTGTAATAGGCAACTTATCGTTGGCAATCATATGAACGTTGTACAAGCCATTTTCTTCACAGGCTAAAAATAACTTTCGAGCAATGCGCTCATAACAACTATCAATGTTGTCAAAGCTCGATACAAACTCATCGCTAGGTTTGAATTCAGCTAAAATGTACTGGTTATTTCTTGCGTTTGTTGGAATATAAACTCGGTTAGAACTGCTAGATGCCATTGTCTTTAATCCTTGGTAATCAATCTGTGGCGAACATTAACGAGTTTTCATGAAAGATTTATTGCGTTAGGACAATATTTGCGACATTTGTCACAATTTTGAACGGAAACATAAATGTAGCCGAGTTTATACAAATAATAAGCTCTAACATCTGTTAGTTCTTAATTGTTTTTGTAATAATGCGGCTTGTATAAGAATGCTTGATTCAGAGGAATGCATATCTATGGCGGAAACAGAAAATCGCCCAACTAACTTTATTCGAAATATCATTGATGCTGATTTAGCAAGTGGCAAGCATCAATCTACGCATACACGTTTTCCACCTGAGCCAAATGGTTTTCTACATATTGGCCATGCGAAATCTATTTGTTTAAACTTCGGTATTGCTCAAGATTACCAAGGTTTATGTAACTTACGTTTTGATGACACAAACCCAGAAAAAGAAGACATCAACTACGTTAAGTCGATACAAGAAGATGTATCTTGGTTAGGTTTTAACTGGGATGGTGAGATTTGCTATTCATCTAACTACTTCGACAAGCTTCATGGTTACGCAGTGGAACTTATTGAAAAAGGTTTGGCGTATGTATGTTTCTTATCGCCTGATGAAGCACGTGAATATCGCGGCACATTAACTGAGCCAGGTAAAAATAGCCCGTACAGAGACACATCAGTTGAAGAAAACCTAGCGTTATTCGAAAAAATGCGTAAAGGTGAGTTCAAAGAAGGCGAGTGTGTTCTTAGAGCTAAGATCGATATGGCTAGCTCATTCATGGTACTACGTGATCCTATCATCTACCGTATCCGCTTTGTACATCACCACCAAACTGGTGACAAGTGGTGCATTTACCCAATGTATGACTTCACTCATTGTATTTCTGATGCGTTAGAAGGCATTACACACTCTCTATGTACACTAGAGTTCCAAGATAACCGCCGTCTTTATGACTGGGTTTTAGATAACATCTCTTTAGAGTGTCACCCACAACAGATCGAATTTTCTCGCTTAAATCTTGAATACACGGTTATGTCAAAGCGTAAGCTAAATGATTTAGTTGTTGAGAGTCATGTTGATGGTTGGGATGATCCGCGCATGCCTACTATTGCAGGTCTGCGTCGTCGTGGTTACACACCTTCTTCAATTCGTGAGTTCTGTAAGCGTATCGGTATCACCAAGCAAGATAACATGGTTGAAATGGGCATGTTAGAAGCCTGTATTCGTGATGACTTAAACAATAACGCACCGCGTGCGATGGCAGTTATCGATCCTGTACGTATTGTGATAGAAAACTTCGAAGAAGGTAAAGTTGAGCAATTAGTTGCGCCTAACCATCCTTCTGAAGAGTCTATGGGCACCCGTGAATTACCATTTACGAAAGAGTTATTCATTGAGCGCGAAGATTTCCGCGTTGAAGCAAATAAGAAGTTCAAGCGTTTAGTACTTGGCAAAGAAGTACGTTTACGCAATGCTTATGTAATCAAAGCTGAACGTATTGAAGAAGATGCTGAGGGTAATATCACAACTATCTTCTGTAGTTACGACCCTGATACACTTGGTAAAAACCCAGCTGATGGCCGTAAAGTAAAAGGTGTTATTCACTGGGTGTCGGCTACACACTGTGTTGAAGCTGAAGTACGTCAGTATGACAGATTGTTCAATGTACCAAACCCAGCTGCAGCTGAGTCGTTTGTTGAAACGCTTAACCCTGACTCACTCACTGTGATTAAGTCAGCTAAACTTGAGCCGTCTTTAGCTCAAGCAGCCGTTGAACAAGGCTTCCAATTTGAGCGTTTAGGTTATTATTGCCGCGACAATAAAGAAGAAGGTCTTGTATTCAACCAAACGGTAGGTTTAAGAGATTCTTGGGCTAAAATAGAACAAGCTTAATCTTCAATATAAAAGGCCGATTTATCGGCCTTTTTTGATCAAAATAATAATTATGACTGCCAAATCAATCAATAATTTCTATATCAACGAACAGCAATCTATTTATCTGCTCTCTCACCATGACGCAAAAAAGCATAGGCAGTGGCTAAATATATGTAAAAAACAATTGCAGTTACTGGGTTATAGCAATGTTGAAGAAATTGGCTCAGGTGCTTTTGGATTTGTATTCGCAGGTATTGGTGAAGACGGGCAGGAGTGGGTGTTTAAATTCTCTCGAATTACCCTTGCTCAAAGTATCAGAGATAGGCTTGAAGACGAAGCTTATATGTTGTCGCAAATCAATAATCCCATGGTGCCTAAATTTTTTGCTTTTGAACGGGTAAAAAAACAAGGCATTTTGATGATGGCGCGAGCCAAGGGGGAAGATTTAGAAAAAATCTCTCTTAAACGTGGTCGTTTATCTGTTCAAGACATTATGAGCTTAGCGTTAAAACTCAGAAATGTGTTATTAGATCTGCGTCGTCATAAAAATGGCTTAAGCCCACAACCTATTGTCCACGGTGACATCAAACCCTCTAACATTGTATGGGATGTTGATACAGATGAGTTTTCTCTGGTTGATTGGGGGAGCTCTGTCTATGCGCAAATTGATGAATATGGAGAAGTCGTAGCCAGCAACATCATGGACTTAATGTCAGCAGATTTATCGAGTACAAATGCCCGCATGGGTGATGTGTATTTTATTGGTGATGAACAAATGTCAGGTATGCAGTCATCGCCTCGATTCGATGAACAAGGTGTTGCGTCAACACTCTATGCATTGGCTAGTGCACAATCATGCCGCTTTGGTGTCAGTGTCATCCCCGCTGCAAGCTTAGGGCTACCAAAGGAATTTGCGACAGTCATAGACAATATGCTGTCAAAGGACAAAAAATTAAGAGATGCAGCAGGAGACTACTTTATCCGCAATATGCCAAGTATGGCTAAAGTTTATTTGCCAGAACTAGATAACAAAACAGTCAAAGCGAACATTCCATTTTGGGTCAATGAATTTGAATTTGAACCAGACACTGTAGTGTACAGTTCTCGTAAAGAGTTTCTACGAAGAGCAGATCATAATCAACAATTGCTTGATGTTAACGATGCACAACTAGATAGATACTATAAAGAGTTTTTGTTTGATACTGGAGATACCGAAAAAGCTTTCTTAGCGTCGATAAGTCGCCTTGCAAAATTCCCGGTGGTTGGTGGCTTAAGTTTTCATTGGCGAGAAGAAAACCTACATATTGAATCAAGTCTAATTTTGCACGATGAAACTTTACATCAAGCATTTACTGATTCTGTTAATGCAACGGTCATGCTTGCGCAAGGCATTACTCAAAAAGGTTTGTTCAAATGTTGCTTATTTGATGCACGGCAAACAATTCAGTTAGAAAGGGACAGTACGGGTGCGTTTATTTTCGATGTATTACCTCAGTTACATTACTCGGTTGTTGATACCAGTAGTAAAGAAATAACCCGTCCACATAGTTATTTCGAAGATGGTAAAGATCCTGACGAGCAATTGCAGTTGCCAAAAAGTATTATTCAATGTGTTTTTGAGTTGAACAAAATTCACCACACAGGATGTATTATTTTTGAATCGGTTGAAAACCGTTTAAAGATCCACCATTATTACCGCTTGTTGGATGCGTCTAAAGAAGCGCAATTTAAAGCGCTTTTAGAAGAAATCATGCAGTATGCCTTATGTATAGATAACTTTGGGGTAGCAGGGTTTATGAAACTACCTTATAAAAATACCCGTGAATTTGATTTATGCCAGAGCCAGCCTACAAACTACTACCCAAGAAACCCCAAAGCACAAAACAATTCACTATAAGATATGACGAAAGGCGTATTGAAGATTAAAGCATATTGATCAAAGCTAATGACTTGTGGAGCTTTGTATCAAATATCACATTTAAAAATATTCACGGCCTAATTTAAATCCTAGAGGTGTGCTATGGAAAAGCAGCAGAGACAAGATATTTTAACTTTAAGCTGGTCGATTCACGACCAAGTTGAAGAAGCTATTAGGATGCATCCTGCAAGTCGTGCTGATGAAAATTGGCAAGAAAAACAACGTTTGCTTATGGCCGATATGGCATTGCATTTATTGCAAACCGCATTAAAGCCAGGTGAGTTGCAAAAAGAAAAGTTAGTAAATAACTTAAATGCAATTCTTACGTTAAGTGATGACTATATAGATAATGTGGATTTAAGAAAGGTGTCGAACTCTTTATATGAAACACATGAATAAACCTGTCTTCAGTGAGATAAATATCCGGCCTGATATCGCCGGATATTTATTGTGTCTGCTATTTATAGCTCTTCTGGGCGGTATGTTTTCATCATGATATAAACGTATGCATTAACAAATGCCGTTTCTTGATATTTCTTAAGCCCAGTTTCTTCAAAATCGATTGGTAAAGGGTTACGTTTCAATTGCTCTTTAATTTCAGTTGCAGATAAAATTTTAACATCCACGTCTTTTATTAATTGAATGGCAGCTTCGATTTTGAAACCTGTCGCACTCCCTGCAAACTTACCTTTTGGTGCGCGTTGCTTTATAGCAACAGAGTCAATTTGATAATCTTCTAATAATTTTGCAAAATCAAATTGGAATTTGCGCATATCTTCAGTGTCTTGGCCAACCTGACCAAGGGTAAAGCGTGTTTGACGTACATCGCGAATATCAAAAACGTCTTCTTCTTTTGTCAGCAAGCATAAAAGTACTTCACTGCCTGTGATTTCAACACCACATGTTCTCATAATCTTTCCAATATATTGAAACTAGTTAGTAATTATAACGGTGAGACGAATAAAGCTAAAGCTTAAACTGATAAATCGATCATGATGGCGGCATGATCTGAATAACGAATGTCTTCTCCGTCTCTTTGTGTTGTTAAGTGTCCGTCAAAAGTAGCATAGTTCAATTCTTTAATAACACACTTTTCATGAACAGGGTCGAAGTGTTGAGACAGTAAAATATAATCTAATACATTTCCTTTTCCACGATAAAAGTGTGTTGCTGGTTTTTGTTTACCCGCCATAGCTTGTTGTGAAAGTGTGTAGCTATCAATTAGGCCACTTTCTGAAGGTACGTCTTTGAATGAATGATCGTTAGCAATATTAAAGGGCAACAAACTGGCGTGTTCAAGGTTATGATTAAAGTCACCTAAAACGACAACAGGCATATTTTGATTATTGGTCATCACATCATGCATGATTATGGAGGCTTCTAAGGAGCGATCTTGGCTGTTTCTAAGTAATGCAAAAGATTGTTCGTAGTAATGCCTAAGTTTTGGCTCTGCATTGATTTGCTCGAATAGGTTTCCATCAGTGATGAGTCGCTGAGATTTTAAATGCACAACATAAAAACTGACAAAGCCCACGTCAGGCAAGTTTATCTTGCATTTGATTGGCGTGCGGTTAAAACCAAATGGTGTTTGATGGCCAAAATAATCAAGCAAGTCTTTATTTGGCAACAGACAATTTAAAGACTCAATTGGATATTTAGAAGCGATTGCAACAACGGGTGAATACAGCACATCGGGTTTTAACGTTTCGTGTTTGACAGCAGAAACGGCAGAGAAATAGGGGAGTCCTTGTTCTTTACAAATCTCTTCTAGTTCTTTGACAGAAAATACTTCTTGAAAGGCAACCACGGTAGGTGACATATGAGCCAATAATTCAGAAATAAATAAAGTTTTAGATTGCCACTGGCTGTGTGTGTAGCCTTCAAATTCAGAATAAAAGCGATAAGGCGGCGCTGCAAAATTAAGCAGATTTAACGTAGCAATTTTTATAGATTTTTGTTCAGGCATTTAAAATTTCATTTATTCATCAATTTACAGGGTTAATTTTAGTCTTTCCCTTGAATTTAGTCACTGTGAAGGCCAAAATAAGCTTCACTTAAAACCCTTAGTTAACTTAGTAAATAAGTTTATCAATGCTTATTCGTAAAAGCGTTGTAAAAGGTACTCATTTTTTAAACTTTAATACACGTGATACTTGGTAGGTGTCACCACTGTAAATAGGAATTATCATGCCTGTAATTACGCTTCCTGACGGCAGTCAGCGTGCTTTCGAAAATCCAGTAACAACATTAGAAGTAGCTCAAGATATCGGTCCTGGTCTTGCTAAGGCAACCATCGCTGGTCGAGTGAATGGCGAAAGAGTTGATGCTTGTGATTTAATCACTGAAGATGCAAATCTACAAATCATCACAGCAAAAGATGAAGACGGCTTAGAAATTATCCGTCACTCATGCGCTCACTTAATCGGTCATGCGATTAAACAGCTTTTCCCTGATGTAAAAATGGCGATTGGTCCGACCATCGACAATGGTTTTTACTACGATATCGATCTAGAACGTTCATTAACACAAGAAGACCTAGATGCAATTGAAAAGCGCATGCTTGAGCTTGCTAAAACAAATTATGATGTTGTTAAGAAAACAGTCACTTGGCAAGAAGCAAGAGACACTTTTGAAGCGCGCGGTGAGACTTATAAAATTGAAATCCTAGACGAAAATATCTCAAAGGATGACAAACCAGGTCTATATCATCACGAAGAATACGTAGACATGTGTCGTGGCCCTCACGTACCAAACATGAAGTTCTGTCAACACTTTAAGATCATGAAAGTGGCTGGCGCGTATTGGCGTGGTAACTCTGATAACAAGATGCTACAGCGTATTTACGGTACAGCTTGGGCCGATAAGAAGCAGCTTAAAGCGTACTTAAAGCGTCTTGAAGAAGCTGAAAAGCGTGATCACCGTAAAATTGGTAAAGCATTAGACTTATGGCACTGGCAAGAAGAAGCGCCAGGCATGGTATTCTGGCATAATGATGGTTGGAGCATTTACCGTGAACTTGAAGACTTTGTTCGTGAAAAGTTACGAGAGTACAGCTACGAAGAAGTAAAAGGCCCATTAATGATGGACCGTGGTCTTTGGGAAAAGTCTGGCCACTGGGATAAGTATTCAGATGCGATGTTCACCACTGAATCAGAAAAACGTGAATATGCTATTAAGCCTATGAACTGCCCGGGTCACGTGCAAATTTTCAATCAAGGTCTAAAATCTTATCGTGATTTACCATTACGAATGGCTGAGTTTGGTTGTTGTCACCGTAATGAGCCCTCAGGTGCACTACATGGCTTAATGCGTGTACGTGGTTTCACACAAGATGATGCGCATGTATTCTGTACTGAAGAACAGGTAATGGATGAAGTGTCAGCTTGTATCAAGATGGTATATGACACGTATTCAACATTTGGTTTTGAAAACATTGTTGTTAAGTTATCTACGCGTCCAGAAAAGCGCATTGGTGACGATGAAATGTGGGACAAATCAGAAAAAGCACTGGCTGATGCATTAAAAGCGAATGGTATTGAGTTTGAATACCTACCTGGTGAAGGTGCATTCTACGGTCCTAAAATTGAATTCACATTGTATGATTGTTTAGATCGTGCGTGGCAGTGTGGTACAGTGCAGTTAGACTTCGCACTACCGGGTCGTTTAGGTGCAACTTATGTTGCAGAAAACAACGAACGTAAGACGCCAGTTATGATCCACCGTGCAATTTTAGGTTCTATCGAACGATTCATTGGTATCTTAACTGAAGAATATGCAGGTCTTTTCCCAACTTGGTTAGCACCAAAGCAAGTGGTGATCATGAATATCACCGATAAACAAGCTGATTATGTACAAGAAATTGTGCAAAAATTAAATAAACTTGGAATTAGAGCTTGTGCTGACTTGAGAAATGAGAAGATAGGCTTTAAAATTCGCGAGCATACTTTAAAACGTATCCCGTACCTACTTGTTGTTGGTGACAAAGAAGTTGAACAGCAGGAAGTTGCGGTTAGAACACGCAAAGGTGAAGATCTTGGCAAGTTCTCGGTTGATGACTTTATCGCAAAGGTAAGCGAAGAGATTAAAAACCGTAAATAAAATTATGGCGTGTGGCTAACAAAACTATATTAAGCTACACGCTTTATCTTTTGATTTTTTGGAGGATCGTACCATTAGAGGCGGCAAAAAAGGGCAACCAACAGCTCAAAAACAACATCGTATTAACGAAGAAATCACAGCGAGAGAAGTTCGCTTAACAGGCGTTGAAGGCCAGGAACCAAGCATTGTTTCGTTAAGAGAAGCTCAAGCTATTGCTGATGAACTAGGTGTAGATTTAGTAGAAATTAGTCCAAATGCTGAACCGCCAGTTTGTAAGGTGATGGATTACGGTAAGTTCCTTTTCGAAAAAGCAAAAGTACAAAAAGAACAAAAGAAAAAGCAGAAGCAGATCCAAATTAAAGAGATCAAGTTCCGTCCAGGTACTGATTCTGGTGACTACAATGTTAAGCTACGCAACCTAAGAAAATTCTTAGAGGGTGGAGACAAAGCAAAAGTTACAATTCGCTTCCGCGGCCGTGAAATGGCTCACCAAGACATTGGTCTAGATTTATTAAACCGTGTTAAAGCTGATTTGGAAGACATCGCAACAGTAGAGTCTTTTCCAAATCGCGTAGAAGGTCGTCAAATGATTATGATGTTGGCGCCTATTGCTAAAAAAGCATAAACACGGCATAATACGCTCCGATTTTGAACTAGGTCTCAAATGCTTCGGCTACCTAGTTCAACTGGTCTGTAAAAAGTAGATTAATTTCTCACCAGAAATTAGGTTGTAATAAGGCTCTACAAGTGGTTTATCCCGCCTTGTTACATTGATTAGCGCAATACATTTGGAGTTATTGCAATGGCTTACAAGCTAAAAACACACAGAGGCGCAGCTAAGCGTTTCAAAAAGACTGCTTCAGGCGGTTACAAGCGTAAACAATCGCATCTTCGTCACATTCTGACTAAGAAATCTTCAAAGCGTAAACTACACCTTCGTGCTAAGTCTATGGTTCATAAGAATGACCTAGGCCTAATCGATCGTATGTTACCATTCGCTTAATAGAGGATATCAGAAATGGCAAGAGTTAAACGCGGTGTTATCGCACGTGCACGTCACAAAAAAGTATTAAAGCAAGCTAAAGGTTACTACGGAGCACGTTCACGTGTTTACCGCGTAGCGTTCCAAGCTGTAACTAAAGCAGGTCAATACGCTTACCGTGACCGTCGTGCTAAGAAACGTACTTTCCGTCAACTATGGATTGCACGTATCAACGCAGCTTCACGTCAGAATGGTCTTTCTTACAGCCGTTTCATCAATGGCCTTAAAAAGTCATCTGTTGAGATCGATCGTAAGATCCTAGCTGATATCGCAGTATACGACCAAGTAGCTTTCGCAGCATTAGTTGCTAAAGCAAAAGAAGGTCTAGCTGCTTAATAAGTCTCGAACTTATTAATTTAAAAGGAGCCAATGGCTCCTTTTTTAGTTTTAACGATTCTTTATTAAAATTTTATCAAGTAATCTAGTACTTAATATTCTTCGCATCACGCCCATGAAATAGGTTGGGAATGTCACGTAGTAACGCGGCTTAGGTTTTACAGCATTCATTGCATGCAAAAGTTTTTCAAGAACAGCTTCAGGGCCTAGGGTAAATTTTTGTGGTGCAGTTTGACTTTCTAGTCTGTTTAGCTGTGCGCGATAATTATCACTATGTGCACTTTGTTCAATATCAATATTTTTTATAAACGCTTGTTTTGCATTATCTCTAAATTTAGAAGCAATCGGTCCTGGTTCAATTAAGCTAATGTGAATATTTGTATCTGCTAATTCCATTCGCAATGTATCTGTCAACCCTTCTAAAGCGAACTTGCTGGCATTGTAAGCACCTCGATAAGGTAGAGCTACAAAACCTAACACGGATGAATTGTGAATAATTCGACCATGTCCCGTTGAGCGCATATGTTTAATTGCTAAATTTGTGAGGTGGTGCCAAGCAAAAAAGTTGACTTCAAATTGTGCGCGTAAAGTATCTGTTGTTAAATCCTCTACTGCGCCGGGTTGTCCATAAGCACCATTGTTAAACAATATATCTAACTGTCCACCACACATATCAAGTGCTGTTTTAAAGCCTTGCTCTATACTAGTCTGGTCCGCTAGATCTAATTTAATACATGTTAAACCTTCTTCTGATAACCGCACAACATCTTCATTTTTACGGCAACTGGCTATAACTTTATAACCTGATTTATGTAGTTGTTTTGCACAGTGATAACCGATGCCGGTAGAGCAGCCCGTGATCAAGATTGATTTCATTTTGTTATTTCGCTGTATTAAAGTAGATAAAAAATGCCAAATATGTCATTTGCTGCATTTTTTTGTTGAATCACCGCACATTCTAAATTGGTTTGTAAAAGATTGATATAATTCATCTAACTTATAAATTATTAATGAGTCTTTTACATGTTTGCAAACGTTATAATGTTATCCACAGTGTTGAGTATGAATGGTCATTTACCACCATTAATACCTTGGCAAGGGAAGAGTTTGCAGCTAATTCAAAGTTCTGGCCCTTTAACAACAGACTTCGAACTAAGTGGTGGGGAAGTATCGCCAACTTATAAAGACACAATGAAATTCGTTGACAGATTAATTGCGGCAAACCCAACCCAGTTCAGCAGCATATCAATTGGTGAAAGTTTTGGTCAGCGTGAAATCAAAATGATTGTTGCCAGCGAAAATGGTCAATTTTCTTCAAACATGATCAAAAGTAATGGTAAGCCGACAATTTTAATTCAAGCTGGTATTCATTCTGGTGAAATTGACGGTAAAGATGCTGGCTTTATGTTGCTAAGAGATATCGCAACGGGCAAAAGAAGGGATCTGCTCACTAAAGTAAATATACTTTTTATACCAATTTTAAATGTTGATGGTCATGAGCGCCGAAGTGAGTTTAATCGTATTAACCAGCGTGGCCCAATTCAGATGGGGTTTAGAACGAATGGTAACAACCTAAACCTTAATCGTGATTACACTAAATTAGATACGCCAGAGGTAAAGGCTGTATTGAACGTAATAGACGAATTTGAGCCAGATTTGTACGTAGATGTTCATGTCACTGATGGTGCAGATTACCAATACGATGTCACTTATGGCTACACACCCGCATTCGCTAGTGAATCACCAAAAATTGCAACGGTGTTAGCTGAAAAGTTCCAGCCTCATATTGATAAAACATTAGCAAAATACGACCATATTCCTGGTCCGCTTGTATTTGTAATGGATAAAAGAGAGTTTAAGAGTGGCTTAGCAGGTTGGATTGCGGGACCACGCTTTTCAAATGGCTGGGGAGACCTTGCTAATGTACCAACGATTTTAGTAGAAAATCACTCACTTAAACCCTATAAGCAACGTGTACTTGGTACCTATGTATTTTTAGATGGCGTTATAGACGCTTTATCTATTCATTCTCAAGCCCTTGAAAGTGCAGTTAAAAAAGAGCAAGAAACGCCAGAGCGTCTGGTACTTAATAGAAAATATGCAACAGAGCCTGACTTTATCAGCTTCAAAGGGATTAAATATAAGAGATTTAACAGTGCGCTTTCTGGGCAACAAGAGGTTAAGTATCTTGGTGAGCCAGAGCACTACGAGAAGCTACCTATCTATTGGAAAAAAGAGGTTGTTTCTGAAGTTGATGTGCCTGAAGCATTTTATATACCTCAGTCATATAGTTTCATTGCAGATAAATTATCAATACACGGTATCAATGTTGAAACAGTCACCTCTACTGATTTAGTTTCTAACCTAAAACTAACAGAAGTTAATGATTATTCTTTCGACAAAATACCTTTTGAAGGACGTTTTAGAGTAACTGCACAGTTCACTTATAGCGAAATTGAACAAAAAAATTTAGCCGGGTGGTACAAAGTAACGACGCAACAAGCAAGAGGCAAGCTGGCAACTCATTTACTGCACCCTGAAGCCCCTGACTCTTTTTTCTCATGGGGAAGTTTTCATACAATATTCCAACGAACAGAATATGTTGAAAATTATGCATTAGTACCTTATGCCCGTTCAATGTTAAAAGATAATCCTAAACTTGCGCTAGAATTTGATAAGAAGTTAAGAGAAGACAAAAGCTTTGAATCAGATCCTAAAGCACGTTTAAATTGGTTGTATTCAAAAACGCCATATTATGATCAAGGCTACTTAAAATACCCAATTTTGATGCAATATAAACCAGAGCAAAAAGAAGTAGAGAAGTAATCAGTGAAAGTCGTTACCAAGCCTGTCACTGCATTTATGCAAAATACACGTTTCATTACTTGTGAAGAGACCGGCGATACAGCAATACTCGATCCCGGTGGAGATGCACATTTATTATTAGAGCACATAGCTAGTAATAATCTCACAGTTAAGTGTATTTTGTTAACCCATGGTCATCTAGATCATGTTGGTGCAAGTGTAGAAATAGCAAGCAAACTTGATATTCAAATTATTGGTCCAACCGAAGATGAGCGTTTTTGGTTTGATGCTTTGCCGATGCAATCGCAAATGTTTGGATTTGATCCTCATGAAGTGTTTTACCCCGACCGTTGGTTAGAACATGGTGAAGTTTTTAACTTAGGTAATTTAAACTTTGAAGTACGACATTGCCCAGGTCATACGCCTGGTCACATTGTTTTTTATGAGGCCAGTAAACAAGTTGTATTTGTAGGTGATGTTTTATTCAAAGGCTCAGTTGGCAGAACTGACTTTCCGAAAGGAAACAGTGACCAATTAAAAACATCAATCAAAACACAGCTTTTTACCTTACCAGATGACGTTGAAGTTTTTTCTGGGCATGGACCAAATACTTCAATTGGTTATGAGAAGGCACATAATCCTTTTATGAGTGGCCGATTCGGCTAAAACGCACTAAAATTTAATCTAAGAAAGAGAATAAAATTCTCATAATTTTAAGAGAACGTATTAAATATGTCTTTAAATCAAGTTGACAGGCAAATATTGGCCTTAATCCAACAGGATGCAAGTTTATCAACAGCAGAGATTGCAGATAAAGTAGGCCTTTCACAATCACCATGCTGGCGCAGAATTGCAAAGCTAGAGCAAGATGGCTATATCAAAGGTAAAGTCGCTTTGCTAGATGACAAAAAGTTGGGCTTTGATATGTTGGTTTACGCCAACGTTAGGTTGTCTAACCACGGGCGTAATAATCTTGCGGAGTTTGAAGAGCTAATTTTAAGCTATGACGAAGTGACAGAATGTTACACCATGGCTGGCACTATGGATTTCATGCTCAGAATCATTTCAAAAGGCATTGATGGCTACGAGCGCTTCGTCCGTGATAATTTATTGAATTTGGAATATGTTCAAGAAGTGCATTCAAATGTAACAATGACGTGTGTAAAGAGAACAACTGCTTTACCACTTTAAAACGCCTGTCACGTATTTCGACTATACTTAGCTGATGTAGTCAGTTTGTTAAAAGCGCTGGATTTCGCTATAATCCAGCGCTTTTCTGTTCATAATTATTATAAATACACATCTAACACATCGAGGAAATGAATGTTTAATCTGATGGGCAAAGCACCAAGCTCTGCTAAAAACGATATCCTTTCCGGCTTAACCGTTGCACTAGCACTGGTACCTGAAGCTGTAGCATTCGCATTTGTTGCGCATGTTGATCCCTTAGTTGGCCTATATGCGGCCTTTATCGTCGGCTTAATTACCTCTATTTTTGGTGGTCGTCCAGGCATGATTTCAGGTGCAACGGGTGCGTTAGCTGTTGTGATGGTCAGCTTGGTTATTGAGCATGGTGTCGAATATTTATTTGCTACCGTTTTATTAATGGGTGTGCTGCAAATATTGGCGGGCATATTTAAGCTTGGTAAATTCATTAGAATGGTTCCACACCCAGTGATGTTGGGTTTCGTTAATGGCTTGGCAATAGTTATCTTCTTAGCTCAATTAGGGCAGTTCAAAGTAATGGACGGCAATGGTCAGCTTCAATGGATGCAAGGCTCAGAGCTATATGTGATGGGTGGTCTCGTAGCTTTAACGATGGCAATCATTCATTTCTTACCGAAACTTACAACAGCCATTCCATCATCGCTTGCTGCTATATTGGTAGTGACAGGATTAGTGATTGGCTTAGATCTAGAATCTCGTACTGTACTTGATTACTTAAAAGATATGTCAGGCGATTTGAATGCAACAATTGCAGGCGGATTCCCTGAGTTCCATATTCCGGCTGTACCGTTCAATTTTGAGACTTTCAAAATCATCTTCCCTTATGCATTAGTTTTAGCTGCGATTGGCCTGATTGAATCGCTTCTAACTTTAACACTAATTGATGAAATCACTGAAACACGCGGTAACTCAAATAAAGAATGTATCGGCCAAGGTGCAGCTAACGTTACCTGTGGCGTATTTGGTGCAATGGGTGGTTGTGCCATGATTGGTCAATCAATGATCAACATTAATTCAGGTGGCCGTAGTCGTTTATCAGGGATTACAGCGGCTGTTTTATTACTTGGCTTTATCTTGTTTGCTGCAAGTCTAATTGAAATGATCCCTCTGGCGGCACTTGTTGGTGTGATGTTCATGGTTGTTTTAGGCACATTTGAATGGTCTAGCTTTAGATTAATGAAACGTATACCTAAGACGGATGCATTTGTGATTGTGCTAGTATCAGGCGTCACGGTAATAACCGATCTAGCAATAGCTGTGTGTGTTGGTGTGATTGTGTCTGCATTGGTATTTGCTTGGGAGCATGCAAAGCATATCTATACAAATAACTATATTGATGAACAGGGCTCAAAAGTGTATGAGCTTCATGGTCCATTATTCTTTGGTTCGGTTAAAAACTTTGCTGAATTGTTTGATATCAACAACGACCCAAATGATGTCATTATTGAGTTTAAATATAGTCGAGTTGCAGATCATAGTGCAATTGAAGCCATTGATAGCTTGGCGGAACGTTATAAAAAAGCAGGTAAAACAGTCCATTTACGTCACTTAAGTCCGGACTGCATTGAGTTACTTAATAAGGCAAAAGATTTAGTTGAAGTGAATGTTATCGAAGACCCTAATTATAAGGTTGCTTCAGATAAACTTGCATAAAAATCTAAGTTGATTGGATAAAGGGGCACATTTTTGTGCCCCTTTTCTTTGCGGTAAGCCGGTGAAATTATGAGATTGGTAGCAGTGCGATAAACAGATGCATTACGTATAATTTAGACATTAAATAGGAGTTATATAATCCATTGAAATGGCAAGCTTTAGTCGATAACCGACAACGATTCTTTTGGGTGCTTCAAATTGCAGGCTGGATTGGCTATGCGTTGGTCAATTATATTGGCTCAAAAGTTTTCGAAATGAGAGATATATATGTATTCGTCATTGTATTAAATGCCTATGCAGGGTGTTTAATGACAGTACCGTTACGTTACCTCTATAGAATTATATGGAACTCTAAACCTTGGGTTTTAATCGTTGTTGTTTTCAGTGCTTCATACATTACCGGTACCCTTTGGTCAGTCATTCAAAAGTTCAACTTGTGGGAGATATACCGTCATGGTTACAGGCCCACTGAGTGGTTTTATTATTTCCAACAAGGCTTAGATTCTGTCTATATCATTCTTTGTTGGAGCGGCCTGTACTTTGGTATTAAATACTATCAGTTATTGCAAAGTGAGCGTCAAAAAGCACTGAAAGCAAACACTATGGCGCATGAAGCGCAGTTAAAAATGCTTAGGTATCAATTAAACCCTCATTTTTTGTTCAACACACTTAATGCAATTTCTACACTTATACTTGTAGAAGAAAATAAAGATGCAAATCAGATGGTATCTAGGCTCAGTGACTTCCTTCGTTATACACTCAATACTGATCCCATAAAAAAAGTCCCATTAGAACAAGAAATTCATGCTTTAAACTTATACTTAGAAATTGAAAAAGTACGTTTTGATGAACGGCTATCAATTGATGTCAGCATGACAGAAGAAGCGAAGCATGCGTTAGTGCCAAGCTTGTTGTTGCAACCATTAATCGAAAACTCAATCAAATATGCCATCGCCCATATGACAGAAGGCGGCAAATTAGAGATAAAGGCGCAAGTCTTCGCCAATGAATTATTATTAGAAGTAGGGGACAATGGACCCGGTGCTGAAATAGAAAATGGCAAATTATTGAATGCATCAGGAGTGGGTATTGCCAACACTCAAGATAGGCTTAAAACTTTATACGAAAATAATTACTCGTTTGCTCTATCACATAACACACCAAACGGGCTAAAAGTAAATATTCGCGTTCCATACGAGAAGGCAGAAAGTAATGAGTAGAATTAAAACATTAATCGTTGATGACGAACCATTAGCAAGAAAAGGCCTTGCTGTACGTTTAAAAGAATTTGAACAATTAGAAGTAGTAGATTTATGCCCTACAGGCGAACAAGCTATTCAAGCTTGCAATGAAAACGACATTGATTTGCTATTTTTAGATATTCAAATGCCAGGAATGAATGGTTTTGAAGTTGCCAAAACGCTCAGTGAAAAGCCAGGCCCGATGCCTGCTGTTGTGTTTGTAACGGCGTTCGATCAATATGCGGTGCAAGCATTTGAGATCCACGCCCTCGATTATATTTTAAAACCCGTTGATGACAACCGATTAGAACAGGCGGTGGATAAAGTGCAAAGCTATTTAAAAACACAACAAGATAACGCCCATAAAAAGAAACTAGCTAGTTTCGTTGCTGGTATTACAGGTAATAACTGTGAGGAAATCTTGAAGAAATTAGCAACTGGTGATGCGTTAGAAGATAAAAAATATCCTGAATCTTTGGCTGTGAAAGAGCAGGGAGAGATAATTCGTGTCACTACATCATCAATACAATGGGTTGATGCTGCGGGAGATTATATGTGCCTGCACTGCAATGACGGAAAAACACATATTCTACGCAAAACAATGAAAGAACTTGAACAAGAACTGGACCCAGCATTATTTGTTCGTGTTCATCGTTCAGCTATCGTGAATACTAAACAGATTAGCAAATTAGTTACACAGACAAGTGGCGAGTATTTATTAGTACTAGACAACGGGCAAGAGTTAAAAGTGAGCCGTAGTTATAGAGATAAAGTAAAAGCAGCGCTGGCGAGTTAGTTTATTCTCTTTGCACGAAAAAAAGAGCAGCTTTTAAGCTGCTCCTTTTTTGCAATTAGTGCAGAGTTTATACAGTAATAATCTTCATTGTATTAGTCGCACCAACCGTTTCCATTTTGTCACCGTGTGTAAGAATAACGGTATCACCTTTCACTAGTGAGCCACGCTCAACGAGCGTATCTAGTGCGTCTTTAATCATGCATTCTTGATCATGCTTAGTTGAATCAAAGTATACTGGGTATACACCACGGTACAGCGCTGTTTGACCAAGTGTAGAAGCATGGCGAGAAAGTGAGTAAATAGGGTGACCTGAGCTAATACGTGACATTAGCTTTGCTGTTTTACCAGACTCTGTAAGCGTCACAATTGCTTTCACGCTGTCTAGATGATTTGCCGCATACATAGCAGAAAGTGCAAGTGTCTCTGAGGTATCTGAGAACATGCTATCTAGTCGATGCTTAGAAATATGTGCTTCTGGTTGTGACTCGGCGCCTAAACAAACTCGAGCCATTGTCGCGACCGTTTCTTCAGGATAATCACCAGCAGCGGTTTCTGCTGAAAGCATAACTGCATCTGTGCCATCTAATACCGCGTTAGCCACATCCATGACTTCTGCACGTGTAGGCATAGGGTTATCAATCATTGATTCCATCATTTGGGTCGCAGTTACAACAGTACGGTTTAAAGAGCGAGCACGACTGATAATTAACTTTTGCTTGCCAACTAAAGCAGCATCACCAATCTCAACACCTAAATCACCACGTGCAACCATCACTGCGTCAGAAGCAAGAACGATATCATCAATAGCTTCAACGGTTTCTACGGCTTCAGCACGCTCGATTTTTGCAAGAAGTTGAGCATTAGAACCAGCTTTTTCAGCTAGTGAACGCACATAACGCATATCGTCGCCACTGCGTGGGAACGAAACCGCAATATAGTCAACACCAATTTCAGCTGCAGTGATTAAGTCTTGTTCGTCTTTTTCAGTGAAAGCTGGTGCGGTTAAACCACCACCTAAACGGTTAATACCTTTATTATTTGATAACACACCACCAACTTTAACTGTGGTATGAACAAGTGCACCGTCTACCGAGTCTACTACAAGCTGAATTAAGCCGTCATTCAATAGAAGTAGGTCACCTTGTTTTACGTCTTGTGGTAGTTCTTTATAATCGATACCAACAGCTTCAACAGTACCTTCACCTTTCGGCATTTCAGCATCAAGAATAAATTTAGCGCCAACTTCAAGATTTACTTTACCATCTTTAAAAGTTGAAACACGGATCTTAGGGCCTTGAAGGTCAGCTAGGATTGCAACATGTTTGTTCAGTTTGGCTGCTATATCTCTAACAGCTTGCGCTCTGTCTTTATGATCTTGAGCAACGCCATGAGAAAAGTTTAGGCGAACTACATTTGCACCCGCTTTTATGATTTTTTCTAAGTTGTTATCGCGGTCAGTTGCAGGTCCAAGGGTTGCTACAATTTTTGTGCGTCTAAGCATCAGGTTCTCCTGTAGGCCTATTTAGATAGGTAGATATTAATGAATGCGAAGTTAAACAAACAAAATTAAGCAAAGATAGCTCAATATTTGATTAAAAACGCATTAGATGTTGAAAGAATTTGCATTAACTCTTTTTAACACCGTAATTAAGTTATATGATCTATATGACATCATTATGACACCGGTGTCAGGATGCGTCAATCACTAGATTCTGGTGTCTTTATATACAAATGAATCAAAAGAAACCGAGAGAATGGTGCTAAACCATTTTTCTTGGAGATTCTTTAACCCCATATAAAGTTTGTTTGTGTAAAAGATTTAAATAGTAGTAATTGGTATCTTACAAAGCTAAGACATATAATAGGCTACTGAAGTATTGCTCAAATTAGTTGTTACCGAGGAGGAACTTAATGCAAGTTGCATTAGTTGGTTTAGGTGTAATGGGTAAAAACCTTGCACTAAATCTCATTGAACAGGGTTTAACGTTAGTTGCCTACGATAGAAACCCGGACGCAGGTGCTGAGCTTTTAAGCTGTGCTCAGTCACTTGGCTTAGCTGAGCGCTTGCACATTGTTTCTGACCTTGGTGATATGATCCGCCGCTTAGAAACGCCTCGTTCAATTTTACTACTTGTTCCAGCCGGTGAGTTAGTAGATAGAGTGTGTTCTGATCTAGTAGAAGCGGGTGTAGATAAAGACGATATCATCATTGATTGCGGTAACAGTAATTATAAAGACGGTATTGCACGAAAACTTAAATATCAAAATAAATTTGAGTTCGCGACCATGGGGATCTCAGGCGGTGCAGAGGGTGCACGTCACGGCCCTGCGATGATGGCAAGTGGTTCAGAAGGAGGTTGGGAACGAATTATTCCTTGGTTCGAAAAAGTTGCTGCAAGCTATAACGGCGAATCTTGTTTTGCTCGTGTTGGTCAGTCTGCTTCTGGTCACTTTGTAAAAATGGTACACAACGGTATTGAGTATGCATTAATGCAACTGATTGCTGAAATGTACCAACTGCTTCGACATGGCACAGGTAGAACGCCAAAAGAAGTCGCAGAAGTATTCAAATCTTGGTCAGAAGGTCATTTAAATAGCTACTTATTATCGATTTCAAGTCATATTCTAGAGCTTGAAACGGATAATCAAGAGTCATTAGTTGATCTAATTGATAACAAAGTTGGTGCAAAAGGCACGGGTCTTTGGACTGCACAAAATGCATTAGAATTAGGTATTGCAGTACCTTCGTTAGTTGCTGCAGTTCAAGCGCGTCACTTAACCAATACCATCGATACACATGCAGCGAAAGAAATGACTTATGCATCGCAGCAGACGGCGAAAATCGATATTGATTTAGATGAGCTTAAATCAGCTTTCTATCTTGCAAGCCTACTATGTTACCGCCAAGGTTTAGCGTTAATCAAAGGTGCTTCACGTGCACATCAATGGAAGGTTGACCTTGGTAAAACACTACAAACTTGGCGTGCAGGCTGTATCATTAGAGCAGATTACCTTGATGATATTGCTGAAGGTGTCGAGTTTATCGATACGTTAAAAGCAGAATCGCTAGCACTTCGCAAGGTTACAGGTCTTGCAGTGTCTTCAGGCCTTGCTTTCCCAGTATTAAGTTCAACTCAAACTTACATTGCGACACTAAGCACACCTAGTAATGGTCACCTAGTTCAAGCGCAGCGTGATTACTTTGGTGAGCACGGTATTAAAACCCACTCTGGTGAAACGTGCCACCTAACCGACTTAGTCGAGATTGACGCAAAAGTCAGATAAAGCACGAGTCAAAGTTAAAAAGGTCAGCGTTGCTGACCTTTTTTGTATCCAAAAGAAAATAGCTTATTTTTATCGAGTTAATTCACCTCGTAAATTATCTTGCATAAGATGTCTAACAGTTTCTAGCTCTAAGTTTTGGCTAAATAAATAATGTAGCTTAGTTAGGCACGCCTCTAAGGTCATATCATAACCGCTCAACACTCCACAATTTAACAGCGCATTGCCTGTTGCATAGCCGCCCATATTCACTTGGCCTTGAATACATTGTGTAAGGTTTACAATCACGGTGCCATTGTCTGTGGCATTTTTAAGGATCTCAAGAAACTCATGTTGCTGTGGAGCATTACCAACACCAAAACTAAGCAATATTAAGCCCTTGACGTCTTCGGTGATGACATTTTTAACCATTTCAACCGAGATACCTGGGTACAAATATAAAATTGCTATTTTTTGAGACTGGATCGAAGTTACTTGCAGCGCTTGCTCAACATATGGGCTTAATTTTCCCTCAATTAACTGAATATTTATACCTGATTGTGCAAGAGGTGAAAGATTTGGAGAGGCAAAAGCATTGAAACCGTCCGCGTGTGCTTTTGTTGCTCTATTACCTCTGAAAAGCTGATTGTTAAAAAATAAGCTCACCTCAGCTATAGGGTAGTTTGCAGCTAAATACATTGCATTCAGTAAATTGACTTGACCGTCAGAGCGCAATTGTGAAAGTGGAATTTGTGAACCTGTGACAATGACAGGTTTTGTCAGGTTTTCAAACATGAATGATAAAGCTGAAGCCGTATAAGCCATGGTATCAGTGCCGTGAAGGACAACAAAACCATCGTATTGATCGTATTTAGACTTAATATCATCAGCGATTAATTGCCAATGATGAGGGGACATATCAGAAGAGTCTATTAACGGACAATATTCATGAATATCAAACAGGGGCATTTCTTCACGGGTAAACTCGGCATTGTTTTTAACGGTTTCTGTCAAATAACCAGCAACGGGTACATATCCACGAGACGACTGTTTCATACCGATTGTACCGCCAGTATAGGCGATGTAGATTTTTTTTCTTTTCATAAAAATAAGCCCAGATATCAATCTGGGCTTATTATATTCGTAAGCTTGAATTTATGACAGGGGATTAATAAGTCACTTCACACGATAAACAGCGTGTATAGATGTGATTTGGGTCATTAAACTCGTTAACAATATTTAGTTGCTCAACAACTTGCTCACCCATACCACCAAATAACTTTGACAGCTTAGCCATAATGTTGTCAGACGAGCCATCAGTTTCAATCAATGAACTGATCATTGCAGAGCCTAATAAGTCTCTTAATAGCTGGTCTTTCTCTGAGAGCGTTTGCTCAATTGTAATGACATCAAATTCTTCAAGTTGTGCAAGAGATGCAGCTGCGTTGATTGCATCTTGCTTGTTACCTAATTTATCCACTAAGCCAAAGGTTTGTGCTTGAGTAGCGGTCCAAACGCGACCTTGAGCAATCTCATCTACCGCGGATTTTTCTAATCCACGCTCTTGAGCAACTAAGGAAATAAATTTGTCATACGCATTTTCAACACCCAGCTGGAAAACTTGAGAGAGCTTGTCTGAAATACCTCTTGATAAAGAGATATTATTTAACTCAGTTGTTGAAACACCGTCAGAGTAGATCCCCATTGAATTTAACGAATTTTCAAATGTTAAAATAGTACCGAATACACCAATTGAGCCTGTTATAGTACTTGGTGCGGCCCATATTTCATCTGCAGACATTGCAATCCAATAACCGCCAGAAGCTGCAACAGAACCCATAGAAGCAATAATTGGTTTACCTGCTTCTTTAATAGCTAAGACTTCGTTTCGAATGATTTCAGAGGCGAACATACTGCCACCACCAGAATCAATTCTAAGTACTACCGCTTTAACCTTTTCGTTCAAGCGAGCCTTTTTTAGAAGGGCGGCTGTTGAATCACCACCAATACGTCCTGCTTTTTGTTTACCATCTACAATATTGCCTTTTGCGACAATCACAGCGACTTTATTATCTGAAGGCATTTCGAAACTAGGCTGGTTATTTAACGATTCAAGATATTTATTAAAACTGATGTTCTTAAATGTTTTTCCTGAAGCGTTTGTACCAACTTGCTCTATTAGTTTTGCCTGAAGCTGTTGATCTGTTTGTAATGTATCTACCCAGCTATTTTGCAATGCATATTGCGCATAATCACCATTTACAGCCTGGATTTTAGCTAAATATTGGTCTGCTTTTTCATCAAAATTACTGACTTCAAACTTACGCGCTGCGGCAATATCTGACTTGTATTGAGTCCATAACTCATCTAACCATAACTGGTTGGCTTCTTTTGCAGCAGGAGACATATCATTGCGTATAAAAGGCTCTACTGCAGACTTATAAGTCCCCACTCTAAATACATGCTGCGTTACTTTAAGTTTCTCGAGTGCTTCTTTAAAGTAAAGCGGGTAGTTTGCAAAGCCTCTTAATTCAACGCCACCATATGGGTGAAGAGAAATTTCGTCAGCAAATGAAGCTAAAAAATATTGGCTTTGCGAGTAATATGCACCATGCGCGATGACTTTTTTACCAGACTTTTTAAACCCAACGATTGCCTGAGCGATAGCATCAAGCTTGTTTAAATGAGCGCCATGTAAAGACTTCAGATTTAAGAGCAAAACTTGGATACGCGAATCTTGAGCTGCAGAGTTAATGACATTGACGACATCATCGACCAAAATTTCTTTTGGCTGATCATTGCTAGAAAATACTTCTCCAAAGGCAGCATCGACTGGGTCTACGTATGTTAGTTCTTCAACTAGCGAACCGTTAAGGTTTAAGTTTAAAACAGCGCCATCAGGTACATTTACCTGTGCCTCTTGTTGCGGGATTGATAAAATAATCACAGCAAGAAGGCCAAAGAAAACCAAGTTTAATACGAGTTTTCTCGAAAAATTTATTGCGGCCCACAGGCCCTTAAAGAATTTACCTATATAAATCAAAGCTCACCTTTATTATCTAAATCTAATCTTTTTCATTACTTTTATAATAACTGAGTTAATTTAAGAGTGTTATACCTAAAACGTAACTAAGTATTTATAAGCTTATAGAACGTACAGTTAGATCAAAATTAAGCTTTTTTAAAAGATAATCTTTGCTAATTTGTTAAAAATTGCTAAGGTCTCAGGAGGTACGACCAGTTTTGAGAAATTAATCCATGTTAGAAGCACCATTAGAATTAAAAAATACAAGGTTGCGAAATAGACTCGTTATGGGCTCGATGCATACGGGCTTAGAAGAAGGGTGGTCAAATAGAAAGAAATTGGCTGCTTTTTATGAAGAGCGAGCGAAAGGCGGAACAGGGCTGATAATAACAGGCGGCTATAGTCCAAATGTACGTGGCAAGTTGACACCATTTGCATCTTCATTTAACACGGCGTTTGATGTCATCAAACACAAAGCCTACACAGATGCAGTCCACAAGCATGACGGTAAGATATGTTTGCAATTACTACATGCAGGAAGGTATGCGTATCACCCTTTTAGTGTAGCTCCAAGCGCATTAAAGGCGCCAATTACACCATTCAAACCAAAAGCTATGTCAGCAGGGCAAATAAAAGCTACGGTGAAAAGCTTCGCTAAATCAGCAAAACTGGCTGAGAAGGCGGGTTATGATGGCGTTGAAATCATGGGCTCAGAGGGCTATCTCATCAATGAGTTTATGGCGCCACATACAAACAAACGTGAAGACAGTTATGGTGGTAGTCTTGAAAATAGAGTGAGACTTGCAAAAGAGATTGTTGAAGCTGTTAGAAGTCAAGTATCTGATAAATTCATGATCATTTTTAGACTTTCTGTCATGGATTTAATTCCAGATGGTTCCACTACAGATGAAGTCGAATATCAGGCTAAAGAACTAGTTAAAGCGGGTGTTGATATTATCAACACAGGGATCGGTTGGCATGAAGCACGAGTACCTACAATCGCAAGCATGGTACCGGCCGGTGCATTTAGAGAAGCATCACAAAGGTTAAAGGAATGGGTGAATGTGCCTGTTATTGCTGTTAATCGTATTAATACACCAGAAATAGCAAATGACATATTAAATGCAAACCAGTCTGACCTCATCTCTATGGCACGACCTTTGTTGGCTGATCCGGAATTCTTTAATAAGTACAAGCAGAATAAATCAGAACAAATTAATGTCTGTATAGGCTGCAACCAAGGGTGCTTAGATCATGTGTTTAAGGGCCAGCGTGCAACATGCTTGGTGAATCCTCAAGCTTGTTATGAGCTTGACTATCCATTAGAAAAAGCCTCTAAAGGAAAAAATGTTTTAGTCGTAGGTGCAGGTCCAGCAGGTTTATCAGCGGCGATATATTTAGCTAAAAAAGGTCATAAAGTAAAAATTATAGAGCGAAATAGCTATGCGGGTGGGCAGTTCAATTTGGCGATGCAAGTGCCTGGTAAAGAAGATTTTAAAAAGACATTAAAATATTTCTTGCAAGAGGTAGAACGTTTAAACATTAACCTTGAGTTAAACTGTGAATACTCGCCTGATATGGACAGTAACTTTGAAGATATTGTTTTTGCTTCAGGGGTTAAACCGCGTGTAGCAAGTTTCCCATGTAAAGATGGCAAGCGAGTATATCATTATGATGAAGTAATCCGTGGTGAAGTCGAAATCGGAGGCAAAGTTGCCATTCTAGGTGCTGGTGGTATTGGTTTTGATATGGTTGCATTTCTGCAGGAGAAACCTGAGCAATCAATTGAGGAATTTAAAGCTCAATGGGGCATAGAAACTGATCAGCAGCATACGGGTCCTCAAAGACAGCTTTACATGTTAAAGCGAAGTGAAGGGCGCTTTGGTTCAGAGCTGGGTAAAACAACAGGTTGGATCCACAGACAGGTTGCGAAACAGCATAATGTTAAACAATTATCAGAATGTGAATATTTAGGTTTTGATGCACAAGGCTTGAAGATTAAACATAAAGGTAAAGAGCAAACCCTAGATGTTGATACCGTGATAGCCTGTATCGGTCAGGTTTCAAATAGTGAAATATTCAATAAAGACGCGTTACCTGATAATCATCATGTGATTGGTGGTGCGAAACTCGCTGCAGCAATCGATGCTAAGCGAGCAATTTTTGAAGCGCTTCAGGTTGCTCGAAAAATATAGTCCTTTCTAAATCCCTTCAAATAAAGCCCGTCTTGAAAAAGATGGGCTTGTTCCTTTTATCGCCACTGACGAACACACAATCTTGATTATACTCAAAATGTAGACAGTATGAGCTGTTAATTTTTTCTTTGGCAATATGGCTGAGTGAAAAAGCTTTATATTTGGTACATATCTCCTTCTTAACAGGGTCTTCTTTATATTTAAATGTGCTTTAAGAAGGGAAGGCAGTATGAAAGTGAACTTGTTTGTATAATTGCCGTTTCAAACCTGCTTACTTTGATTCATAAACTTTTTAATAGTTAGGATCAATTATGTGGCGATACACTTTTTATTTATGTTTTTACATGTTTATTGGGTGTAGTTTTTCAGAAGCTTCATCAGAGCAGCCTCTTTTGAAGATATCATCAGCATTTAATAACCAAAAAACAGAAGAGGCATTTCGACTTGCTGAATTGTTTTTTGATGATTTAGCCGGCACACCAGAATTTGATGCTTTATATGGGAAAATTTGTCTTAAATTAAATAAAATTGATGAGGCCGTATTTGCGTTTGAGCGAGCCGTCTCTGAGAAGCCAAATGATTACACCGCTTACTACCTGTTAGCTTTAAGTTATGCCAAACAAAAGAACCTGAACCAATCAGAGCGAACACTTAGCACCTTACTTCTACTCCCAATACCTAATGATCTGAGAATAAATATTGAGGAGACATTGCGTTTTGTAAAAAGTAAAAGGCAAACTTTAGACTCGAATATAAGTCAGCGTATTTCGGTTAACTTGGGATATGATTCAAATGTAAACAGTGGTTCATTAGACGACCGGGTGGTTGTTTCGGGAATAGAAATTTTATTAGATGAAGCGAGTCTAGAATCGTCAGACAAGTTTGCTCGGTTTAGTTATGAGTTTAATGGAAAGTGGCAAAATACACAGTATGATGCTTGGCGATTAAATCTTAATTTGTCTCAGCAAGCACATCATAAGCTTTCTCAATTTAACAGAAATCAGGCAAATATCGGCTTTGGATATGAGTATGCCAAATTAAAATATCGGTTTAATTTGATGGGACTTGCTTCAGTCATGTCACTAGATGAGGCAACTTATCAACAACAAGTTGGAATAGCTTCCAGCATACAGTTTCAGTTGTTGAACAGCTGGGTGTTAGAATTAAATGGTAAAGCATCATCTATTAATAATGTTCAAAATGAAAATCTAGACAGTGATATTTTAGAGTTTGGTTTAGGTTTTCTATACTTTGAAAAGAGCGTCTTAGCAAAAGTCGCTTTTTTAAATGGTAAACAAAGTGCTGATTTACCGATTGCCAGGCATTATGGCCGTGACTACAAAGCTGCCTCTGTTTATTTTTCTTATAACTTATCTTCTTTCCATGAATTTGTATTTAGTAGTCAATTCAAAAAGGTTGAGCATCACGACACCCACCCATTCTTTCTGATTTTGCGCGATGAGAAAATACGAAATGCTTCATTTGAATGGCGCTATAACTTATCTACGCACTGGCAGTTACAAACACGTTTTAGTCATTACGGAAAGTCGAGCAATTTAGCAATTTATGAATTCGATCGAAATGAATTGTACTTAGGAGCTAGTTATGAGTTCTAAACAGCAAATACTTTATTTTTTTGGCATGATTAGTTTTGGGTTGTTCATTAATACCGTGGACGCACAACCACAGCACGCAGGAAAAACGTTGCTTGCAAAAGGGACTGTTGAGGCCATTTCTCTTGAAACGTCTGAGGTTAGGAGTTTAAAAAGAAGAACCCCAGTTTTTAAGGTTGATAAAGTTTCAACTTATCAAAAGAGCCAAGCGCAATTGAAAATGATTGATGGCGCTCTTTTGGCACTCAAAGAGAATACGGCACTTCATATTGAAGAGTATTTCTTAAGTGCTGAAGGCGACAGTGGCTCTGTGGTGATGGAATTAGTGTCAGGCGGTCTACGAACAATTACAGGCAAAATAAAAGGTAAGTCAGATAACTACAAATTAAAAACACCAGTAGGAAGTATTGGGATCAGAGGTACGCATTACGAAGTAGAATTAGTCAATGGTGAATTATTTTTGGCAGTTTGGGATGGAACGATAGAAGTATCAAGCATCATGCTTTCAGAGCCCCTTATTCTTGGCAGTGATGGAACTCACGCATTCGCAAAAATATCTGATAGTGGCGAGGTTAAGCCGCTATTAAAACCACCAGCAGAGCTGAGCTCACTGTCAGGGGAAGCCAAAAAAGACGAAGACGATGTGAAAGAGAAAATTACGGAATTAGTGAGCTCTGTTAATTCTGAAAAGCCAAGCCTTGGGCTCGCTACTCAAAACAATCAACAACCTTTAAACACAGAAGATATAAAAAAGGCCCTTGAAGATACCAGTTTTTTAACCGAAGAAGTGTTAGATACTTTCGCAACAGAGGATACAGAGTCTTTGTTGGCTGAGCGAACTGGTATTATCGAATACTCTGACGTAGAGCAATTTGCAATCACATCAAGTAATGGTGCTGTGAGCGACTTCTCAATGCGTATCAATGTAGATTTTGATAATGGCACAGTCCCCTTGGGGGAGATGTCATTCTCAGACAATGGCGGCGAATGGTTTGCAACTTTTAATGGCCTAATCAACACAAATGGCATGCAACTCGGTGTTAATTACGCGAGTCATGGGCAAAATTTGGCAGATGGAGATATCAAAGCACAATTCAGTGATGAACTAAGTAAAATAAGAGGAAATTTCAGCTTATATGAAATTGACAATATAGCGACCACCGCGGGTGGTTTATTCGTCATTAAAGAGAAGTAGGTTTATAAGATGAAAAAAATCACGCCCCTTTTTTATCTGTTACTAATAACTTTACTTCTTGGTTGCGGTAGTGAGAAGGGTTCAGAGCAACCCATAACTAATACAAGTAATTCTGATGACATTCAGGCCACCTCCTTACCCAATCAGATACTTCCTTTTTCTTACAAAAGAATGGTTAAAGGTAATGAGTTTAGGAAATCTCGACTTGTATCTGCAGACTTCATGAATTCGAAAGCACAAATAAATACCCCGCAAAGTGGCGATATCATAAAGGGAAATATAACTGTCACAGCAGATCAAATTGAAGATGAAGAGGGGATAAAAAAAGTTTGGTTAGGATTTTCACAAAGCGATAAAGCATTTCTACTATGTAGCGAGAATTGCTCATCGCCGTACCAATTTTTTGAAACAGGCGTTAATCCACACAATTTCAATCAATCACCGGGTTCAATACAGCTACAAATTTGGGTTGAAGATTTACAAGGGAATGTATCTATAGCACAAAGTCAACAGATCAACTGGTTACCTGAGAAAGTCATCATGCGTGAAAGCATAAGGGAAGATGACTCAGTCACATTAAATTGGTTAGCATCATCAAGCATATTACGATACAACGCTTATTTATCCGAGTCACCCATAGACGATCTATCTAATTTTATACTGACAGAGCCAAACCAACGTAACATATCCATCAGCAACAACTCTCATGTATTTGAGAAGCTATCAGCGAGAAAAAACTATTATGCGAGAGTGACAGGTATTGATGGTAGTGGTGAGAGTGCCTTTAGTGAAAATATACTGATTTCGGCACAAGAAGTTATTTTACCAATTGCTGTAAATGATGAATTTCAAATTGAACAATTTGAGTCATTAAGTGGAAATTTGCTAGCAAACGACCAAGATAATGGTCTGTCCCCAATTATATTAGAGCTTACGCCATTAATTGCCCCAGAGCATGGTGAGTTGAACTTATTTGAAAATGGTGATTTCACCTACACGCCACAAAATAATTTTTCTGGTATTGATAGTTTTAAATATAGAATCATAAACCCACAAGGTCTTACATCTGAGGCGATTGTAACAATTAAAATAAAGCAAATAAACACAGCGCCAGTTGCATTATTCAATGAGTTTCTAGTTTCTGCAAACAGGGAATTTCTTGTCACTACAAACGCTCTCATACTCAATGATATTGATTTTGATGGGGGGCAATTATCTATCGATACTTTGCCAGTTAAAGATGTTGAACATGGCACTTTGCTTTTAGATAGTTCAGGATCATTTAGCTACACACCTGAAAAAGGGTTTATTGGTGAAGATACGTTTACTTATCAACTTCAAGATGGGCAAGGGGGGGAAGACACTGCAGAGGTAAAACTTACTGTTGTTGAAGAAGTAAATCAACCTCTTCACGTGAGTGTTAATGATGTTTATCTACTAAATGAAGATGAGGTATTTATAATTGACGCGCCTGGTATATTAGGTAATGACATTGGAGAAAACTTAGAGGCATATAATTTATCTATATCTCAAACGACTATGAATGGCATTTTAGAGTTATCAGAATCTGGTTCATTTAGGTATTTCCCAGATGAAAATTTTTATGGCTCTGATTACTTTATTTATGAAGTTGAAAACGCAGAAGGTGTAAGAGCATCAGCGTTTGTATTGCTGAATATCAGTGCCGTTAATGATGCACCTATCACGCAAGATGATGATATTACAGTCAGTCAAAATCAGTCTATCTCCATAGCAGTTTTAGAAAACGACTATGATGTTGACAGTGAAATAGACAGATTAACCTTGCAGATTATCGAGCAAGCGACGCATGGCGATGTAACATTAAACTTAGAAGCAGGCACAATTGAATATAAAAGTGCGACAGATTTCAGAGGTCAAGACAACTTTAGTTATGTTGTTTCTGATACAGAGGGGTTAGAGTCAAACCAATCAACAGTCTATCTTGATGTAACGGGTCCAAACAAGACACCGATTGCTATGAATGATAGCGCCGTGACTCAACAAGACACGTCGATTGAAATAAATATTCTAGATAACGATACCGATATTGATGGCACTATTGATTTGAATACCATTAAGCTAGTGACAGAACCACAAAATGGTACAGCAAATTTCTCTGTTGAACTAAGTAAACTGATTTATATACCTAAAGACGGTTTTTATGGCACAGATGCTTTAGCTTATAGCTTCCAGGATAATGAAGGGGCTTCTTCAAATGAAGCCACAGTCGCTATTACTGTCACTAGAGTTAACAAACCGCCTATAGCCATTGACGATACTTTTGATGTGGATGAAGGTATGGCTCTTGAGCTGAACATATTACAAAATGATTCAGATACCGACGGCGCCATTAATATTTCAACAATAGAAGTAATAGACACTGCCCAATTTGGTGATCTAGAGGTTTTATCTACCGGGAATGTGTTATACACAAATACTGACCAAAGCACTTCAATAGATAGTTTCACATATAGGTTTAAAGATAATGAAGGTGTATTTTCTAATAGTGCGACTGTGACGATAAACATTATAGAAGTAGATACTTCTCCCATTACACAGAGCGATAGTACTGAAACATTCAAAAATCAATCTATAAGTTTAAATGTTTTAAATAATGATGATTTCAGAGGAATAGCCATCTCAGAATCACCTTTAATCATCGAAACTCAGCCAAGTCATGGTGAAGTTTCAATCGTGAACCAAACTGGCGAAATAAGTTACACACCTAATTTCAACTTTGTCGGTAACGACACATTGAGCTACAGTGCAATAAATAGTAAAGGTGAAAGTTCACTGCCAACATCTGTAACTATTTTAATTAATAATAAAAACTATGCTCCGACCATTGAAGCTTTAGTAGTCGATATTACAACAGAATTTAATCAAGGCGATATGATCGCAACGATTACAGCATCCGACCCCGACAATGATGACATTGTTTATATGTTGTCAGGAGAATCTGCAGCATTATTTACCGTAAATAACATGGGCCAAGTTTCTATTGGTGATATTGAGACAATCATTGCTAATGGAGATATGCAATATAGTGTAGTGACTAAGGTATGTGATGTGATTGATCCTCCGTTGTGTGCTGAATCAACATTGACAGTTAATGTTGAAGAGATCTTACCTATAGAAATAGCCGTCCTTAATAGCGAGTTTGCAAGAGCAGGTATTGCTTCAATTAATTTAAGAGCATCACTTGAGCATCATGAAGTGGGTAAAGCCGTTACAATTTCAGACGGTAGTATATTTATAGCCTCAGGCATTGGTCATTATGAAGAAGCTCAAGGAGGAAATATTCACAGAGCTGTTGTAACAAAAGTTACGCCATCTGGTGACATTGACAACGGCTTTGCTCACGAAGGGGTATTTGAAACGGATTTAGGTATTCAAGTTGATGGCTTACCTCAAAATGTTGTCGCACAAAATTTAGTATTTGATGATGTAAATAAATTTATTTATGTCTCGGGATATATAGACCAAGTTAGCTCTCAAGACTTCTTCATAATGAGATTGACTGAGCAAGGGGATTTGGATACAAGTTTTGCGAACACAGGTTATTTTATTGTAGCTTCTGACACGGATAAAAAAGCGTCTTCAGTAAGCTTGATACTTAATTCGAATGCACTCATTGCATTAATTAATGACACCACAAGTATCGATGGTGTTAATTTGACTGAGGCTAGACTCATTAGTTTTGATTTATCGAGTTTTTCTGTATCTCATAGTACAGTTCTCATCGCAGATGTAGGCAGTGAAGCCAGTGGATTGACTCTATTACCTGAAAATAAATTAATGGTGTTTGGCAACACTCAAAATTCGAGCAACAATTCAGATATATATTTAGCGAAAATTAATACCACAGATCTGTCATTAGACAGCAATTTTCAGAATGCTGGCTATCTTCAGTTAGACTTAGCTAATCAAAATGTAGACAACAGAGTTAAGTCACTGATTGTCTTACCTGATAATCAACTCATGCTGACTGGTGACCATTTAACCTTTGCAGGAGACTTCTCAACACCAAGTAAATATAGCCTCTTTTTGTTAAAAATTGCCCAAGACGGTAATCTAGACACGAGTTTTAATGAGCTAGGTTATCGCATTTATACTGAAGAAGAGTTACCTACTCATGACAGCGATGAGGATTTGTTGAGTTTAAGTGCTCAGGGAGTAGATTTAAAAGCAGCGTCGGACTCTTTATACATCACCATTAATCGCGAGATTTATAGTAGTAATAAAGCAGTGCAATTAATGAAGGTTGGACTTGACGGAGTAATAGATGCGAATTGGTCTGCACCTTACTCAGGTGTAACTGCTTATGATATAGGAGGCATAAGGAGCCATGGCACTTTATCAACCACTTCAGCGCTAGTCTTATATGGTCATAATCACGGAAATATTGGGTATAACTACTATGCGAGTCAGTGGCTTGCAAAAGTAAAATTAAACGGTGGATTAGACACTGAATTTGGTTTTCAAGGTCAAACGACTTTAAACTCTTCATCTTCTGATGAGATTGTTATTGCTAGTGCGAAACAAAGCAATGGCGATTTACTCCTTGCTGGGCATACTCTTAATTGGCAAAACGAACGTGTACCTTATATTTATAGCTTAGACTTTACTGGAAATGTAAATCAATCATTTGGCGAACAAGGTTTAAGTAGGCTGAACTTCTATTCTGATGCGAATACAACGTCTTTATCTGTTAACGATGATGATTCGCTGTTTTTAGTCGGTAACGAAAGTGAGAGCTCGGCATTTATTTCAAAATTAACCTCAACTGGTATACCAGACAGTTTTTATGCCCATGGAAATGACGTCAGTTATTTAGCGTCCTCAGATTTTACCGCTGAATCTATTAAGCCTTTGTACATTCACGAACTAGCAAGTCAGGAGCAATTATTATTAAGTGATATTTACGATGGTTGCATTACTAAATCAGTTGGCGTTTATTTATCATCAACAGGAGGTAAGTTATCTGATTTTAAGCTTGAACCACCATCAGGATACGAGTGCGCTAACACAGCGTTTAAATTAGATGAAATCAAAGTCACGGGTACTGGAATATTTGGTATAGGTACTGATGGACAATCTTATACTTCTCCCCGTATTGTGATAGTGAATGTAGATAGTGAGGGTAATTTAGTCCCTGAATTTGGAGAAGCAGGTATTGCTGTCATTGATGTGGGGGCATTGCTTGGTCAGAACTTATCAGTAAATGGTTATTTACTTGACTCATCTGGAAATTTTTATATTTATGGGCAATTAGCTTCAACAAACTTTATCGCAAAAGTGAATAGTTTAGGAGAGCTCGATACTGTTTTTGCGACAAATGGCATCTTTAATTTTAGTAATTATTTGGATGATTTAGTTGCAATTAAAAAAGTTGTTTTTGACTCGCAAAATAGATTGATGCTTTTCTCTCAGTCTCAAATAAGTAATGCAATGTATATATCAAGATTAAGGCTTGATGATCCGACTGGCCTATTAGATCTGCAGTTGAATGAGTCAGGTTTCCAATTATTAGATATTGATACCGCTGACGAACTTATTGATGTTCAATATCATAATAGTAATGACAGCTTCTTACTCGTATTACAAGATACGATTAACAAAAGAATCAGTGTGGCTGCTATTCAAATAACTGAACAGTAACAGGAGTTTTTGATGAAATTAACCTTTTATGGTGTAAGAGGCTCTGTGCCAACTCCTGGGCAAGACACAGTCAAGTATGGCGGTAATACGACCAGCATACTACTAGAAAATAAAGGCTCTGATTTTTTAATTTTAGATGCAGGAACGGGCATTAGGAACCTAGGTAAGGACATTCAAAAATACGCCAATGATATATATATTTTGCTTAGTCATAATCATTGGGATCATATTCAAGGTTTTCCTTATTTTATACCTGCTTATATGCCTGAAAAAAACATAAACATAATACCTGGCTTAACAGAAGAAGATGAGCCAAAGGCAATTCTTAAGCAAATGAAAGGCAGTTTTTTTCCAATAAATTCAAATGAGCTTTCAGCAACTATTTCTATTACTCCAATAAAAAACAATTCTTGGAAATATAAATCGTTTCAAATATCACGATGTAGAATGAATCATCCAGGAGGGGGAAGCGCTTATAAAATTATTGCAGATGACAAGTCGATTGTTTATGCAACTGACAATGAGTTATTTCCTCCTTACCCTGTTGCTACCACTTTTGAGCAGTGGGTTCAGTTTTGCAGCAAAGCAGACTACTTAATTCATGACGGGCAATACTTACCTGAAGATTACCCTTTTAAAAGAGGCTGGGGGCATAGTCAAATACAGCATGCGTTAGATCTTGCCATGCAAGCTCAAGTTAAGAATTTAGTCTTTGTAAGTCATGATCCTGATAGAACAGATGAACAAATTGATAAGTTACAATCTGAGTTAATGCAAGGTGAATACCCGTTTAATATACTATTTGCCTATGAAGGATTAACGCTCATATGAGTGTGATAGCAAGTTGGTCACAGTATAAGTATCAATGGCTTAGCGGCATTCTTATAATAATCTTAAGTATCTTCATACACATGTCTTTTTTAGTTCCGGGTAGTAAGCAGGGGGACTTCTTTAAGCGCCTAGAAGGCTTAGCTTATGATTTAAGACTTCAATCAACTTTAACAATGCACCCCAAACGTGCGTTCTTACCAATCATTATTGTTGATATAGATGAAAAGAGTATTAAAAAGCTTGGCAGATTCCCATGGAGTCGCTCTATCGTTGCACAGTTACATAAAAAACTGGTTGATGCCGGTGTATCAGTCATTGCTTACGATGTTTTGTTTTCTGAACCTGAAATAAACCCGATTGATAGAGTAATCAATAAAAGCAAAAACGTTATCCTTAATAACACGCTTAGCAAGATTAGAGACAACTATGACTCAGATAAAACATTTGCTACTGCTTTATCAGAAAGTGATTCTGTAATAGGTTTATTGTTAGAGCACAATCAAACTTTACAAGTTGGCAAGCTGCCAGAATCTGTTTTTCAAAGCGATGTTTCATTTGAAGCATTACCAGCCCCAGAATTCTCTGGTTATGTGGCTGGTCTTGACCTTTTACAACAAAGTGCACTTGGAAATGGTTTTATCAATAGTGCGCCTGATGAAGATGGATTCGTCCGATACGCTATGCTATTGGCAAAGCACAGTGGACAGTTTTATCCTTCTTTATCACTCGAAGTAGCCAGACTTTACACCTTATCGGACTATATCAAAGTTGAGTCAACAGAGTTTGGCGATGACTATACCATTACAGGGCTAAAACTTGGTATGGAAACAATTCCAACTGATGACTATGGCAGAGTGGCGATTCCATTTAGAGGTCCTGCATTTAGTTTTCCATATGTTTCAGCAAGTGATGTACTAGATAGTAAATTTGATGCAACTTTATTTGAACAATCTATTGTGTTTGTCGGTACATCCGCAGTCGGGCATGCTGATTTAAGAACAACCCCTGTCGGGGTTCAATATCCAGGTGTTGAGGTTCATGCAAATCTATTAGAAGGATTAATCTTTCCAGAGTTATTACCTAGTAGACCTGATTGGATAGACGGCGCAGTAGTTTTAGTACTTCTCGTTGTTGGGCTAGTCGGTGTTTTTGTTTTACCCACACTCGAACTGACAGGTATTGTTGTATATTCGTTTGTTTCTATCAGTTCGTTTTTATTATTAAGTATTTATGGTTGGAGTCAGCATTATTTAGATTTTCCTCAAGTCTCGATTTTAGCAATGTTGATCCTTCAAGTAGTCGTGTTAGGTAGTTTGAGTTTTCTAAACGAACATAAGCAAAAGGTTCAAATCAAGAGTATTTTTGATCAATATGTTCCGCCTGCCCATATTCAATCGATGTTAGATAACCCCAAATCGCTGTCTATGTCTGGAGAAAAAAGATATATGACGGTTTTATTTGCAGATATTCGGAATTTTACTGCTATTTCAGAGCAGTTAAATGCATCAGAACTGAAAGCGTTACTGAATCTTTATTTTACACCCATAACGCAAATCATTTTTGAGCATGAGGGCACGATTGATAAATATGTCGGTGATTTGGTCATGGCGTTTTGGAATGCCCCTCTAAAAGTGAATGAGCATGAACAACTCGCCGTGTTATGTGCACTTAAAATGCAGCGTCAAGTTCAAGCATTAGAAACCGAACTTGCAAAACAGAGTATGCCAAAACTAGAAATTGGCATTGGTATTAATTCTGGTGATATGAATGTCGGGGATATGGGGTCAGTTTATCGAAGAGCCTACACTGTGATAGGCGATTCTGTGAATTTAGGATCAAGATTAGAGGGTATAACTAAATATTACGGCGCAAAAATAATTGTCAGTGAAGTTACCTCCTCAAACTGTAAAGACATTACTTTTAGACCTATAGACAGAGTTAAAGTGAAAGGAAAAAAAACGGCGGTTTCTATCTATGAGCCTGTGGGCTTAACAGCGGAATTAGATTCTGAAAGAATTAAAAAAGTTAATTTACATAAAAAAGCATGGTCTTCATATTTAAAACAAAATTGGGATGAATCATTACAAGGATTTACTACACTTATGAATAATCACCCAGAAGAAAAACTGTATTCTATTTTTTGCGAGCGAATTAAAAATTTAAGAACGATTGAGCTGGGTGAGGATTGGGATGGTAGCTATAAACATGTTACTAAATAAGGTTTAAAAATGACCCAAGCGATTGCTGAAAATCCAAATACTATTGATGCAAGTAACAGTCAACTTGCATTAGAGCACCTACTAAAATTAGCAACTGATCTTGCTTCTGAGCGTTGTACTGAACGATTGCTAGAAAATATATTGTTAAGTGCCATGGCTCTGACAGGGTGTGACGGAGGGACAATATATTCAGTAATAGAGCATGAATACTTAGGGTTTGCGACATTAATTAATAAACCGCTAGAACTTCATTTAGGGGGGACTTCAGACAAAGACATTCCGTATGCACCCATCCCTATATTTATCAATAAAAAACCGAATGAAAAAGCACTCGTGGCAATATCTGCAGCGACTAGAAGACCCATTTGTATTGAAGATGTTTATGCGTGTGTTGAATATGATTTAACCGCGGCTAGGCAAATGGATGAAAAAACGGGTTATCACACGCAATCCGTATTAACTATCCCACTTGAAAACCACGAAGATGAACTTAACGGGGTTTTACAGCTTATTAACCCAAGAGTTAATGGGCAAGTTGTGCCATTTACTCATGCGCAAGTTAATTTAATCAGTTCAATTGGTGCTTTGGCGGCTGTGGCGCTCACCAACAGACAGCTTATTGATAATATGGAAGAGCTGTTTCAGTCTTTCACACGCTTAATTGCCAAAGCCATTGATGAAAAATCTCCGTACACTGGTGGTCACTGTAGGAGAGTGCCTATATTGACCATGATGATTGCTGAAGCCGTACATCAATATCAAAAAGGCCCTCTTAAAGACTTTACAATGACCGATGCAGATAAACATGAGTTGTCAGTGGCTGGCTGGTTACACGATTGTGGCAAAATTGCTATCCCAGAGTCTGTAATGGACAAATCAACTAAGCTGGAGTGTATTTTTGATAGAATCGTTCTCATAAAAAGTAAGATTGAGATAGCTAAAAGAGATGTAGAGATTAGTTATTTAAAAAATAAGCTTGATGCAAAAGGCCTTGGTATCGAAGAGCTTGAACAGTTAGAAGATGATTATCAGCAAGAAATTGATTATCTAGAATCTGAGCTGGCATTTTTAAAGCAAATAAACTTAGGTGGCGAGTTTATGTCTGATACTTTCAAACAACGTGTATTAGACCTTGCAGAGCGTTTTAAAGTAACAATTGACGGCGAAGTCCAACCAATCTTGTCAGACAATGAAGTCTATAATTTAAATATCACTAAAGGCACGTTAACCAACGAAGAAAGAGACATCATCAATAAGCACATGGATATTACCATATCTATGCTTGAGGCTTTGCCATTTCCTAAACATTTAAAACGTGTTCCAGAGTTTGCTGGTGGCCATCATGAAAAGATGGATGGTACCGGTTATCCAAAGGGGTTAACGAGAGATCAAATGTCAGTACCAGCAAGAATGATGGCGATTGCTGATATCTTTGAGGCGTTAACCGCCGCTGACAGGCCTTATAAAGAGGCAAAACCACTCAGTGAGTGTTTAATGATTATGTCGAAAATGACGCAGCATGATCATTTAGATCCAGACTTATTTGAGATATTTTTAAAGTCAGGTGTTTATCTCAATTATGCGAAGCAGTTTTTAAAGCCAGAGCAAATTGACCATATTGATTTAAGTAAATTCAAAATAAACTAATTTATTTTAGACATTCATGAGGAGGGAGTATGCTCAGATTAGGGGTTATGCCATTTTCCTATTATGTCATCACTGATTGAATTGATTTTCACAGTCATAAATCAATCAGTGCAGCAGTATTACTTAAACCAGTAAGGTTTACTGGTCTTTAGGCTATTACTAACGAATAAACCGAAAAAGCTATTAAAATAGAAACTCACCTAAAAACTAGATTTCAACCGTATAAGAAAATAAAAATTAACCAAAGTATGCGCGCGTTAATTGTTCAAACTGTTTTGACCCGCTGAAATTTTGCTGGATCGTTTGAAATGCATTTCGGGTTATTTGTTTCTTCTTATCTTTCTCTGCTTTAGACCAACTAACAAGAGTATCGCTTAATTCATCAATACAATTACTAGTGCATATAAATCCATTGATATTGTGAGAAATGACTTTGGCTACAGCGCCGACATCGAAACTAATAACACATTTAGATCTTGCCATCGCTTCTAATAGCACCATAGGTAAACCTTCAGCTCGGGAGCTGATAACAAGTACATCGATTTTCTTCCAAAAATCAGAGTTGGCTTGGTGGCCATGAAATTTAATATTGGTGGGCTTAGATGATTGTAAATCAGATGCCATTGGTCCATCTCCAAACACATTAAAACTTATGCTTGGATTTCTATCTAGCCTTCGAGCAAGCTCAACAAAATTGTCAGGACCTTTTTCGTGAGAGAGTCTGCCAACAAACCCGACTCTTAATTTTTCACTATATTCGAACGACTTTGAGTTTGTTATATCAACAAAGTTGTTTAGTACCTCGGCATTGTGCACTTGCGACAATAACCGATCAGACACAACAAAGTTTTTAGACAAGAAGCTGGTGAGTTTGTCTATATAATTATACAAATAGACTAAGCCTGTACCTGCTTCACCTGCATGATATGTTGAGATACAACGAGCATTTAATAATTTGCAGGTTAAACGCCCGATAATACCTGCTTTATAACCATGGGTATGAAGATTGAAAGGCGCTTCTTGTTTTTTTAAAAATTTATATAGTGAGGTGACTTTACCACCAAGAAAAGTATAAGCGCATTGGGCATTGTCTAAATTACGATAGAGTTGTGTATTGCCATGATCTTGGTAAAACAAGACTTCAACGACAAGTTTGTGGCTTTTTAAAAGCCTTACTAATTGCACTATATGTGTTTCAATACCCCCATAAAGGCTTGAATCTAAGAAAAGAATGGTCTTTACTGATTTCATAGTCACCTCATTTGGAGCGAATATATGTTTAACCCTAATACCATACAACAATTAAAAGATGATGTAGGTGTAGACGTTTTAGCTCAGTTGATGCAAGTTTTCCTTACTGAAAGTACGAAATTGGTTGAGCAACTTACTGCAAAATCAGTTCAACAAAACGAAATAGAACGGCTTGCACATAGCTTAAAGAGCTGTGCTCGGTCTTACGGAGCTGACCAACTAGCTGACATTGCTGCTGATATAGAGACTTCAGCAAAAAGCAGTCCAGAATTAATAAGCTTAGAGCCTAAAATTTCACTACTCAGTGAAGTTCATAAAAAAACACTTAATTCGTTACCTAAACTTAATTAACTTATTTAACAAAACAGACTTTGCTCAGCAATTTCTAATGTATAAGAGAGGGTAAATTCTCTTTTTTAGGTTGCGCAATCATGCTCTCGATCACAAACTTAAGTTGTTGTTTATTATGAGTACTTATTGATTTGTTATTTAAATTACTAAAATCGACTCTGGTGTCCATTGCACCAAGGGCATCGACACTCAAACATAAATCAAAAAACTTATAGCCAATTAAGTCAGCGAGCCAAGCGGCATGTTCGCACGGAGAAATACTCGACATTACACTATTTTCTTTACAAACATTTTCGATAAAAACACGGCATGCAGAGGTGTTCAACAACGCGTTTTTTATATCATTAACCAGCAGAGGGGGGGTAACGCTTGTTAAGGCACTGCCAGGGCCAATTAAGATCATGTCAGCATTGTAGATATCACGGACAGCCTCAGGGACTGCAGAAATCGTTTGATCACTTAGGTATAGTGCTTGAGGCAAATCACTTAATGCATCAACTTCACATTCGCCTTCGATACGAGTGCCGTTTTTTGCGGTTGCGATTAAATCTACTGGAGATTCGCTCATTGGATAAATTGCATGGTCTACGTTTAATAATCTAGCGTATTCTTGTATTGCTTTACACGGGCTTTGAGTAAGTTCGCATAAGGCACTTAGTATGAGATTACCAACGCTATGTCCTTTTACATCATGTTCGAAGCCAAAGCGATGTTGAGATAGCACAGACATGAGGTGACTCTTATTAGCAAGAGAGTCAATACATCGCCTTATGTCGCCTAGCGCAACCAGTCTTTTGTCAGCTCTAAGCCGTCCTGTACTGCCTCCATTATCAGTGGTCGCAATGATTGCACTTAAATGATGACTTCCAGAGTTCAAGGCTTCTAACACGGTTGATAAACCATGACCACCACCAATACACACGATTCTCATAACTGCCTCCTTCTAACACCAGTTATACCAATCAATAACTAGGCCAACATAATTGTGTGAATCAGGTTAAACTATAGTTTAATTTCTGTAACTTTCGCATTTTGCATTGCAAATAAGTTATTAATTATGAAGATTACTGATTTAGTGCTAGAAGCAATAGATATTATCAGGAATGAAAAAGCTGAGTTATTCTGGTAATTGGTCTAAATTAGAAGTATCAAGTTAAGGTATGAAGGAAAGTACATGGAGAGTGTCTTATCGTCAAAAGCACTTGAGTTTATTGATAGCATTAACAACTCTAAAAACCATCATGAAGCATTGTTAAGACTAAAAATTGGTTTGAGCGATTATCTCAATGTTTACCATATCGCTGCATTTATAAACGAGGCTAAGGGGTTTTATGAGTTAGCTTCAACCAGTGAATTAAGAGTTGTTAATTTCAATGACCTTGATGAATTATGGCATGATTTACAGACACAGTCTTTAATTGATAAAAAAGTAGATGCGCTTCCTGTTTCACTTTCGAATGTCACTTTCTCAAAACCTAATCAATTCGATTTAAAGGCATTTCTTGTATACACAAAAGTTAATGACACAAATGGCTTTATAATTTGTTATTACAAAAATAGGGCGTTATTAACACCAAAAGAATTAACGCTTGTTCATTCGCTTTTACCTATATTCCGCCATACATTTTTAAAGCTTGAATACATAGCGCACACATCCAGGCTTCTCAATGAAAAAACCGCTGCTTTAACTGTCAGTCAGGCTAGATTCCAAGCATTCGCAGAGCTCGCATCAGATTGGTTTTGGGAAACAGATAACCAACTTAGGTATGAATATATATCGAGTGCTGAAGATGAGTTTCAAGCTCATACGTATCAACACTTTATTGGAAAAACTCCCATTGAAATTCGCTCATACGACGAACAACAACAGCAAAAGAAATGGAATATGTTTCTTAATTTCGTCAATAACCACCAAGAAATACACAACTTTGAATATGAAGCCAAAGCGACCGACGGCAAAACTTTTTGGATAAGTATCAGTGGTAAAGCACAATTTGATGAAGAAGATAAGTATATTGGGTATATGGGCATAGGTAGAGACATCAGTTATGCCAAACAGCGGGAAATAGACTTACAAAAAGAAAAAGAACGGGCAGAAAAAGCCAATGCCGCAAAGTCAGATTTTTTGGCTGTTATGTCTCATGAAATCAGGACACCTATGAATGCCATTTTAGGCATGCTTGAGCTTCTTGAAGACACAAGTCCGAGTTCAAAACAACATGAGTTAATTGATTACATGCGCAGTAGTACACGATTATTGCAGGGTGTGATCTCAGACACGTTAGATTTTGCCAAAATAGAATCAGGTACCCTAAAACTCGAACTCGCAGACACTAACCTAATAAATTTAACCAAGAATCTGGTAAAGCAATTTGAAACTCAAGCCATCAAACATGGTATCGAGTTTGAGTGCACAATCGATCTTAGTGTACCCGAGCGAATAAACTGCGATGGTGTCAGGTTATCGCAAATACTGCTTAACCTCCTGAGTAATGCATTTAAGTTTACTCATGAAGGCAGTGTTAAGCTCTATCTTAATAAGAGCGATAATCAAATAATCTTCCGAGTGATTGATACAGGTATAGGGATAAGCGAAGAAGATATATCGAAACTGTTCGAACCCTTTACGCAGTTTCACTCAAGACAAAAAGGCCGGCAGCAGGGTGTTGGACTGGGTTTAAGTATAACGCGTAGGTTATTGAACCTAATGGGAGGCAGTATAACTTGCTATTCAACGGTGGGAGAAGGGACAGAGTTTATTATCAGAGTGCCATACACCTCAATTGAAGTATCGGATGATAAGAATGAATATTCAGAGTTCTCAAACTTGCCTAAAACGTCACTAAAAGTACTGGTTGCAGAAGATAACATTGCAAACCAATTTGTGATCAAAGCGATTCTCGAAAAGAGAGATTACCAAGTCACCATAGTCAATGATGGTCAAGAAGCCCTTACTGTACTTACAAATGAAAAATTTGATTTAGTCTTGATGGATATGATGATGCCAGTGATGGATGGAGTTACAGCTGCAAAAGCAATTAGGCAAGAGTTGTATTTAAATGAACTTCCAATTATCGCTTTGACCGCCAATGCTGGATTACAAGATAAAGAAAAATGTTTAGAAGCAGGTATGAACGATGTGCTGACGAAACCACTAGACAGTAAACTACTAGACAACAAAATTAAGCAGTTTTTATTTTAAGAATGAGAAATTAAATGTTGGTTACTTGGGTCTTATAGAAAAAAGCAGAGAGAACTCAAATGCAATTTAAAGATCCTAATTATGCTAAAACCATCAAGTCAAAGCTCGTGTCAATTGACTTTATATCACCCTTACTGTTTAGGATGATTCTTGCGCCAACAATGATCATTGCGGGCTTCAATAAATTAAATCTCGGTAATACAGATGTATCTTTGTTTTCTCGGTTGCTTGCTGATGAAAATGTAGTGTCTTGGTTTGGTAATACAGAGTGGGGGTTAGGACTACCTTTTCCTGATTTACTTGCTTTTTTAGCTGGGTGGACCGAGTTTTTAGGTGGCTGGCTATTATTATTTGGTTTGTTCACGCGTTTAGTTTCAATCCCATTGATCTTCACTATGCTAGTCGCAATTACCAGTGTTCATTGGCATAATGGTTGGTTTGCAATTGCCCCAAGCTCCGGTGATTCTAGTCCTGCAAAAGTGCTTAGCTGGTTCAACATTGAAGCTGCACAGCAAAGTCTAGAAAACTCTAATGAAGTATCGCAAAGGCTTTCTAAAATAAATGAAATTATTGAGACCCATGGCTTTCCAAGTTACCTGCTTGAAAAAGGCTCTGTTGCGATATTAAATAATGGTATTGAATTCGCAGTCATTTATTTAGCTATGTTATTAAGCCTTTTATTTACAGGAGCAGGTCGGTTTGTCAGTTTAGATTATTGGATATTTAAACGGTATCGTTAGTTTAGGGATGCGAATAAGTCTGATTTCTTGTTATTCTAGTAGTAAGTTTACTAAAGAGAATTATCATGGATGCATTAGAGCTTCTTACAACAAGGCAATCAGACAGCAACCTGTCTTTTCCTGGTCCAAACTTAGAGCAACTTGAAATAATTAAAAAAGCCGCTTTAAAAGTGCCAGATCATGGTGGTTTGGCGCCATGGAAATTTATTGTAGTCGAGGAAGATGGCCGAGATAAATTGGGTGAAATTTATTATCAAGCAGCTGTTGCTGAACAACAAGACGAAAGAACAATAAGCAGGGCAAAAGAGCTGCCGCAAAGAGCACCTATGCTTGTCATTGCTGTTAGCCCTTTCATGGAGCACCCTAAAGTGCCCAGAATAGAGCAAATTGAAAGCGCTGCGTGCAGTGTATTTGCAATGCAACAAGCAGCATTCGCACAAGGCCTTTCTGGCGTTTGGAGAACCGGTTATTTTGCACAAAGTGCAAAGGTCAAAGAGTTACTCGGGCTAGATAGCAAAGATGAAATAGTGGGCTATTTATATTTGGGCACGCCTACTGTGATGTGTACTAAACCTGTTCGACATAAACCAGAAAACTTCTTTTCAAGCTTATAGAGGCTCATTTTTTACAGTTAAGTTTTTGCTTGAATAATTGTGAGGGTGTTTAACCCTCACATATTTAAAACACTTTCCAATACACAAAAAGTACTGAGATACCTACTAAAAACATAAAGCCTAAGCCTGTCAGTATTTTTATAAGAAGAGATTCTGACTGAAATACTTCGCCCTTAACCAATTGATAATTCAACCATGCAAAGAAGGGGGTCGTTAAAAAAGACAGTGTCATCGCAAGCACCAGCATTTCTTTGATATTCGCTTTGAAAAATAAAATAACAATTAAACCTAAAATTGCTTGAGCGATCAAAATGAACCACATTAGGTTCTTAGGTGACTTAGTTACTAGGGTATAGGATTCGTTCAATGTTCGACTATACCCATCTAAAACAGTAATGGTTGTGCCAAACATACACAAGAATGCAACCGTTGCAATTAACCAACGCGACCATTCACCTATCGTAAGCGCATACATATCAATGAGTTGTTTAGAAAATGCAACGCCAGCTAGTTCAATTGGTTTATCTTGACCATATTGAAGCAGCACCCCAAGCGAAAAAAACAGCAAGGCGAGTAACAATGTCAGACCATATCCTAATTTGAAATCAAAAAGTGTTTGTTTTACGTCTATGTGTTTGTGTCGATTTTTCGCTTTTATCCATAGAGAATTTATTGCAGAAATTTCTATTGGTGCAGGCATCCAACCCATTAATGCCACCATAAAACCAAGCATTGCCATCGAGAAAGGAGAAATTTGCGTAGCAGGTTCAGGGTGTACTTGGCCATTTGATAAAGCCACAATAAAGGCGATAAGTGTTGATAAGGTTAGAAACCCCATAATGAACTTACTTGCCTTATCAAGTGCCTTGTAGTGCCCAAGCAGTAAAATCAATAAGCAAGAAAATAAAATACCAATAGATAAACTTGTCAAACTGACCTGGAATGGCATAACGTATTGCAGCAGAAGTGCCGTAAGCAATAGAACCCCCGCAGTGTTAACGACCGCAGAGATGACATTTAGCAAAGTGAACAAGTAAAATAATGCAGTGTTATGTTCTTTATAGCCTTCAACTAAACTTTTATTAGTCTTGGCCGTGTATGCAACTGCAAACTTAAAAAAAGGATATTTCAATAAGTTCACAATGATAATAAACGCGAAAAGCTGCCAACCAAATAATGCACCTGCTTGGGTTGAAGCTACTAAATGCGAACCACCAACTGCTGCCGTTGCCATCAAAATGCCAGGGCCTAAATGCTGGATTGTGTTTTTTAAATCAGATTTCATTTTTATTCTTATTTTTTGATAGCCTGTATGGCATAAATTTGCGGGATCAACTTCCCTTTATGGTGTTTGATAAATCCTTTTCCATCGATATGCTGCAAATTTTGCTCACAATCATAAGGGGAGTAAGGTGATTCAATATACTGCTTGATTTCAAGTCCAGCGTTAATCAGAGCTTGGATCACATCACTAACAGAGTGTGACCAAGTAACAATGGTAGACTCTTTACCATCGCAATTCTCAGTATAAGTACCTTCTTTTTCTATATCAGCAGACGATTTTTCAAAATAATCATAGCCTGCAAGCAGGTCATTGAATGGGTGAAACTCAACCAAGACAAATTTGCCACCAGATTTTAATGCATTTGAAATGGTTTTTGCCCATTGACTCAAATCTGGTAACCAACATAAAACGCCGTATGATGTATAAACAACATCAAATTGCTTGTCATTCTTTTCACCGAATTGAATTATGTCATCACAGATAAAATTGGCATCGAGACAAAGCTCTGAAGAAAGCCGTTTAGCAGCATCAATTGCTTTGGCTGATAAATCAACCCCAGTTGTTTTTGCTCCAAGTCGAGTAAGTGAAAGCGTGTCTTGGCCAAAGTGACATTGCAAATGAAGCAAATCAAGCGTTTCAACAGAGCCAAGTAATTCTTTCTCAAGCGGGTTGAGGCTACACTTACCATTTATAAAAGATTGAACATCATAGAATGAAGACTCAAGGTGAATATCCGTTCTTTTATCCCATGTTGCTTTGTTGATATTTAAATAGTCCATATCAGATACTTAACTTTTTGTTTTTAATATTCTAACACCACTACTTTATAAGTTTACAAGTTAAAAATAGGTTGATTTTTTAACCATTCATTAGAATAATAAAAAAGCTTGATAATGAGTTATCAAATTAACCCACCAAAAAACCAATAATTTATTTCATTCTATACTTAGTACAAGTGTACAAATCACATTTTTGCTACTTTTATTTATAGCTATGTAATGCTGCATAGCAGTACTGAGTTCAGTTGCCAAAACTGGTGTATTTACAAGGAACCCTAATGGCAAACTTATTTTTTAGAAAAAAACGACTGGCTAAGTCGCTCTTATTTTTATCGTTAATGTTTATCTCAAACGTCCATGCACAAGTGGTACGTTATAGCGAAGTAGTAGAGAAAGAAGAGCAAGAACAGATCCGAGTAGTCGGAACGCTAAAAGCCTACCAAACAGCTAATATTGCCATCAGTGAATCAGGTCTGGTGACACAAGTGTTGGTCAATGACGGCGATTACGTTAAAAAAGGTGATCAACTTCTAAAAATTGATGATAGACGCCTTAATGCGCAAGTTCACCAATTACGCGCAGAACATGCTGCTGCAAAAGAAAACTTAAAAGCCGCGGAAGCCGAATTTGAACGAGCACAAAGTGATTATGAAGCCTATTTAACTTCACAAAAAAATAATGCGGTGTCTAAACAACAGCTTGAAAGAAGCCGTGCAGAAGCTAACTCTGCGAAAGCGAATATGTTCGCAGCGAAACAGAACGTGGATGCAGTAAAGGCGAGCCTAACACTTGCCGAAGTAAAGCTATCTGATACGCAGTTAGTTGCGCCATTTAGTGGGCAAGTTGTAGCGCGTCATGCTGAACTAGGTCAATGGCTATCAGCAGGTGATACTGCTTTTAAAGTCACTTCTTTTGATAAACTAGAAGCATGGCTTGATGTACCTGAGAGGCTTTCTCACCTTAAGCATAGCGAGGCGTTATCAGTTCCATTACAAAGTGCTAGTGCGTTAGCGACCTCAAATAAAGTTAAAGTCATCAATCAAATTGACCCTAGAGCGCGTACTTTCAAAGTCATTGCTGAAATAAGCCATCCTGGATTTATGCCCGGTATGTCAGTCAGTGCTTGGCTTGCTACAAATGCCAAATCATCAACATTGATGGTACCCAAAGATGCCTTGATCCAACGCGGTGGCAGTTATTTTGTTTATAAGGTGAATACTGACGGAGACAAACAGTCTGCGCAATCAGTGCCGGTAAAAGTTAAGTTTCATAGATCTGGTTGGGTTGCTATTGATAGTGCCGTCTTAGTTAATGGCGATAAAGTCGTTACTGAGGGGAATGAGCGGTTAATGCCTGGCCCTGTAGTAGCAGTACCAGATACGCAAGTCAGTTCACAGTCTGTTTCGGAAAATGTGAACTAAAAGGATATTTATGAATGTAGTTAAAGCTGCGGTTAAACAACCAATTTCAGTGGTTGTTGCCGTTATTCTGTCAGTGCTTGCAGGCATATTGGCATTCACAAAAGTCCCTGTGCAAATGACCCCAACCGTCGACTCAGTTGTCGTTAGTGTGCGTACATTTTGGGAAAACGCCAGCCCAGAAGAAATTGAATCTGATGTTGTTATTGAACAAGAGAAAGTGCTATCTGATGTAACCGGTTTAGTTTCGTTAACCAGTATTAGTCAAAACTCAGCGGCACAACTTAGATTAGAGTTTGAAACTGGTACTGACATTAATAAAGCACAAGCTGAAGTGGTGCAAAAACTCAATGAAGTACCAGCATATCCAATGGGAGTCTCTCAGCCTACAGTTGAAGGCGTTGACCCTATGTCTGTTGATTACATTGCATGGGTAGGCTTGGCCGCAACTGATCCGAACTTTGACAATACAACATTGTATGACTTTATGGAAAGACGATTACGACCCCGTCTTGAAAATATCAAAGGCATATCTAAAGTCGGCATGATGGGCGCGCGTGAGCAGGAGCTTCAGATCAGAGTAGATCCAGTTAAACTGGCAAACTTCGGTGTGACTTACAGCCAACTTGTTGATGCCATACAACTGAGCAATACAAGCTACTCAGGAGGCAGACTTCCTGATGGTAAAAATGATATTCGTGTTAAAGCCCATGGTCGTTTCAGTAATGTCTCTGAAGTGAAAAACATTGTATTACGCAGAGATAACAATGGCCCTGTGTATATCAGTGATGTGGCTGAGGTAGTCATTGATTATAAAGACATGACTGATTGGGTGAGAGCCCGTGGCGTAAAAATGCCATTTTTTAATTTTCAGTTAACTCGCGGTGCGAACTTACTGGAAGCCATGAACGCCTTAAAAGCAGAAATGGCCGAACTTAATAAACCGGGGGGAATGCTTGAGCAACATGCCAGAAAACTAGGTATAAACGGCACATTTGAACTGGTTCTCACTTGGGATTCATCAACCTACGTAGAAAATGCCATCGAGCTTGTACAAAGCAATATTGTTGTTGGTGGTATGTTAGCCGTATTCACTTTATTGTTATTTTTACGCTCACTCAGAACCATAGGTGTAATTGCCATTGCTATTCCTATTTCTGTTATTGCATCTGTTGTGGTTTTAGTTGCACTTGGCCGATCTATCAATATTGTCTCTTTGGCTGGCATGGCTTTCGCGGTAGGCATGGTGGTTGATAACGCTATCGTTGTTATCGAAAATATATTTAGACACCTTGAAATGGGTAAGAGACCACTTAAGGCCAGTGTCGATGGTACTCAAGAAGTTGCTGGGGCGGTCTTTGCCTCGACTATGACAACGCTCGTTGTGTTTATTCCTATCTTAACTATCAGTGACAGTGCAGGTCAGTTATTTAGAGATATTTCGCTTGCCATTATGGCTGCGGTTTTTATCAGTTTTATTGTTTCAATCTTAGTTATTCCTGTCGCAGGGAGCTACTTCTTGAGAATGCGAACAGAGTCTAAGCAAGTGGACATCAACTTTAAATGGTTTAAAGCGGTTGAGACAAAAGCGGCAAAACTCCCTGAAACAATAGGGGCAATATTTACTTATCTGACAGAAACAACAAAACGTAAGTTAAATGTAATTTCAAGCTTTGCCGTTATTACTCTAGCTGGTATCGCAATTTTAATTCCGCCATTAGATTACTTGCCTAAAGGTAACCGTAACTTTGCATTTGGTTTTATGGTGCCACCACCAGGGTACAACTTAGATCAAATATCAGAAATTGGCGACCGAATCGAACAAAAGCTACGTCCTGCTTGGGAGCTAACAGAAGATAAATATCAAGCAGAGCAATATTTTAGACAAGGTGAACGCGCAACTGAAGCTGACAGGCCAAGCATTCAATTATTGGATGGCTCTATGATAGATGCGCCAAAAGTTGATCATTACTTCTTAGTTGCAATGGGTGGGCAAGTTTTGCACGGCCTTATTCCACAAGACCCGATTAAAACCGTAGATTCAGTTGATTTCCTTAACCAAACTTTGATGGGTGTAAACGCACCGGATGTTATCGGTTTTGCTTTTCAGTTCCCTCTGTTCAGCACTGGTGGTACAACGGGGTCAGCAATCCAAATTGACTTGGTAGGAGATGACTTAGAGCAAATAACGCAAAGCGCGACAGCTTTGTTGTTTAAATTGATTGGTACTTATGGTCCTTATGCAACCATACCTGAGCCAGCTAATTTCATTTTACCGACACCTGAATTAAGTATTAAACCATTAGATGAGCGTTTAGCTGAACTTAATATGACCCGAAGAGATTTGGGTTTAGCTGTGCAAACAAATGGTGATGGTGTGATACTAATGAACAGTTTTGCCATAGGTGGAGAGCTAAAAGATCTCAAAGTGGTCACGCAAGCTCAACAATCAGATTATCCAATTGAATCTTTAATGCAATTACCCATTGCTACTCCTGGAACCGCTGTTATCGATCTTCAATCTATTGCACTAGTAGAGCGAACTCAGACTGCAGATCAAATAAAGCACGTTGCTAGACAAAGGGCGATTACTTTGCAATTTACGCCACCAGCAGGTATGCCACTTGAACAAGCCATTAACTCGGTTAACGCTATGGTGAGTGAATTAAAAAGCCAAGGCGCGATGTCTCAGTATGTTGATGTAAATATGGCGGGCAGTGCGGGTAAACTAGCGGATCTAAAAAATGCGTTGTTAGGTGACGGCAGCTTATTTGGCACGTTAAGTTCGAGCATGTTCTTAGCTATGTTCGTGGTTTATTTGGTGATGGTAATTCTGTTTCAAAATTGGAAGTATCCTCTAGTTATTTTGGTTACGGTGCCGCTGGCAACATTAGGTGGTTTTATGGGCTTAAGTGCTGTGCATTGGGCTAGTGTATTTGACCGATATACGCCAATTCAAAACCTTGATGTACTCACATTACTTGGCTTTGTAATTTTGGCAGGTGTGGTCGTAAACAATGCGATTCTAATTGTGCACCAAGCATTAAATAACCAAAAAGAGCGCGGAATGAACGGGCATCTTGCAATACGTTCATCTGTTGAAAGCCGCGTAAGGCCAATTATGATGTCAACGCTTACCTCTGTCGGCGGCATGTTACCACTGGTATTAATGCCAGGTGCAGGGAGTGAATTGTATCGTGGGCTAGGGGCGGTCGTTGTTGGAGGACTGGTTGTCTCAACAATTTTTACACTAATATTAGTTCCTGTTTTGTTGAGCTTTTTAATGAAAGATGAAGTGAAGCATACAGAAAACAATTTAGCTTAATTACTAAGGCTCCATGCGGGGCCTTTTTTTATAGGCTTTTAAATATGAGCAATGAAAAATCCTCAAGCATAGAATCACCTTGCATAAGGCAATGCTGCTTGGATGAGAATGATCTCTGTATTGGTTGCTTTAGAACCTTAGACGAAATTTTAAAGTGGAATTCGTTGTCAGATAATGAAAAACAAGTAATTATGAATACTTGCGATGAAAGAAAACAACAAAAAAAGGAATCAAGATGATCACCCCAATTTACGTTGCCTTATTGGCGATATTATTTTTATTCTTAAGTTTTAAAACGATCAAAGTCAGAAAAAGATTACAAATCGGTGTTGGTACAGGAGACAACCCAGAGTTGCTAAGAGCCATGCGTGTGCATGCTAATTTCTCTGAATACGTGCCAATCACTTTGATATTAATTTTATCAGTTGAATTACTAAAAGGGCATTTTATTCTTGTGCATTGTCTCGGCGCAGCGCTTTTAATTGGACGAGTACTTCATGCTTATGGTGTTTCTCAAACCAAAGAAAATTTAAAGTTTCGTGTATCCGGTATGTTACTCACATTCTCAACTATGCTGGTCTCGATTATTTCAATTTTATACCTTTCAATTTTTTAACAGAAAAGCGCATCGCGCTTTTCTTACTCTTTTCTCAAAATTTACTCTACTATTTCTATAATTAAAGCATCAAAACTATCTTGTTGTTTATAACGTATTCAGCCTTAATGGGTTCAATGTAAGTCTTTGTAAAGATGATTGTTGACAGATTTTTTCAAATATAGACTTTAAAATGGACATGAATGAATAGGTTCAAAGATGCAAAAGAAATGCCTTGTGTTGATAATATGTGCAGCTTTAGCTGGATGTAATTCGACATTCGAATCAAATAAATTACCTCAAGACAACGTGCCGAATAATTGGTTCGAATATGAGTCTGGTGGGAAAGTCTCTGACAGCTGGCAAGAAATCAATAAAGATATGCACTTACACACGTTGATAGTGCAATCAATTTCCAATAATCGTTCAATTCGTAAAGCGCGATTAGAATTAGACATTGCCAAGCAACAACTCATTATTGCAGATGCAGACTTTTTACCAAGTCTTTCATCTAGTTTCGATTACAACAAAAGGAAACAAGCAAGCCAAGATAGTGCTTCATCAAGTTATGGTATTGGCTTTGATTTGAAGTATGAACTCGATATTTGGGGAAAGCTCAGTGCCAATAGCCGTCAAGCTAATCTCAATTATCTCTCAGCACTAGCAAGTTACGAACAACAACTTATCAATTTAGTCACAAGCGTATCTAAATCTTGGTTCTCTTTGATTGAATCAGAACAACAAATCAAATTGCAAAAAGAACGAGCAGAACTCACTAAACAAAGCGTTGATATTATAGAGAAGGGTTACAGACAAGGCTTAAACAGTGCACTTGACGTGTATTTGGCAAGAACAGAATTAAATAACGAGCAAGCTAAATTAATCGAATTGCTAAACAGTAATAAGGGTTTACAACGTGACCTCAAAACTTTATTGGCTGAATATCCGAATGCTAATGTAACTACTGACGCTGATTTTCCTGAATTGAGCTCACTTAATTCGCTTGGCCTGCCAAGCGAGGTGATAAAACAAAAGCCGGCTATTCAATCTGCTTGGTTCAAATTATTAGCCCAAGATGCAGCACTGGCTTATGCACACAAACAGCGCTTCCCAAGTTTTAATTTGTCTTTGAGTGTTAATTCATCGGATGAAAAGTTTTCTGATGTAATCCGATTCGATCAAATCGGTTGGAATTTCTTAGCTGGTATTACAGCGCCAATTTTTAATGCAGGGAGACTTGCTGCCAATGAAGAAAAACAAAGACTTACCTTAAAGAGCCTAGAGCTAAGTTATTTAGAAGATATTAATTCGACCTTTAAAGACATTGAAAACAGATTGGCTAACGAGCAAGCGCTTATTGCCAGACTTGAGAAAGTAAAACACTCATCTGAAAACGCAAAACTAGCCGCGACATTATCTTTTGAGCAATACCAAAAAGGGCTCGTCAGTTATACCACAGTACTAGATGCGCAGAAGCGTAGTTTTGACGCGCAAAGTAATTTCATTTCTCTTAATAACCAATTATTACAAAATCGTTTTTCTCTTTACCAAGCAATTGGTGGTAAATACCTAATCGATTCTCAGGAAGTACAATAATGAATGATCGTAAAACCAATTTAAAAAAGGCTGTACTACCGATATTGGTGGTTGTTATTAGCGCCATGATCATACTGCTTATTGTTAATAATAAACCAAGTAATGAAAGAGGCCGCCCTCAAGCAAGTGCAAAAATTCTTGTTGAAGGAAAAAAACTTAGAAACCAAGATTTTCAAGTATCAATCGCCAGTTTTGGTGTTGTGAAACCGCGTACTCAAAGTGTGCTTGTTTCTCAAGTCTCTGGGCAAGTCAGCTATATCAGTGACAGTTTCCGTGATGGCGGATTTTTCGAAAAAGGTGATTTACTGGTAAAAATAGACGAAAGGGATTACCAAGCTGAAGTCGATATCGCCAAAGCCGCATTACTGAATGCAGAACAATCTTTATTAGAAGAGCAGGCCAGAAGTAAACAAGCCTTAGCTGATTGGCAAAGACTCGGAGATGGTTCAGAAGCAAACGATCTGGTTTTAAGAAAACCTCAACTAGCTGCTCAGCAAGCTAATGTGTTATCGGCCAAAGCAAAATTAGATAAAGCAAAACTCTCTCTAGAACGTACAAAAATCATTGCACCTTATGCGGGACGAATTTTGTCGAAGAAAGTCGATGTTGGTCAGGTCGTCAATGGTAATACACAACTTGCTGATATCTATGCGACAGATTATGTTGAAGTGCGCTTACCAATCAATAACCGAGATCTCGCTTATATAGATTTACCTGAGCAAAATCGATTTGGGCAAAGTAATGCTGTAGACACAGAAGTGCTATTTACTTCTAACTTAATTGGTCAGCAAAAGTGGAGAGGCAAGTTAGTCAGAACAGAAAGCGCCATAGATAATAACTCTCAACAGCTCTATGTTGTGGCTCAAATCTTATCACCCTTCGATTCAACCAAAAATGCCATTAAAATTGGCCAATACGTTAATGCCACAATCAAAGGCAAGACGATTAATAATGCGCTTTTAATACCTAACGAAGCCATTTATCAAGGCACATATGTTTATGTGCTGCAAAAAGGCAATTTATTAAAGCGCGTTAATATTGACTACGACTGGCAAAACGAATCTGTCACTTTAGTGCAAAATGGCCTTAAGCTTGGAGATACCTTGATCACAACACCGCTTGGTCAGGTTAGTTCAGGCACACCTGTCACTCTAATTGGAGACGATAGAGGTCTTAATAAAGGTGAAAGAAAACGAGAAAGAAGAAAGAAGGAACGTGATGCTGATAATGGAGAAAACACATGATAGCTTGGTTTACGCGAAATCATGTGGCGGCAAACCTTTTAATGATTGCAATTTTGTTTGCAGGTTTGTTTTCACTCTCAAATAAAATTCCACTTGAGATCTTTCCGTCATTTGAAACCGATCGCATCAGCATTGCAATGAGCTTACGTGGTGCAACCCCTGAAGATGTCGAGCAGGGCATTGCTATTCGTATTGAAGAGTCGGTTCAAGATTTAGAAGGGATCAAACGTATCACGTCTCGCTCCTCTGAGAATTCAGCGAGTGTGACCGTTGAAGTCGATTCTGGCTATGACCCACGAGAAATGTTGGCAGACATAAAAAGCCGTGTAGATGCAATTAATACCTTTCCTGCTGATGCAGAAAAACCGATTGTATCGCTTGCCCAGCGCAGAAGAGATGTGATTAATGTCACAATCTCTTCGGACTACAGCGAGCTCGAAACCAGAGAATTTGCTGAGCAAGTCAGAGATGACATTTTGCGTATCCCTGGGGTCACGCAAGTTGAGCTAGACGGGGTACGTAATTACGAAATTGCCATCGAAATCAGCCAAGATAAACTCAGACAGTACAACTTAACTATCGCGCAGATCTCTAATTTAATTGCCAGTTCAAGTACGGATATTTCGGCAGGTAATCTTAAATCATCAGGTGGTGACATATTACTTCGCTCTAAAGGACAAGCTTATAGAAAGAACGAATTTGAAAACATCGCAATCAAAACCAACAGTGATGGGTCCATAATTCGTTTAAAAGACATTGCAACCATCCTTGATGGCTTTGAAGAAACACCGGTTAGAACTCGTTTCGATGGCAAACAAGCTGCATTTATCGAGGTTTACCGGATTGGCGATCAAAGTGCCATTGATGTCGCTGATAAAGTTAAAAGCTACATCAGCGATGCACAGGTAAATCTTCCGGTAGGCTTCGAAATGAGCTATTGGGATGACGATTCGGTGATAGTAAAAAATAGGATTGCAACCTTAACGTCTAATGCCATCCAAGGGGGGATCCTAGTCCTCGCGCTTCTTACTTTATTTTTACGTCCTTCGATTGCGTTTTGGGTATTCATTGGCATTCCGATTTCATTTATGGGGGCGTTCATCGCGATGCCGATATTTGGCATTAGCCTTAATATAATGAGCTTATTTGGTTTTATTCTTGTGCTCGGGATTGTCGTTGATGATGCCATTGTGACTGGAGAAAACGTCTATACCCATCTGAAAACCTCAGAAAGTGGAGAAATGGCAGCTATACGAGGTACACAAGAAGTGGCTACACCAGTTACATTTGGTGTTTTGACTACCGTTGCAGCTTTTTTACCTTTGGCCTTTATAGAGGGAAATAGAGGAGCGTTATTTGCTCAAATCCCCGTGGTTGTTATCCCTGTTTTATTAATGTCGCTTGTTGAGTCTAAATTCGTCTTACCTGCGCACCTTAAATATCTAAAACTGAGAAATGAGAAACAAAGCGTCAGTAAGTTCAGCTTATTTCAGCAACGATTTGCCGACGGTTTTGAGCAGTTTATTTTAAAGTACTATCAACCTGTGCTCAAAAAAGCTTTGAAATACAAGTTAGCGACACTAGCTGGCTTTATTGGCGTGTTTTTTGTGATTCTTACACTGATTATGACTGGTTGGACGAAGTTTATATTCTTTCCTCGTATTCCAAGTGAGACAGTCAGAGCAAATTTAACCATGCCTGCTGGTACCCCATTTGATGTGACAGCAAAATACATCGATTTAATGGCTGATAAGGCGCAAGTTTTAAAAGATAAATATATAGACCCTGATACAGGTAAAAGTATTGTTATTCATATACTAGCTACAACAGGTGGTAGAGGTGGCGCAAGCAATGTTGGCGGTGTGCGCTTTGAAATTACACCACCTGAGTCTAGAAATTTAGATATAGATTCACGACAACTTGTTAGAGAGTGGCGTCAACTGATTGGTGTGATACCGGGAGCAGAGTCTTTTACATTCAGAGCCGAAATCGGCCGTTCGGGCGATCCCATTGATGTGCAACTAACAGGCACCTCTTTAACTCAGTTAAAAGAGGCTGCTGAAAAGATCAAAACACATCTAGCAACTTATCCAACCATATTTGATATTTCAGATAGTCTCAGTGATGGTAAAGATGAATTAAGAGTTGAACTAACTGAGCAAGGCGAAGCTTTAGGCCTAACACGCACGGAAATCTCAAGACAAATTAGAAGCGCTTTTTTTGGTGCGCAAGTACAACGTATTCAACGCGGAAGAGATGATGTCAGAGTAATGGTGCGTTTGCCGCTTGAAGAAAGAAGCAAGCTGACAACGCTAAACGAGTTACTTATAAAAGTGCCTAATGGTGGAGTTGTACCGCTAAATCATGTCGCAGAGCTTATACCAGGACAGAGCCCTTCAACGATTTACCGTATTGATAGATACCGTACAGTGAATGTTGTGGCGGATGTCGAAAAGAATAACACCAATATGACGGTGTTACAGGGCGAACTAAAAGTCTATTTAGATAATCTTGTTGCACAGTATCCTGGGATTAATCACTCATTAGAAGGTGAAGCGAAAGAGCAAAGAGAATCTTTTGGTTCACTTGGCTGGGCGTTAATATTTGTGTTCTTCATTATCTATGCGCTATTAGCTATTCCTTTCAAATCTTACATACAACCACTCATTGTAATGAGCGTTATTCCATTTGGCATGATAGGCGCGGTAATAGGGCACTGGATCATGGGCATGGATTTAACCATTATGAGCTTATTGGGTATGCTGGCGCTTATCGGTGTAGTAGTAAATGACTCATTAGTGTTGGTCGATTATATCAATAAGCAAAAGCAGCAGGGCAAATCTGTCGATACAGCGGTATTGTATGCGGGCGTTGCCCGTTTCAGACCTGTAATGTTAACCAGCATCACAACATTTTTTGGTTTGATGCCTTTGTTATTTGAGCAGCAAACTCAAGCACAGTTTTTGATCCCTATGGCAGTATCACTAGGATTCGGGATTGTATTTGCTACCTTGATCACTTTGGTGTTGGTCCCAGTGAATTATATGCTTGTGGAAAGAGTTATGGGCAACAGTAGCAAACAAACTACAACGACTTAAAATCTAGATAAAATAGTAAGTAAAGTAATAAGCCCCTTTTTATAGGGGCTTATTTAATATTACGCGATTTGCGCTCTGAGCTGGGCTTTTAACTGATTATTTTCAATTTCAAGTTGTTGAGCTTTAAGCGTTATCTTTAGGATGTTTTTTAACTCAAAATTATCCCAAGGCTTAGTTAAAATAATACTTGCCACTTCATCTTCTATGGCTTTTTGACATGCATCCATATCCGAATAACCAGATAGTAAAACTCTGGCAATTTCAGGATTTGAACGCTTAATTTGAGTTAGTAACTCAATGCCGTCCATGTTAGGCATTCTTATATCTGACAAAATAATATCAAAATCATTGTCAGCTATGAGCTTGAGTGCTTCATGTGCACCATTGGCCTTACTGATTTTATAATCTTTTCTTAGTACTCGACTAATGGCGTTTAGTACTTCAGGCTCATCATCTACCAGTAATATGTGCGCCATAATAACTCCTTAGTGTTCAGATACCTGAGTATCTTAATAAATGCTAGAATAAAAAACCTAAACAGACAAACTTAGACTGTGCTTAAACAGCGCTTTTACATCATGGGCACATTGTTTTATATGTCTCATGTGCGGATATAGACGCCATGCTTTAAGAGAAAACTTCATTGAATTTAAGTAGTTTTGATTTTCACGATACATTTCACCGTATGACTCTAATAGCCAAGCCTGAGCATGCTCTTTGGCTTTTTCAGAGACTATTTCGTGTTGGCCAATACGGTTGATGATGTCTTCAATGGCATCTAAGCGTTTTTGTCTGTTTGATGTGATTGAATTTGGACGCATTAAATAGCCCATGGTGTTGTCGGCGGTATATGCAATGTCGCTAATAAGGGCTATTCTCAACCAGCAATCCCAATCACTGGCACTTCTGAGGCTTGGATCAAAACCACCGGCTTCTAAAATAGTGGACTTTCTCACTACAACGCACGACGTACCGATGACATTTGTTGTGAGTAGAAAATTTACGGCATCGTCTAAATCAACATAGTTACCTTGGCTCTTATTTTTATGTTTTGAAAACTCCGGCCAATAACCATAACAGTCAATGATATATTCATATTCCATGGTGAGATGGTCATAATTTGTAAAAGATAACCCGCAATTAGGGTTGGCTTTAAAATAGTTAATTTGCTTCTCTAATTTGTCTTTATACCAAAAGTCATCAGCGTCTAAAAAAGCGATGTATGGCGCGCTTGCAGCCTTAATGGCGCGATTTCTTGCTGCGATTACACCTTGATTAGCTTGTGTGATTAAACGGATCTGAGGATTTCTGACTTGTTGCTTTAATAGCCAGTCTACAGAACCATCTGTTGAACCATCATCGACAATAATGATTTCGCAATTAACACCTTTTTGCATCATTACAGAATCAATGGCTTTAGGTAAAAACTCTAAGCAATTGTAATTAGGAATTATCACACTGACATCAGGTTGCATAATCGTATCTCCAATTCATGTTTGCTTAGATACGGCAAGCTTTGTTCCAGCCTTTAAAGTGCCGATTTATAGTAAGATTTGTGAGATTGCGTTGCAAAATGCAAATTTTTTGCAAAATTAGGATGGTTTTTTGCAATTAGAGATACTTTTTAAGCGGCACAGAGTTTGCGATGCCAAACCATATCTTTATGGTGGAGTTTAAAAAATGAAACATATCGCAATTATGGTCCCAAGCTTTCCCGTACCTTCTGAGACATTTGTCATTACAGAGATCAAAGCATTACAAAAAGCAGGTCATAAAGTTTCTGTTATTACCTTTGAACAATGTGAAAATGACATTGAGTTACCTTGTGATGTTCATGTTTTAAAAAAAACACAGCTAATAGACACAGTATTTAGTCTCACTGAATTGCCTTTCGCTTTAATCTTTAAAGGCGTTAAAGCAGCAGTGAGACAAAGTGCAATAAGTACAACCTCGCTCTTATTCTTTGCGACGAAAGCAGCTCAAATAATAAAAGCTAACAAAATTGACCATATGCATTGTCATTTTATGCATAACAGTCTGGCATATGGCGTGGTTGCAGCAAAACTTGCCGATATCAGTGTGTCATCGATTGGCCATGGTCATGATATCTATGTAAACAGCGCGGATTTAGCCGCAAAAGTAAACGAATGTGACTTTTGCGTTGCAGTGTGCAAAGACATGCTCAAATTGTTACATCGTTTTTCTCCAACAAAAGCGAAGTTGTTGCACTGTGGTGTAGATACTGAAATATTCCAACCCGACACACTACAAGCCAATAAAGAAATTAAACTACTTTTTGTTGGGCGTTTAGTCGAAAAAAAAGGGCTCAGTTATGCGATTAGTGCACTTGCTAACCTACCAGTTGAGATCAGACCCAAATTAGACATTGTGGGAGATGGTCCGCTTAGAAGTGCATTAGAGTATCAAGTCGATGAAATGGGACTCAATGACTATATTCAGTTTTTAGGTGCAAAAACACCGCAAGATATTAGATGTATGGCAAAACACTATGATGGATTTCTAGCGCCATTTTGTATTGCTGAAAACGGTGACAAAGATACAGGTCCAGTCGTTCTAAAAGAAGCCATGGCTATGTCTTTGCCTGTGATCACCTGTGATGTGATGGGGTGTGCTGAGATAGTCGATGATTCAGTGGGTTACCTTGTGGAAAGTCGAAATACACAAGCTTTAACACACGCAATTAATCAATATGTGCATTTAACTAAAGAGCAAAGAGCACAAATGCGTCTTGCTGCTAGAGCGCGTGTACTCGAAAAATTCGATGCATTTAAACAAGCCAAGGAACTTTCTAATTGGATACAGCAGGCTTAATTATGAATAAGACGACAAACATTCTCTACTATGGATTGGCGATATTAAGCTTAAAAGGCATTAGTCTGATTATGATGCCGATCATGACTCGCTATCTCAGCGTATCTGATTACGGCATGCTGAATTTCCTTGTCAGCATTGCCAGTATGTTGAGTATTGTTTTGTCTCTTGGTTTAAGTGAACTGTTGTATAGATTCAATTCATCTCAAAACAACTCACAGCGCTTAGGGTTTTACAAATCATGCTTAAAGATAGCACTTACTAGTGCTTGTTTATGTTTTTTATTTGCAATTTTCTTTGTCGATATCTTAGTAACACTTCTACCAACTCAGGTGTCGTCTGAGGCATTACGACTGCTATTTATAAACTTAGGGGGCAGTGTGGTTTTAGCACTACCACTTGCAATCTTAAGGATCCACGGTAAAGCAAAAGCATTTATGGTGATCTCTGTATCACAAGGGGTGCTACAAGCCATGTTCACATTGCTATTACTAGAAGCTGGGTATGGCGTTGTTGGCGTGATGTTCTCGGGCGCTGCAGTTGTATGGTTTATTCTCTTTTCTCTCGCTTGGCATTATAGAGCATTTATGCCTACAAACGAAAAGAGTGGAACAAACATAACGAATGAGCATGGCCTTTATATCCTTTCAATTACTTTATCTTCTTTATTTGCTTATGGTTTAAATGGCGCGGAAAACTGGTTTCTAGTGTCATTTCAGGGCAAAGAAACACTCGCTATGTATTTTGTTGCTACACAATTTGCGCTTGTAACTTCTATCGCATTCGAGCCATTCAGATTATGGTGGTTTCCACAGCGTTTCAATACTTTTCAAAATAATGAGCAAAAAGCAGCTGATATCCCACTCTATGGTTTAGCGTATGCGCTTCTCATAGTGATCACCATGATGACACTAGGGCCATTTATGATTGATTTACTGCTGCCTAACGAATATGCAGAATCTAAAAAAATACTTCCTTGGTTATGTGTTGTTTTCTTCATAAAAACCATATCTGAATTACTGAATCTAGGTTGTTACTACAAAAATAACGCACAAGCGGCACCCATCATAAATGGGCTTTGTGCTGTGCTTGCCATTTTAGGCTGCTACTTGAGTTTAAAATATTATGATTTATACATGATGCTCTATGTACTCATTGCAGTTCATACAATTCGAAGTTTGATGTTCTTAATTCGTAGTCAAATACTGGTGACCTTACCTTATAAATACAAATACCTTATTTATATGATCAGCCTGTTAGTGGCGCAGACATTGCTAGTATCCCATTATCAGTTGTATGCATTGATACTTTTTGCAAGTGCTTGCCTGATTGTTTTAAGTGTTGGCTTTATTCAACGTAAACAAGTCATGCATCTTCTAAGAGGGTAGCAATATGGATATAAACCAAAGTAAGAATCAAAAATTACAGTATTGGTCTGCTGCAGCCATGTTGTGTATGTTGACGTATGTTTTGTACACCACATTTGGGGTTATATCTGTTTTTGCCTTGCTACTTTTACCCTTTGCACTTTACAGCACAATAAAAGCCAGTACGGCTTTTGTTATTCTGTTTATCTTATTTAGTTATTTCAGACTTCACGAAGCGTTTCCTGTCTTATATAACTTTAAAATTCCTAAGATGCTTGCTCTAGCATCTATGCTTGGGATTTTCTGGCACTTATTCATAAGCCTAAAGCTTAAGCCGTTCTGGCACACATGCCACGGTATGTTTGTAATATTTTTTTTCTGGATAACAGTATGTGTATTTATGGCATCTAATAGAGGTGAAGCGATGTCTATGTATACAGGTACTTTATCAAAAGTATTTTTAATGGTCTTTGTAATAAGCTGGTTGATAAACACCGCTAAACTGATGACTTACACTCGCTTAGGTATCATGATATCGGGTGCACTTTTAGCCTGTGTTGCAATTTCTAACAAACTCAATGGTATAGGTTTAGTTGAGGGCAGTCGTGTAACGATTTCAAGAGAATACCGTTCTCAAATAGGTGACCCAAATGACTTATCGCTTGTACTGCTTTTCCCTGTTGCTTTTTTTGCTGGAGAAATCTTCAATTCAAATAATAAAACCTTCTTCAGAGTGCTTTCATTTTTAGGTTTATTACTTATGTGTTGGGCAATAATAGCTACACAAAGCCGCGGTGGGTTACTGGGTATTTTAACTATCATGGGTTTCTTTATTTCAAAAAGAATTAAAAACCCCATTGTGCTTGGTGGTATCGGCGCTGTAGCAGGCCTGTTTTTATTAGCGGTTGCTGGTATAAGTGATAGGCAAAGTGGTGGTGCAGCTGAAGAGGGGGTTGATGCCTCAGCAATGGGTCGTATTTATGCTTGGCAGGCTGCAATTAACATGGCTTTATCTAACCCATTTACTGGAGTAGGTATAAATAATTTCTACGTGAATTATTTTTTCTATAGTCCGCATTGGGATGGCAAGAATCATGCAGTACACAGTACATGGTTTCAGGTATTAGGTGAAATGGGGTTTGTCGGTCTTGTACTCTTTGCGATGCTCATAGTATCCATATTTAAAAGTTTAAGACGTAGTAATTTGTACTGCAAAAGTAAGAACAAAGAATCGCTGCTTGTTAATGTTCATATTCTTCAAGCTGGACTATTTGGTTTTATGGTGTCAGGTACATTTTTAACTCAAGCCTTCACTTGGCCTTTATACATAGTACTTTCGTTAACAATTGCACTAGAGCGTTTATTAACGAAAGAGGAAGATGACAAGGGGTAAGTTATGTATATTGCATTGAAAAATTGGGTTAAAACAGATAATTCTCAACTCGGAAAATTAGTCCGAAAACTTGTATTTGGTATTAGACATATCGAGTTTCCAGTGATCCCTCTGTTTCACAAAGGCCTTTATGCTACCCATCGCTTTATGCAAAACTTTTTGCATTCTGCAACGCAATTCTTTTATTTCACACCCATGTTTAAATCTCGAGTAAGTGGTAGTAAAAAAAGACTCTCATTATTTTGCGGTATGCCACAAATTTTTGGACCACTAGAGATTACTGTTGGTGACGATGTACGTATGTCTGGTATTACAACATTTTGCGGTCGTGCAGTATCGAAACAAACACCAGAGCTGCGTATTGGTAACAATGTCGACATAGGGTGGCAAAATGCGATTTCGGTTGGCAGCAAAGTTATTATTGAAGACGATGTTCGTTTTGCTGGGAAGATTTTTCTTGCCGGATTTCCAGGCCATCCCGTTGATTGTGAGCTTCGTGCACAAGGTTTACCAGACACCGACGATCAAGTAGGTGACATCATCGTTAAAAAAGGTGCATGGGTTGGAACAGGCTCAACCATCATCGCCGGTGTGACAATTGGTGAAGGGGCCATTATTGCTGCTAACTCAGTGGTCACAAAGGATGTACCACCATTCACTTTAGCGGGTGGGAATCCAGCTAAAGTGATCAGAGCTTTATAGGAGGTTATCATGCGTTTTGTCGTTTTCGCTGAAGATTGGGGTAGTCACCCAAGTAGCACACAGCATCTTTTTATGCGTATTGCAAAAGAGCATGATGTCATTTGGTTTAATTCAATTGGTATGAGAAAGCCAAATTTAAACTTAAAAGACATGAATCGTATAGTTACTAAGCTTTCCTTGATGATAAAAGATAAGTTTACTAATAAACGCAAAACACATGATAAAACCAATGAAATCGTTACATCGCATTCTCCCAAAGTGAAGAACCCATTGGTCATGCCATGGCATGATAATTCACTGTGTGCAGCGTACAACTCATTTAAGATAAATCAATTAATCGACACAAAAAACGAAGAGCCAATAATTTATTGGTTAAGTGTCGCCACCGCCATCAATGCAATAAAGTTAAGACCGCAAGACAAACTTATTTATTACTGTGGTGATGACTTTTCATCCCTTGCAGGTGTTGATCACAAAATGGTTGAAGCGTTTGAAAAGGCTTTAATTACTAAAGCTGATAGGATTTTTGTTATCAGTGATAAGTTGATGCGTAAGATGCCGGCACATAAAACACAGCTACTTGAACATGGTGTCGATTTTGATTTATTTAATCAGCCAAAACCCAAAGCAGATGAATTATCAGGGAAGAATAATGTCATTGGCTTTTATGGTTCTATTTCAAGTTGGCTAGATATAGATTTACTAGAGTACTGCGCGAGACAAAGGCCTGAATACCAGTTTGTATTGGTTGGCAAAGCTGAGGTAGATATTTCGCAGTTACTTTGCCTTAATAATGTAACTCACCATCAAGCAATTGATCACAAAAAATTAGCTGGTTTTTCTCAGCACTGGCAAGCTTCAATTTTGCCTTTTAAAGACAACGGTCAAATTCAGTCATGCGATCCATTAAAGCTTAAAGAGTATTTAGCGGCCGGAGTGCCGATTGTGGCAACTGACTTTCCTGCAGTAAGACGATTTCAAGATGCGGTTTTAATATCCAATTCTGAAGAAGGCTTTTTAAACCGCCTTGATATTGCCGTTGCCATACATCATTTTCCACAAATCGCTTGGAAATCTCATTCAAGTGATTTAGTTAAACGCCATAGTTGGGATCATAAAGCCCAATTTGTTTTATCTGAGTGCAAAAACTTTCATACCAACCCACTGAATTAATACGTATTAATTATTAGTGGGAAGGTATGCAATATTTAGCATCTTTCAAATCTAAAATTCCACTCTATTTTTAAAGTTGGTTCTTTTCTTGCGACTGTTTTAACAAAGATATGAAATCTTTGTTTTATCACTGAAATTTTGCAAGCTGATTCAATTTTGCTTTGCAAAATGCAAAACGGATGAATTGTATGATATTGGCACAAGCTCAAATTAAAAGACTACTGTATTTAGCGTTATACGCCGTGTATGAACGCTATCAGTTAGTTTTGCTGCCATTTATCATAGTACCAATCATTGTCATAGGCTTGAGTGCAACGGCTGAAAAGCAATATACCAATCATGCCAGTATCCTAATTGAAGAATCGGCGCTATTAAATCCTTACCTAGATGAATTGTCTTTTTCATTCGAACTATCAGAGCGTATAGATGCACTCCGTACTTTGGTGTTAAGTAGAAACAATTTAGCTGAAATTGTTGAAGAAATGCAATTGGTCCCTGAGGGGGCGCCGATTAGAGAAAGTGAGCAAATGCGTCAGAAGTTAGGACAAGCAATTTCTATCTCAGTCGTTGGTGATGAATTGGTCAAAATAAGTTTTAAATGGAATAACCAAGCGCAAATGAAACCAATTCTTGAGCTTGTAGTAGAAAAGTTTATAGAGCGGCTTCTAGCACCGACTAAATCGTCTCTAGATACTTCAGAGCAATTCTTTTTGGATCAACTCGAGTTAATGAGAACCGAACTTGAAAAGTCAGAAGATCAATTAGCGCAATTTAAAGCAGATAACCGAGATGCATTACCCGAGCTGATGAGCGTGAACCAGGAAACCATGTCACGCCTTGAACAACAAAAGCAAATGAAAACCGTGGTGCTCAGTGGGGCGCAAGCCAAGTTTAATACCCTTGCAAAGAAAATGAGTAAAGCAAATCCGATTTTAGGTCATATTGAAGATAAAATTCTACGTACCGAGGCTGAAATTGCTCTTTTAAGAACACGCTATACCGATAAGCACAGTAAATTGAAGGCTAAATTGAAAGAACTTGAAAATCTTAAAGCGCATAAGCAAACCATCAGTGAAAAGCATAAATCAATTGATTCAACCGATTTAGACTCGCTTTGGCAAATCGCTAATACCTTGCCTCAAGATGGAGAGAAACAAAATAACGCCTTGTTGGTATCTCAACTATTAACACTAGAAGAAGCAAAAAACAGTTTGGCTCAACATCAACAAGAACTGGATATGTTAGACGAGCAAATTAAACTAATTGCAGCCCGTTTAAGTAGTACCACTGACATAGATAAAAAGCTTCGCAAATTGCAACGTGATTTAGAAGTAAAACAAAATTTATATAAAGATATGTTAGAGCGTTATGAAATGTCTAAGGTAACAGGCCAGCTAGTACGCTACGAAGGCCCTGATAAAGTTAAGACAATTGAACGTGCTTATAGCCCTAGCGTGCCAATTAATAACCCATTATGGATCAGTGTCGTCCTTGGTATTGTCCTTGGGCTATTTTGTGGCATAGCACTTGTATTTGTCTATGCACTACTTGATACACGCATTAAAGACATGAAGACAGTGGCCCATCTTACAGAGCAACCAGTACTGACCGTCATGCCGATAGTTCATCAAGAGTTTGAACGAGAGATCATTATTGAAGCATCGAGGAGTTCTTATGAATAACGTACTACAGCTAATTCAGCATCCACTGGTAGGTGGTTTAGAAAAGATGGTTCTTACACTGTGTCAGCAAAGTAAGTTCTCGAATAAAATGGCTTTAGTTGCCCTTGAGGGGTCAACTAATCGAGCTTTATCAGCGTGGCCAGCATTAAAAGATCTTTCTCATTTTGAATGTTTAGATAAAGAACCTGGTATTTCTTACCAAACAGTTAAAAAGCTCATCAAACTTATTGACGAGTGGGGCATTGATACCATTCATAGTCATCATGTTGGTCCTCTATTTTATGGTGCTATGGTCAAAATGCACAGGCCGCACGTTAAACACATTCACACAATGCACGATGCTTGGTATTTAAATAACTTTAAACAGCGTGTGCTGACTAAATTAGTTCATAGTCTGACTAAAGTCACCATAGTGACAGACGCCAATGCGGTGGCATCTGAACTGACACATCAAACCTCGATTAAAGCAGACTATGTGGTTCATAATGGTATAGATACACAGCTTTTCAGACCTTTTTCAAAGTATCTTGCTCGTTGTCGTTTAGGTTTGCCAACTGGTATTAAACTAGTCGGTTGTGCTGCAAGAGTCGAGAAGGGGAAAGGTCATATAGCCCTAATTGATAGCCTTAAATCTTTGCCAGACCACGTTCACCTTGTTTTTGCTGGCGATGGCAGTCAACGTGAGTTTTACACCAAATATGGTATAGAAAAGTCATTACAAGATCGAATTCATTGGCTCGGTAAAGTCGATGCAATGCCCCTGTTTTATTCTGCCATTGATGTATTTTGTTTGTTTTCAGAACGTGAAGGCCTTCCGCTTACCTTGCTTGAGGCCATGGCCTGTAATATTCCCGTCATTGCTTCTGATGTCGGTGGTGTTAAAGAAATTGTCAGCAAACAAAGCGGTATTTTATTAAACGTAAATATGGCCCATTGTTTGCCAGATGCTATACAGAGAGGTTTGTCTTTACAAAACGGCACTAAGGTCAGAGCACATGCTTTAGAGCTTGGTTGTTCGAAAAAAATGACAAAACGTTATGACTACTTATATGAAAGCATAAAAAGCTAGGAGTAAGTTATGAATACCATGGATATCATTCTCATCACCTGTATTGGCTTAGTGATCTATCACCATGGGGTTTACCCATTGGCACTTAGTGTTGTTGCAAAATACAAACAGCGTCGCAATTTGCAAAGCGATTGTATTAAAGCGTATCAGCCAAAAATTGCGGTGTTCATGGCAGCTCATAATGAGCAAGCATATATTTATGACAAGCTCATCAATATTGCCAGTCAAATTTACCCGAATGAAAAGATTGCTATTCACCTTGTGCTTGATGGCTGTACTGATGACACACTCGCGTGCGCAACTCCAGCACTCGATAGACTGGCTGAACAAAACATATTTTGTCATATCGATGTGTTTGATCAAAATAAAGGTAAGCTAAACGCAATCAATCATCTCATTAACTTATACAGCAGTGATTATGATGTGGTGCTGTTTTCAGATGTGAGTGCTATGTTGAGCATAAATGCTTTTCAAGAAGTCGCGTGCAAAATGGCAGATAAGAAAGTTGCCGTTGTATCGGGCTTATATCAAGTGTATGACCAAGCTAACAATGAACAGAGCGGCTACTGGGCTCTGCAAAATAAAACGCGCTTAGATGAAAGTATCTTTGGCGCGGTCAATGGTGTTTCGGGCTCTTTACTTGCTATAAAAAGTCATTTAGTTAAGCCTCTTGATGAAGGCACCATTAATGACGATTTCATTCAAGCGGTTCAAGCAGTTGATAAAGAGCATGTGATTGCAATATCAGAAGACATCAACATGGTTGAGATGGAAGAAGATGCGTTAGACAAAGACTACACACGCCGTGTTCGTATTTGTGCAGGAAACTGGCAACAACTTGGCTTGCTAGTGAAGAAGTTCGGATCTTTTAACCTGTGGCAAAAACTTATTTTTACTTCTAGTAAAGGGCTAAGAGGTGTCATGCCAATTTGTATCGCTGTACTTTATATTACTTTATTCAGTCAGACAGTATTAGTTGGCGGTTTATATACAGTTGCAGCAATCGGGCTACTGATAACAAACTTAATTGGTTTAGCTAAAATCCGTGGACTGATCAGCTTTAAGCTCCCTGTATTCGATTCTGTGAATTATATGTTGTTTAGTTATCTAGTGGGTTTATACGGAATCGTGCAATTTCACAAAGGTGTCTATAAGCAAAGTTGGTCTCGTGTTCCCCCAAAAAATAACTCTGAGCAAAAACGTATCTTAATCACTAAACGTTTTATCGATGTCATTGGCGCTTCAGTTGGTCTGCTATTGACAGCTCCTATTCTGTTGCTTGTAGCCATTGCCATAAAGCTAGATTCAAAAGGGGGCATTATTTACAAACAGTTAAGGGTTGGAGAGTCTACAGATGATTTTGTAAGCCTAATTTACGTTTACAAGCTGAGAAGTATGTATATTGATGCAGAAGCACGCAGTGGTGCTGTGTGGGCGTCTGATAATGACCCTAGGATCACACGTGTAGGGCGTTTTTTAAGAAAAACACGTTTAGATGAATTACCTCAATTATGGAATGTACTCAAAGGCGAAATGTCATTAATTGGTCCTCGCCCTGAACGTCCTGTGTTTTATAAAAACTTAGAAGAAAACGTTCCTTATTTCACGCACCGTACTTATCAATTAAAACCGGGAATTTCAGGTTTAGCGCAAGTAATGAACGGCTACGATGAAAATATTGAAGGTGTTAGAAGAAAGATAGCCTGGGATTATGCTTATGCACTGTCGCTGTCTAGCTTTTCATCTTGGTACAGAACAGAGATGAGCATTCTAGTTAAAACTATTCAAGTCGTGCTTATGGGAAAAGGAAAGTAACCAATATCAATTGTCGCTTTGATATAAATCCAAGCCAGGTTTTTACTTGGCTTTTTTCATTTTTATAAAGCTTTTCGCGTATATCCATTTTTAATTCCCAAGTGACTCGCATTTTGCAACTGTTTGCTCTTTCTCTTATTGCAATTTGCGAAAACTAAAGTTCACAACCCATAAAAGATTCTTATTTCAATGGTTTAAAGTCTGGCATTCAACTTGATAGTTAAAGTTAAACCTAACGAGAGGATAACTATCATGTATCAGCAACTACCAACAGAAGTAATTGACGACAAAATCATCGTAGAACTACCAAGTGACTTTTCAGGTATGTCTGTAGATAGATATAGAGAACAATTTGATTCACTTGCGAATACACATAAGGACAACATTGTACTAAATTTCAATAAGACAGAGTTTATTGACTCATCAGGTATTGGTGCAATGGTGTTCTTATTCAAGCGGATTGAACAACGTGGTGTGAATATGCAATTGCTCAAAGTAAACGGTCAACCAAGAAAATTAATGACCTTACTAAGAGTAGACTTAACCATTGATTTTATTGATGAGTAGATAAAATTAAAACCAGGAGAGTTGCTATGAGATGGATGTATATTTTGCTAATGCTGATAGTAGTTTCGGGCTGTAGTACATGGCCCGAGCAAGGCAAAGGTGGTTGGGCTGAAGAGTATCACCCTGACAATGAGACAAATAGCGAAACCTGGTATGCATCAGCACCGATGCACATTGCAAACGAGTATGAACATATTCAAATGAAATTAGATTGGTTGAAAGTGCGTGGTATTAACAAATGTATGCCTGCACAAGTATATCAAGCTGAAATGTTATCTAATCGAATAAAGAGAATGCTTGCGGCTGAAATGTATTCAGATGCACAGGCGGATTTAAGAATTTTTTATCATCAACTGAATTTATTACAAAACCACTTTGAACGTGTCCTAAAGCTCACGGGCTGTGCTATGGCAAGAAGCGACACGAACAAAAACGATTCACTCAAAATAATTAAACAGATCAAATCATTGCTGAACAGTGACAATCAGTTTGCATTTGATAGTTTCGAAGTGACACCTAAATACATGAAAAGGCTTACCCAAGCCGCTGATCTATTGAAACTAGTTCCTGAAATTGAGTTACTGCTTGTCGGTCATACAGATAAGAAGGGCATTGACTCTGATAATTATGAGCTCGCCTTTAAGCGGGCAGAAAAGGTAAAGCATTGGTTAAGTGTATATGGTGTTAATCCTACAACCATTACCACCGTAACCCAAGGGAGTCTCTCACCGTATAGTGAAAGCGATAACAACGCGGTTAGCCGCCATTCAGATAGACGTGTAAATGCTTATATTCTCAATGCTGAATCACAAATCGATGCAGAAACTCAGCTAAAACCACTTACATCGTGGACGGATGAGCTGACTAAGGAGCGCAGTGATGGTAAGAATTAATCTAAACAGCCTGATACCTTTTTGGCTTTTAATTATTGCTTCTAGCATTTCTTTGCCTTCTTTTGCAGAAGAAACACCCTCAACAGAAGATAAAGCAACCATTGTAGAAGTGGGCAATAAACTATTTTTGAATATGCCAAATGAAGCAGACTTCGCTGATGTATTCGAAGTAGATAAAAAAGGCCAAATCAATGTGCCTGAAATTGGCAAGGTGACAGTGGCAGGTAAAACCATTCAACGCGTTGAAAATGAAATTAAATTGCAGTTGAGCGGAGTATACAAAGGTCTTGAGCAGTTTTATGTAGAAATAAGAGCAAGAGACTTACTTGTTACCGTTCTAGGTTATGTCAATGAGCCCTCTCAAGTCAGTATTCCTGAAGATGGCAATATACAGATGGTTATCTCTCGAGCTGGTGGGTTAAAACCGGGGGCTCAGTTAAATAAGCTTCAGATCCGCCGCGGTGATGAAAGTATTAGCTTTGATTATAAGGCTTACCTAGACAGTGGAGACCCAGATAAGCTACCAGCGCTGAAATCTGGAGATATTGTTTTTGTTCCAGTCTCACCACTGCTTGGTAATGTACAAATTGATTTCGACGCCCAGACGCTATCTGCATCAGGTGATGCCGAAGGGAATGAAAAAGCCGTGACCCTATTTGGCGAATTACACAGCCCAGGCAGTTTTTCATACAAAGAAGATATGAATATTATTGATGCATTAATGCGAGCAGAAGGGGTAACGCGCTATGCAGATGTAACAAAAATTCGAGTTATACGTAACGGCGAGCCTGAAATATTCGATTTAAAACAATATTTAGACTCTGGCGAAGAATCTTTACTACCAAAAATAGAAGGTGGTACCACAATCTATGTGCCGATTATGGTTGAAGATGTGAATACCACGGCTAGAACCGTTTATATTATGGGCGAAGTTCAAAAACCAGGTGCCTATGAGTCGACCGATAAAATTGGTTTTTTAGATATTCTTGCCAATGCTGGTGGACCTACTCGTTTTGCTGAAACACGACAAATTCGTATTTTGAAGCCATCTGGTGAAAGTATTTACTTTGATTTGCAATCTTACAGTGATGGCGTAGCTACTTCACCAATCCCGCCAATTGACCCTGGTGATGTGGTGTTTGTGCCTGAAAAAACTGACTTAAACGAAAAAAGCTGGCTGAAAGTACCGCCTCAACGTGCGGTTAAAGTGATGGGCGCAGTGAATAGTCCAGGGCGTTACGAATGGAGTGACGAGATGGATTTCACGGATTTATTTGCACACGCTGGAGGTCCAACTAAAGGGGCTAATGTAAATGATATTAAGATCTTTAGAGCCGGCGAAGTACTACAACGTTTTAGTATGGACGATTACGTAAACAGCCCTGATGGTAGTTACCCGCTACCAAGTATTCAAGCGGGCGATACAATCATCGTTGAAGAATTACCCCACGACCCTAAAGACAATAAATCTCAATGGGTTAGACAAGATCCAGATACTTCAATTTATGTGATGGGACAAGTCGGTGCCCCTGGAAGATATGCATTTGATGAGTCACTGCATTTCATTGACATTTTATCTGCAGCTGACGGCCCTAACAGTAATGCTGATATTAGAAATATTCGCATCACACACCGTAATGGCTATGAAGCCAGAGTGAGTAAACTTGACCTAGCACTTTATTTTGAGACCGGTGACGAAACACTTTTTCCTAAAGTACTGCCAGGTGACACAATTTATATTCCTGAAAAATCTAGAGATTGGTTAAGTCGAAAAAAAGAAAATGTCGTTCGTGTGATGGGGGCGATAAAAACACCCGGACGTTACTCGTTTGATGATTCTATGACTTTACTTGATTTATTAGCCGAAGCTGGTGGGCCAACTGGAAGTGCTTTAATTGAAAACATTGTTGTAATTAATCACTCATGTTGTAAAGAGCAGGCAAGACGTTTCGACCTTGAAGAGTTTATACGCGAACCGAACTCAATGCGCATTCCTGTTTTACGTGCAGGAGATACCGTATATATACCTGATCAAGGCCAAGACTTTGGACAAAGAGCGAAAAGTTCAATTGTCGATTTCTTAACAATACTTGCATTAGCGGTGGGTCTATGAAATTAATTCCTACAGAATATCAAGAAGTTGAAGCTGTCTATAAAAGTATTGTAGACAAAAAAGCCAAGTGCTTATGTGTTTTTTCTCCTGTTGGAGAAGAGGGCACAAGTTCAATTTCGGTTTGCCTAGCAAGAAGACTACAAACCATCGACAAGAAAGTATTATTAGTCGACTTAAACTCGTATAACCCAATGTCATTTGATTGGTTAGAAGAGCAGATGGATGACCAAGGCTGGAGTTTTGATGATATAAGCTGTCAGCTTTATACAAAACGATTAAAGCAGTTTGATTTCCTAACGGTTAAAGAGTTGAAAGAAGACGCACAAGTGAGAGAGTTTGGCATTTTACAGCAAGCGATTCTAATGCTTGAACAGGAGTTCACTTATATCATCTTTGATATGCCACCTTTGATGCAAAATAATCGGCAAAATATTCCGCTTCATGTTATTTCAAGTGCAACAGACATGGCTATTTTGAATGTAGCACTTGGCATTAACAATGAAGAACAAGTTCAAGTCAGTGTAGATAAAATTAAAAAAGCCAATTTCAAACATATTGAAGTCATCGTGAGCCAGTTTGCTCTACCTCCGTTAGGCCCTCGTTTAATTGAAAGTGTTGAGCATAGATTAAATCGCTTTCCTTGGCTCAAAGTAAAATTAATCACCGCGATTAAGAAACAAAAATGGCTATTTGAAGCGGTCTGAGGTGACTATGTCGACACTGTTTTATAGAAGGTTTAATTTAGTCTGGCCTGCAATTCAGTCAGTTAGAGAAATATTGCATCATTATCTTAAGCAGATGAAGGTATCTAAGGAAGACATAGATAATACCGGTCTTGTATTAACAGAGTATCTATCGAATTTAATACGTCATTCAGAAGGTGAAGATGGTGTAATGACCCTAGTAATAGACAATATTAAAGGGGGCGTTGCCCTAACAATCATTGATAATACACAATTTTTTTCTGAATTTGCTCAAGTTGAACAAAATGACAGAAGTGCTGTTATAAACGATGGGCAGTTAAGAGAAGGCGGTATGGGCTTGGCACTAATCAATCACTATTTCCCACAGTATCAATACTATAAAGAGTCAGCGCAAAACCATTTCAAAATCACACTCACCAGCACTTCAGATAAAACCAAAGTCGTCATAATTGAGGACGAACTATCAACTTTAAAATTAATCGAGTGCTATCTAAAAGATGACTATGACGTGTATGCATTCGACTGTGAATATAAAGCACATTCTTTTATTTCAAAGCATGACGTTGATTTATTGCTAATAGATTTGAATTTAAATCAGATGTTGGCAACCAAGTTCATTGAACAGATAAACCGTTACCAGCATTTAGCCAACCTTGGGATCATAGTTATGTCTGTTGACGATGCTATTGATACGATCAAGCAAACAGTGTCAGTGGGTATAGATGACTATGTAGTTAAGCCGCTTAACAAAGAAGACATTCAACTTATTTGTGAACGTGTTTTAAGACGAAAAAAAGACTCGATCAGATCAAAAGTTAAAAACGCATATAGCAATAATTTAATAGAGTTAGACTCGCACAAATCATTGTCTGTGTTTGGCAGTGCGACACACGAAAGAAGTGGAGATTTTGTGTTAAATTACAGCAACAAAGAAACAGGTGCGCACTTTGTATTTTTGGTCGATGTCATGGGGCATGGTGAACTTGCTGCAAACACTGCAAGTGAATTAAAAGGCTTTATTTATGGGTTAGTAAAGAACTCAAATGATTTACCGAGCATGATGAATGATTTGAACGATGCAGTAATCAACGGAATTTGTATTAATAAAGATAAAATTTTCACTTTGCTGGGGTTTAAATTTGACGACGACACTTTTGAATACATAAATATCGGTCAACCTAGTTTTTTACTCATTGATAAACAAAACGACACTGTAATGTCATTAGATTCGAGCGAGCCTATAATAGGGTTAAACCCATCATATCAATACAATTCAAAATCTTTGATTTTACCTTCGTCAGCTTACATAGTCGCTTTTACTGATGGTCTTCACGAGAATAGTGACAAGTTTAGCGCATCAGATGAGTTTATTAAAAATAAGCTAAGTGAATTGAGCGTTCAAAGTGCTGAATTTCAAACACAACTTTGGCAAAAATGCCTACCTGATTTAACAAAAGAGATTGACGATTCGACGTTACTGGTTCTTAATAAAGTATAGGAAATGATTTTGCAATCAGGAGGTTGCTATGCCAGCGAGTATTTTAATTGTAGAAGATACAGAGTCCCTTGCATTACTGTATCAGTCTTACCTTATTCCTACAGGGTTAAAAACTTTTGTAGCGGGCACAGGGCAAGCTGCATTAGATTATTTAAATGCTAATCAACCTGATTTAATCATTTTAGATATCATGCTGCCTGATATGAGCGGCATGGACATCTTAGCGCAGTTGCCAGAGCAAAATCGTCCTGATGTTATCGTACTCACAGCCCATGCGAGTAAAGAACTTGCCGTAGAAGCAATTCGTCACGGTGCCATCGACTTCCTAGAAAAGCCGATTGATGCTGAGCGTTTTAGGATCACGGTAAACAATGGTTTAAAATTAAAAACACTCAGCAAAAAAGTCGAAGAGTACCAATCAACATTTGAAAATGGTCGTTTTTGCCAGTTGATAGGTAAATCTTCTGCAATGCAAAGTGTTTATCAAATTATTTCTAATGCGGCGAACTCCAAAGCGACGGTTTTTATTACAGGTGAAAGTGGTACTGGTAAAGAGTTATGCGCAAAAGCGGTGCATGAGTGTAGTGATCGAAAACAAGCCCCTTTTGTTGCATTAAACTGTGCAGCGATCCCCAAGGATTTAATAGAAAGTGAAATTTTTGGTCACGTCAAAGGTGCGTTTACGGGGGCGACATCAAACCGCGAAGGTGCCGCAGGTCAAGCAGATGGCGGTACGTTATTTTTAGATGAATTATGCGAAATGGACCTTGGTCTGCAAAGTAAGTTACTTCGTTTTATACAAACCGGGACTTTCCAAAAAGTAGGCAGTGAAACCTTACAGACAGTAAATGTTAGGTTTGTATGTGCAACAAACCGTGACCCTTGGTTAGAAGTGCAAGAAGGGCGTTTTAGAGAAGATTTATATTACCGTCTTTATGTTATTCCGATACAGCTTCCACCGCTAAGAGAACGTGGCGAGGACGTTGTGCAAATAGCACAAGCTATGTTTGAACGGATCGCAAAAGAAGAAGGCAAACTCTTTGAAAAGTTAACTGAAAATGCGAAACAAAAACTGCTTAACTATGACTGGCCTGGCAACGTCCGTCAGTTAGAAAACATGATCCGCAATACATTAGTTATGAATCATAGTGAAGTCATTGACGCGCACATGTTTCCTGCTTTCCCTGTTACTAATAGCAACGTCCAACAAATTGCTCCCTCCAATCAAGTTAATACACAATCAACGCCTAACCAATCATTTGATGAAGCGCAAAGAGGGTCACCTGTTACAACACCTAATGAACCAACTGCTACGATGCAAAGCCATTTTGATATAAGACCGATGTGGATTGTTGAAAAAGAGTATATTGAACAAGCAATTGAAATTTGTGGTAACAATATCCCCAAAGCAGCTGCCATGTTGGAGCTTAGCCCTTCAACAATTTATCGAAAAATGAAAACTTGGGAGCAGTAGTGCCCAACTATTACCTTCCGAGTTTAAACTAAATTCTGCAATAAACTTGATCTAAATTAACAGTACTTTTTTTGCCCAGCCTAAAATCTCATCATAATAATGTTCATTACATAATGGGATGAGTTTTAGGCATGGTAAATTCAACAGATTCGATAAACTTTAACAATGGAAACAAAGGGAAGTGGCAGTTAAATACGGTTTTGAAACTACTAGGGCTTGAACAGAACACATTATTAGACTTATTGAGTTCAAATAATCATTCGAACGACTTTACTCAAAAGCGCTCAATTTATATCAGAAAACGACTTTGGGTAATGTGTATTTTCTTCGCCATTTCGGTGCCTTTTTTTTCCATTTATGACTTTTATGCCTTTGAATATGAACAAGCAACTACTATATTAATTAGCCGTCTTGTTTTGTCAGCCAGTTTGTTCGCAATGGCTTATTTTATTAAAAAATGCTGTTCTGCCTTACTCATTAAAAAAGTGGTCGCACTGTCTTTTTTCTTACCTTCATTGTTTTATTTAGCTTCAATGATGACCTTTGATAGCCTCAATGACGTGCCATTTATTTTCTCAATGTTACCTTATTTAATTTTAGCAATGGTCGGACTATTTCCTCTCACGATTAGAGGAAGCCTTATTCTAATGGCTTTTATATTTTGTCCGTTTGCAATTGTACAAAGTCTTTTCTACCAAGGTGATGTTTGGTCATTGTTTAATAATACTTGGTTATTTGTACTGTTCGCTGGGATCAGCTTATGGCTGCAAATAGCACAACTTTCAATGCTGATGCACCTCTATAGAGAATCCACAGTTGATCCTTTAACTAAACTGATAAACAGACGTGTTTTATTACGTTCGATCGAACATTTAAAATCTGAAGCAATTAAGTTCTCTGTTATTATGTTTGACCTAGATAGATTTAAGCGTATAAACGATACATTTGGTCATATTGCTGGTGATAAGGTACTGAAAGAGGCTGCATCTGTATTATCAAATTCGGTAAGAAGTACTGATATAGTTTCACGTTATGGCGGTGAAGAATTTTTAATAGTACTGCCACATAAGTCAAATGTTCAGGCTTTAAAACTTGCACATGAAATTGCTACACGATTAAGAGAAACACCAATTGCAGTGACGGAAGGCCAATCATTGTATGTAACCACAAGTATCGGTGTAACTGAATATCGTTCAGGTGAAACTACCGAGAATATTTTTAAACGCGTTGATGAACTCTTATACGATGCTAAAGAGCAGGGGAGAGATCGGGTTATATCTGATGCGGCTTAATTGTTTGATTTATAAAGACTGAAAAAAAAGAAAAATCCCCACTTTTGTGGGGATTTTCGTATGATCTGCTAAGGTATTTAAATTATTTTAAGCCTTTGCTAGAGAATAAGGTCACTTTATCTGACACGAGTGTAATAGTGATGTTTTTATCTTCACCACCCCAAACGCAATTTGTGTGTAATGTTTTTTCTTCACACGAATCTGCAGAGCCTATAATTGCTTCAACTTCAGCTTTGTCCATGCCAACTTTGATTTTGTCATAGTTTTCTTTATTTACTTTCGAACAGCCAGCTAATGTAAGAAGTGCTGCAACTAGTAGTAATTTTTTCATAATAACCCCTCGTGTTTAATGTTTATATTTTCTTATTTGAAATATTATCCCGAGTCTAGGGTGATCTAAGTAATGTATATCACCACTATAAACACGAGTATATTGAGACATTCTTGCTTGTTGTAATTCACCTTCGTTATCAATGAAATTGATATTTATATCTGTAGTAACAAACAAATAATGTCTGACATGAATTTTCATTAGCCCTTCAACTTGCCACTTAAACTCATCGTTAATCGCTTGATGTTGTATAGGCTTACCTAAAAGGCTAATGTAACCATCATTACTGATGTTATTAATTGCTTTATAGCTGGTTGGTTTAGCAATTTTTTGGCCGGCTATGATTTCAATACTTGGCGCTCGTCGGCTACTCATTTCAGGAAAGCGCCAGCCAGTGTGTAATATTGGATCCAACCCTTTACGTTTTAATTTATTTAAAACAGATTCAAATTGAAACTGTTCTTCAGCAAGCAAATACATTGAATCCATATGCTCTTGCGGCTCTGCAAAGGGTGTTAATGGCAACGACTGCATTTGTTCAAGATAATTTCTATCATCATCACATTGCCAAGAACTGGATGTTGCAACGATTTGCTGGCTTAATTCTCTAGGATCAAATTGTTGTTCACCTGCCAAACATTGGATCTGACCTTGATTGTTTAGCCCTGTTTCTATCATATCCAATGTTTTTCGAGCCTGAATCGGTTTACGCTCAAGTTTAAAATCTTCTCGTAACTCAGGCGTTGGTTTTTGCTCAAAAGCAATGAGTTCAATTTCAAACCAACGGGTTGCGTTTGCATTGGCTGCAAACGCAGTTAAAAACGTCAATGTTGTGAGCTTTAAAAGCTTATGCTTCATGCAGATGCCTTTTTATCAAAATCATTTATCATGGCACTGATTAATTTTAGTCTTTCTTGGCCATTTTTTTCTTCTATATTGAAGCGTAACTTATTTGCACCTTCCATTCTATAGACTGACGGATTACTTTGTATCAAAGCAATGATGAACGTTGGGTTAACTTTTGTATCAGAACTGAACTCGAAGTAGCCGCCTTTGATGTTCGCTTCTATTTTACTCACACCAATTTTGTTCGCTTGAAGTTTAATTTGCTGTATAGCAAACAAGTTTTTAGTCGCATCTGGTAGCAGCCCAAAACGGTCAATCAGCTCAACTTTCATTTCGTCGATTTCATCGGCGTTTGCAATAGAGGCGATACGTTTGTACATGCTAAGTCGAATATTCACATCTGGAATATAATCATCTGGTAGTAGCGCAGGAATTTTAAGGTCTACTTCAGTTTGCTGCTGTAACAAGTTCTCAAGAGTTGGCTCTTTACCATCGCGTAGCGCTTGAACAGCATGTTCGAGCATTTCCATATATAAAGTGAAGCCTACAGACTGGATTTGACCACTTTGATCATCACCTAACAGCTCACCGGCACCACGAATTTCTAAATCGTGTGTTGCCAGCGCAAAACCAGCGCCTAAGTCTTCAAGTGACTCTATCGCTTGTAGACGTTTTACAGCATCTTTACTGAGTGATTGGCTATTTCTTGTTAATAAGTAAGCATAAGCTTGATGGTGGCTTCGGCCAACCCGACCTCTTAATTGATGTAGTTGTGCCAAACCAAGCTTGTCAGCTCTATCCATGATGATGGTATTTGCAGACGGAATATCAATACCCGTTTCGATGATGGTCGTACACACCAGTACATTATGCTTTTGGTGATAAAAATCACTCATCAGGTTTTCTAATTCACGCTCGCGCATTTGACCATGGGCAATGGCAACACTGGCTTCAGGCACAAGTTCTGAAATATCAAATGCGGTCTTTTCAATGGTTTCAACATTGTTGTGCAAGAAGTAAACTTGGCCACCACGCTTGATTTCACGCAAAATGGCTTCTCTTATTAGCTCATCATTACGCTCTTGAACAAAGGTTTTCACTGCTAGGCGTTTTGCAGGCGGTGTAGCGATGATAGATAAATCGCGCATGCCACTCATCGCCATATTGAGCGTTCTTGGAATTGGTGTTGCTGTCAGCGTTAGAATATCAACGTCAGCACGGAGCTGTTTAATTTTCTCTTTTTGACGCACACCAAAGCGGTGCTCTTCGTCAACAATGAGTAAGCCTAAATCACTGAACTTAATATTGTCTTGGATCAGTTTATGTGTACCGATGACGATATCTATGGTGCCATTTTCTAACTTAGCTAATGTCTCTTTTTGCTCTTTTGTGCTGTTAAATCGAGATAATACGCCAACTTCAACGGGTAAATCTGCAAAACGGTCTTTAAAGTTTTCAAAGTGTTGTTGAGCAAGTAGTGTGGTTGGTACCAGTACAGCAACTTGTTTGCCATCGTTAACCGCGGCAAATGCGCCACGCATTGCCACTTCTGTTTTACCAAAGCCTACGTCACCACATACTAATCTATCCATCGCTTGATTAGATTGCATATCTGCAAGTACAGCTTCAATGGCGTTACGTTGATCGTCCGTTTCTTCAAATGGGAAGCTATCGGCAAAATCACGATAGCCCTGACCATCAAGTTTAAACTTGTATCCTGGTTTACTCTGGCGTTTAGCATAGATATCGAGTAATTCAGCGGCAACGTCTCTGACTTTTTCTGCAGCGCGCCTTTTTGCCTTTTCCCAAACATCTGAACCTAGCTTATGAAGTGGTGCGGATGCTTCTTCACCACCAGAATAACGACTCAGCATGTGTAAAGCAGAAACAGGTACATATAGCTTTGCTTCGTTCGCATAGGTGATGGTGACAAACTCGGTTGCAACGCCGGCTGCGTCGATTGTTTGCAGGCCTAGGTATCTCCCCACACCGTGATCTAAATGAACAATCGGTTGACCTTCTTTCAGCTCGGCTAAATTTCGAATTAAAGCATCTTGGCCTTGCTCATATTTATGCTTTCTTCGGCGTCGCTGTGAAACCTTAATACCAAGTAATTCTTGCTCAGTAATAATATTAAGTTTGGGCTTACCAGACAGTGAAATACTTTGTTCGAGTGGACTGACAATAATACCGACGTCATTAGAGGTAGAGATAAAATCGTTGAGATGTTCGAATTGCTTAAGTTTTAAATTTGTTGTTTTTAATAATGTAAGTAGTGATTCTCGACGACCATCAGACTCTACACTAAATAAAATGCGTGCTTTTTGTTTCTTTTGATCGGCAACAAACTTCAAAATAGCATCGTAAGGGTCAGCTTTTTTATGGTCGATTCGAATGCCATCAATTAAAGTCGCATCTACGTTTGTATTCCCCGCTTTTGTAGGTAAGCTGGCTTGAGATAAATTTACTCGTGCGAATTGTTTAAACTGCTGATAAAGCGACTCCACAGGTAAGTAGAGCTTTTCTGGCGATAATAACGGCCTTAAAGGGTCAACTCGTCGGTTTTCATATCGCTTTTCAACATCATCCCAAAAACCCTTTGCAGCATGTTCTATGTCTGCAAGATGCATAATAGCAGCATCTTCTGGGAGATAATCAAAAATGGTAGAAAGTGACTCAAAGAACAGGGGGAGATAATACTCGATACCAGCAGGCCAATTTGCCCTGCTGACCTGCATATAGATAGAGTCTTGCTCAGAGCTTGCACCAAACTCAGCTCGATAAGCAATTCTGAACCTCTCAATATCTTCTGGATTAGTTGGAAATTCATGGGCAGGTAATAGGTCAATTTCTTTGACGGTATCACTAGAGCGCTGAGTTTCAATATCGAATAAACGGATTGAATCTATTTCGTCGTCGAAAAAATCGATGCGGTAGGGGGTTTTACTGCCCATAGGGTATAAATCAACAATAGACCCTCTTACTGCAAATTCACCGTGTTCCATGACCTGTTGAACATGTCGATACCCAGATTCTGTTAAGGAATCTTTTAGCTGCTGCGCATCAACAGTATCGCCACACTTAAATTTAAGCGCTTGACCATAAATAAAACTAGGCGGCGCTGTTCTGAGCATGAGTGTCGAAACAGGAATAATTAAAACAGTCTTACTTTGCTGCTTTAACGCATTCAGTGTTTCAAGGCGCTGTGAAATAATATCTTGGTGTGGCGAAAAGTGGTCATAAGGCAGCGTTTCCCAGTCCGGGAATGTCATCACCTTATGTTGTTGTAATAAATAGTCTAACTCTGTTTCTAGGCGCAAAGCAGAAGGGGTGTCGGGGGTGACAATAACTGTCATGGTTTTCTTATCAGCTATATTTGCACTGATCGTGAGCGCCAAGCCACTGCCTGTTAACTGGCCCCAACTAATTTTATCTTTGTTATTTTTTACCCAAGGCATAGATTGCCAATGCGCAGACGCCATGAAAGCTCCTATTTATTATAATAATTCTGAGAATTATACCAATGCTCAATAATACTTAATTAAGAGGATTGGTATACGAGGTAGGTAACACCACCTCACGCTAGTCTCTATAAATTTTTTGTAAGTCACCATAATGGTCGATACGGCGGTCACGTAGATACGGCCAAACACGGCGAACAGATTCACTACGGGCCTGATCAATTTCTACCGTTGAGGTTTGCTCTTCTTGCTCATCAGCATGAAGTAACATTTCACCTTGAGGACCTGCAACAAAAGAGTTGCCCCAAAATTGAATGCCTTCACTTTGACCTGATGGATCTGCTTCATGACCGACACGGTTCACTGAAATAACAGGCACTCCGTTTGCAACGGCATGTGCACGTTGTGAGATGATCCATGCGTCACGTTGACGGATTTGCTCATCTTTATCGTCGCGTGGGTCCCAACCAATCGCTGTAGGGTAAATTAATAACTCTGCGCCAGCCATTGCCATTAAACGTGCAGCTTCAGGGAACCATTGATCCCAACATACTAATACACCTAATTTACCAACCGATGTTTGAATAGGCTCAAAGCCCAAATCACCAGGCGTAAAGTAGAACTTTTCGTAAAAACCAGGATCATCAGGGATGTGCATTTTTCTGTATTTACCAGCGATGCTGCCATCGGTGTCTAATACAACCGCAGTATTGTGATATAAACCCGTTGCACGCTTTTCAAATAGAGAAGTTACAATAACAACATTCAGCTCTTTCGCGAGCTCACCGTACAGTTCAGTCGAAGGTCCTGGGATTGTTTCTGCTAAATCGAACAGATCTGTATCTTCTGTTTGGCAAAAATAGAGACTTCTGTGAAGCTCTTGAAGCACAATAAGTTTGGCACCTTGCGCTGCGGCATTTCTAATTTCAGCGACTGTTTTATTTGTGTTTTCTGTAATGTTACTTGAGTTACTGTGTTGAACAATGCCCACTTTCAATTTGTTAGACATGTTAAATCCTCTTTAAAAAGCCTTTCGGCAATTGCATGGTAATACAGTGTAAGCTGCCAAATTGATGGATGATTGGAATACAATCAACTCCAATCACGGTATGTTCTGGGTAAGCTAGCTGAATTTGTTTAAGAGCAAGCGCATCTTTTTCATCATTATAAACAGGCACGAGTACTGTTTTGTTCATGATTAAATAGTTCGCGTAAGTTGCTGGTAGACGGCAGCCTTCATCATCAAAGATGGCTTTTGGCCAAGGTAGCTCAATTAGTTTATAAGCCTCACCTGCAGGTGTTCGAAATGAGCGCAACTGTTCAGCCATTTTAGCCAAAGCAGCATAATGTTCATCATTTTCATCATCGCAGCCAACATAAACTAAGGTATTTTTCGGTGCAAATCTCACTAGGGTATCGATGTGACTGTCGGTGTCATCACCTGCCAAATAACCGTGATCGACCCATAAGAAATCTTTAGCGCCTAATTTGTCTTTTAAGATTTCTTCAACGTCAACTTTTGACAATTCTGGGTTGCGGTTATCATTTAACAAGCACTCGGTAGTTGTTAATAATGTAGCCGCTTCATTAATTTCAATACCGCCACCTTCAAGCACCATGTCGACGACATCATAATCATTCTCTGTTCTGGCAAGTTCATTGACCAGTACTCTATTAATTTTATTATCTAGTTCAGCGGCAAATTTATTGCCCCAGCCTGTAAAGGTGAAGTCTTTAATGGATAACTTACCCTCGGCATTTTGAGTTGTGATAGGGCCGTGATCTCGAGCCCAGGTATCATTGCACGGGGTAACTACAAAATGAACTTTTGTTAGGTCAACATCATGGTTTTTTAGTAAGTTCGAAATATGAGCTTTAAGTGATTCATTGTGGGCAATAATAACCACGTCTTCTACTTGTGATATTTGCTGGCATAAAGCGATGTAAACAGGTTCAACTTTGTCTAAAATATCAGACCAATCAGTATCTAAATGAGGCCAAGTTAGCATGACTGCATCTTGCTCGGCCCATTCTGGTAAAAGTGTAAATTGCATTAGCGAATGAGATAAAAGAAATATAATTCTCTATTTTATCATTTACACTAGAACTGTCAGTATTTTTGTCTGCTAGTTATTTATTTTGCTTCTTTTTTAGTTGTCTTGTTTGCGCGTGTAGACTTGCTCTGACCATTAACTCTTGATCGTCGTCTCTTATTTGTACAAAAGCCAAAGTATGCTGATATTGATTTTCACCTAAATATTCAACGTCAATGACTTGTGTATAACAATAAATCGCACTGGCTTCATGATTTAAAAAAATCTTGGTTCTTAAGTTTTGACCTACAGCGAAGGGGGTCGCACACGTTACTTTAAGACCGCCACCGCCATAACTATCACAATATTGATTACTGTCGTCGGGTTGTTCTGTTGCGAGAATATGACTCATTATTAGGTCTATTTTTCTAGACTGTGCTTTTAAATATTCAGCAAGCTCAGAAGCAACGTCTCCTAAATTTCTTAGTGGCCTTAATGCATTTACGTCTAACTCATTGACCTCGTTTGCCAGTCTAAAAAGTGGAGGGATGGACAGCTCTAGCGCTTGTTTCGTTTGTGGTACTTCACTTTCTTCTACAGCAAACAGATTGACTTGATTTGCTTCTTCTACTTGAAAATAGGCACTAAATTCTTCTTTTAAGTGGCTGCTCATTGGGTTACGGCTTTATCAAATTTTAAGTATCTTAACCTTGTTTATTATTAATCTCTAGTTTTGTTGTATTCGGTTGTGTCTATATGATATGTAATAGAACACATCATACCAATTGAGTGTTAAGTAGATCAGTGTTATAGATGTTATAATTAAACAAGGAAAACAATGAAGATCCCAGCTAAATTAAAAAAAGGGTGTAAAGTTGCAGTTTGCACCTTTTCATCACCAGTACCTCTGAGTTTAGAAAAACGTTTTCAAGAATGTATCAAAACTTTAAAGTCATTTGGTCTTGACGTTTATGTTGATGAAAATGTCTTATCTGATGTGGCAATTTCAAAACAGTGCATTGCAAATTCATTGAATAAATATCTATCTGACGATAAGTATGATGCGGTTATTGCGCCATGGGGAGGAGATTTTGCTCTAGAGGTTTTGCCTCTAATCAATTGGGACGTAATTGCAAAATCGAAACCTAAATGGATTTTTGGCTTCTCTGATATCAGCACTTTGACTACGGCTATTACAAGTAGAGTAGGTTGGTATACCATTCATAGTGCTAACTTGATGCAAATTGCAGGAAATGAAAACAGTGATTATGTTAAATCACTGTTTGATTTACTTTTTAATGCAGCAGAGGGTTATTCGTTTGAGCAGAAGTCCTCTTCTTATCATGAGTTTGATTATCCAGATTATCAAAGTGACCCATTGTCATCTTATTCTTTAGATACATTGAGTGAATTGATCGCTATTAATTGTAATGAACAAACAACATTAAAAGGCTCATTAATTGGCGGATGTATTGACACACTCCAGCTTACAATGGGATCAGAATTTTTGTCTTTTGAAAATATTGCGGATTCAAAAGACATCATAGTTTATTTAGAAAATGCAGAGCTAAGTCCAACACAATATAAACGTGCACTTTTAAGTCTTAAAATTAAAGGGGTCTTTTCTGAATGTCGCTGTATTTTAATTGGCAGAAATAAATTCGAGTATTCGAATAACTCACTTGGAAATGAAGAAGTTATTTTGAATGAAGTATTTGCTGACCTAAACATTCCGGTTTTCGGAAATCTTGATATTGGCCATGTTTCTCCTAATTTGACACTGGTTAATGGTGCGGCAGCGCAAGTAAATTTTGTAAAAAATAAAATAATCATAAATCAAGAGCTGATATAAAATTATTATTATTCAATAGCTTGGGTTTTACCTCTTATAGGGATGTTTAATAAAATTCCTTTTAACTAGTTAAAAGTATTAGTTTTTTATTCATCCCCTAATATCTTTATCCCTTTCTCTTATAATCCCTTAAATTTAAATTGATATCGTTTCGGATTTCCATTAATTTAGCACTTAAGGGTTAGTTTTTTCTTCCCATTGTATAAAAATAAAGCGCATCACTGATTGTGAATGCCAATATGAGTTATCTCAACTATGGATTTTAATACCTCGTTATCTCATTCTGCCCAGTGTCTTAAGCAAGCAATACCGCTCCTGGTCAAATATAAGATACCTGTAACACCAATAAATTATGCTATTTGGTATTGCTATGTTCTAGGTAGCAATTTAGCTTTGAATATTGAGCTTGATAATATTCTCGCAGAACACGGGACTTGTCCGGCTTCATCAGCTAGATATTTATTTGACAAATATTTATCTGACAAAGACTTAGCGCTTTTTCATCAGATCTCCGATAATTTTCAAGGTACACTAGAGTCTGTACAAACTGACATAGATTCAACCCTCGCGAGTTCACAAAGCTTTAACTCTGTTTTGTTGCAGTGTAAATCAGACCTTAGTGAGCTTGATAAGAATGATATATCTAGTTTTGATAATGTATTAAGTTATGTTGATAAACTGACAGAAGAGTCTGTTGTTATGCAGCAAACGGCTTTTTCTTTTCAAAAAAAATTGCAAGCTGCTTATAGTGAAATTACCGAATTAAAACAGGCTCTTGTTAGCACACAGGAAGCGGCAATTACAGATCAGCTTACAGGTTTGCTTAACCGCGGTAAGTTCGACGAAGATATCGTTGTACATATCAACCAGTTTATTAGCAGCCCCCCGATTTCTAAAACACTTATCTTTTTAGATATTGACCACTTTAAACAATTCAATGACGACTTTGGTCATCAAAAAGGTGATGATGTACTCAAAGTTGTTGCCAATAAGCTTTCGAGACATTGTTTAAATAAAGCTAATGCTTACAGATATGGTGGTGAAGAGTTCTGTATTTTGGCTGATTTTAAGAGTGTTAGTGAGGCATTAAATTTCTGTCAGGCTATACGTCAAGATATTGAAAAACTCTCAGTTAAAGGTAAGAAAACCGGTAAAGCTATACGCAATATAACAGCGAGCTTTGGTATTGCTTTTTATAAACAAAAACAAAGTGTAGAGGACTTTATTGCTTCTGCGGACAAGGCTTTATATTTAGCGAAAGCCCATGGTCGTAATAGAGTAGAAATTGCACCAGCAATTTAATCAGATTTTAACGAATCAATTAGACGCAATAATGTGGTTTTATTTTACATAGGGATGGTTACAATAATCTTGTTTTCACACTTATCCCTCATGTTTACCCATGATGTGTTTTAGGCCGCTTTTAGCGGCCTTTTTTTACCTTTCTTGAAAATATGACACTCAGATCAGTACCTTTTTTATTTTTATCTTTACAAGCTTGAGCTAGCTAATTTAATTCGTGCCATTTATAAAAAAGCCGCATCAGAAGTGAGTGCGGCTTATCACGTTTTTCATTACTATGCTTTGTTTTATAGCACCATGGCTGCAACCCAACCAAATATGAGCAATGGAATATTAAAGTGAATGAATGTTGGGATCACTGAGTCTTTAATATGGTCATGTTGACCGTCGGTATTGAGTCCTGATGTAGGGCCTAAAGTTGAATCTGAAGCAGGGGAGCCTGCGTCGCCTAAAGCCCCTGCGGTGCCAACCAATGCTGCAGTTGCCATTGGCGAAAAACCAATAGTGAGGCAAAGTGGTACAAATAAAGTGGCGATAATTGGCACTGTAGAAAATGAACTACCTATGCCCATAGTGATTAATAAACCAACTAGTAAAATCATTGCAGCTGCTAAAGGTTTATTACCAGCCACAATATCAGCTGTGGTGTTGACTAAACTCGCGACATCACCTGTTGCTTTCATCACTGACGCGAAGCCTTGAGCTGAGATCATAATAAAGCCAATCATTGCCATCATAGCAACACCTTGGCTAAAGACATCAGAGCTTTGCTCCCACTTTACGATGCCGAATATACTAAAAATCATCACGCCAACAAGTCCACCTAAGATCATTGAACCACTCACATTTTGTGCTAGTAATGAGCATATAACGGCAATACCACCAATAATCATCACTTTTTTAGGGTTCTCGACATTTATTTTGTTTGATGATTTTTCTGACTCTTTGTCAGAATAGTGCCTATCTTTTCTATAACTAAAAAATACCGCGATGATCAGGCCGACAAGCATACCTAGCGCAGGAATAATCATGGCTTCAGGTACATCGGTATTTACAATTTCTAAGCCATTTTCAGCTAGGTTCTTATGTAAAATCGAATAAAGATAAATACCGCCAAAGCCATAGGGCAGAACCATATAAGAAGTCGCAAGCCCAAACGTTAGAATACAAGCAATAGCTCGTCTATCAAGCTGTAGCTTATTAAAGACCACCAACAATGGCGGGATTAAAATAGGTATAAATGCGATATGTACTGGGACCAAATTTTGTGATGCAATCGCACATGCCAAAATGATCGTCATGATCAGCATACTTAACGTTTGCATATGTTTAGAGTGTGCTTTGTCTACTTTCGACAGTAATTTATCGGCAAGAATGAGCGTTAAGCCAGATTTTGAAATGGCTACTGCAAATGCACCGAGCATGGCGTAACTTAAAGCGATTTCTGCGCCACCAGATAAACCACTGTTAAATGCTTGTAATGTGTCTCCTAAACCGAGACCTGCAATCAAACCTGCAGAAAGTGCACTGATTGTCATTGCAACAATCACGTTCACTCTGGCCAAAGACAGGCCTAACATGAGTAAAACCCCAATTAATACTGAATTCATACTAATCTCTTTTATTGTTTTTAAATTGTTTTGTTAATGCTAAATAGTGTTTCTTTAGTTCTGCTAATTCACTTTTATTCCCGTATCGGACTTTTTCGAACTCATATAAAAAATTACTCAGTTCAGCTTCTAGCTTTGGATGTTTGGATTGAATAGCTGAAATGATTTGCCCTGACGTTTTAGTATTATCAAATTCTCCAAAAGCGCTAACTTGTAATTTACGTAACAGTTTAACAGGCAAGGGAGTGGGTGGGTGTGAATTGCGTTGTAATACCCAATACACTAAGGTAAACAACAGGCTAAGCCCTATGATGACCGCGATACCTGAAAGCATTTTAGCTTTTTCACCAAATACATCTTTTAGAAAACTACTTTGCTTCTGGTCGTCAAAATTTAAAACCCAACGTGTCCATTGATAATCAAATGCTTCTAGTTGTAAACGAAGCCAATTAACTAGTGCGACATCCGACAACCCCATCAGTGTCATCCCTATGTTACTTTTTAACTCTTCAGACAATTGACTATGCTGTGACAAAGAACCATTTAATCGCTCTGGTGATACCCATGCTGTCGGATCTAACTCAAGCCAGCCTTGATTAGGCACGTAATATTCAAGCCAAGCATGTGCATCATATTGATAAATACTGTAATAGTTATTTTCTGTGTTGAGTTCTCCACCTAAGTAACCCGATACTAATCTTGCAGGGATCCCAACACTTCGCATCATCATAGCCACAGTAGAAGCATAATGCCCACAAAACCCTGCTTTGTTATTAAACAAAAATTCATCAATTTTGTCTCTCGACTGACTGATAGGTGGGTTAAGGGTGTATGTAAAGCCTTGTTCTAAAATATAGTTTCTCAATAAAGCAATAAATCCAGCTGTATCATTACTTTGCTTATCAAACTGCTCAGCCAGTGCTATTGCTTGTGGGTTTAACTCACTTGGTAATTGAATATTTTGTCTATATTGCCAACGGGTAATACTGGTATCTTGAGTGTCAACGACATTGTAAACCTGGTATTCAAATGCTGAACTGACTGGGCGCTTTCGATAAGGTAGGCCGAATACATTGGTAGCGACTAAATCTTGCTCTGTTGTCATTTTGTCGAGCGCATATAACCACTTTAAATGGCTTGGTTCAGCTATAATCGTGTAGCTATGTGTATTATTACTGGTTTGATAATTAGCTGAAACACTTTGCAATGACGACATATTCCATCTTGTACCATCAAATTCATCATGCACAAGTGCGCGCCAATAAAAGGGGCCTTCAATATTTCGCTCTTTTGGAAAAATAGCTCTAAAGACTAACTCATTTGACTCGGATAATTTTGAAATTTCAAACGGGTCAACGTTCTCTGATAAGCCAGTTTTAGCAGAGTTCGGTCCTGGAAGTTGCCAAAATGCAGGTAATTTAGGAATAAAAAGCACTAGCATTACGCTTACTGGGATTGTTAAGGCCAATTTGCTGAATGCGTTTTTAACGGCTTCCTTTGGTGAAAACTCATATTGATGGATCAGCATTAAGGCTAAATTAAAGCCAATTAATATAAATACCAGCAATGCTGAAAAGAAATTTTGTGAAAAAATAAATAAACAGGGGATTGTGAAAAAGTTAAGCACAAAAACCTGCATGGTCTGTCTTTCGCTTTGCGCTTGATAGATTTTGAGTAATGATGCAAGTAACATCATAGACACAAAAAATGCGACTGAGTTTTTTACACCAACAAACCCCATTAACAGTGCAATACCCGCCAAAGCACTGCCATTGATAATACTGCTAGTTATGGTTTTTTTATAGATTACTCTGTTCAACTCGTAAGCTACAAATAAGCCCGTAATATAAGACACAATAACGAAACCAAGATCATTGGCCATTATCCAAGCAAGTAATAGATAAATCACAGAGCAAGCAATTTGATTAAGCTTCACTTAACGCCTCCAAACATTGCTTTTTATGACTGTTTCCTTGGCTTAAAGTAATGAGTCTATTTGGTAATTTAAGGGCGTAACTTTGTTGCTCTATTTCGGCCTGCACGATTAAAAAGCTCAGCTGTGACAGTTTATCTTCTTTAGTACCTGAAACTTTATCAAAATCAAAGCCATAGCTTGCTGATTTATTTGGGGATTGATAGTCTTTGACTAACAGCTCTTTATTCTTAGCAAAATGCCGCCAAGATATCCTATGTATACTCATACCTTCGCGATAACTTTTTAATTCATTAAAGTCTTCAGCTAAAGCCTGATCGTCTAGTGCTTTTTCGCCTTTTTCGGAAATAATGAAGCTATTCTTTGGAAGCTCTGTTTCAACTTGTGCAGGGTAGGCATAGATGTGCTTTTCGCTTATCAAATAACTCCAAATAGTGACTAAACCAAACGGGTAGTGAGTCAGAATCTTGAAACGCCCGAGTGTATGTTTTCCACGTTTTACAGGCAAGAATACGTCGAGAAACTCATTACTTTTTATTCTCTTTAAAATGCCTTTTTCTTTTGTTGCAATATGCTCAATTTGAATATCGTAACGTTGTTTTTGATTTTCAATTTTGAACGTCACCGATGGTCGCTTATCTGCAAAATCATCTTTAATTGCTGCGACTTCAATCTGCATGCCATTGAAATTACTAAATGCATATATTAAGCACATAAGTAGAAGAACAAACATTAAATAAGAGACAGCTAAGATCAAATTATTTTGATAATTAATCCCTAATATAAAGTTTAAGACTGCGATCCCTAAAAAACCCAGCCCTGATTTAGATGGTGAAACATAAATGGTGTCATGTTTGAGTTTAATACTGTCTCCTTGATGCTTTTTTAATAACAAAGCATCAAACCAAGCAGGTTGGGGCAGTTTAATCATTACATCTGAACCGGCACTTGTGCATAGATATCGTCGATAATTCTAAATTGCTCTGTGGCATCTAAGTTGAGCCTATGGCCAGCAACTGCTGGAAAAACAGCCTGCACATCATCATGGGTCACATAGTCTCTACCGTGGATCATGGCCCATGCTTTACTGGCTGTTCCTAATGCAATACTCGCACGTGGTGATAGGGGATCTTTAAATAACCCAGACTCTCGAGTGAAACTTACTAAATCTAGTATGTATTGAACAACTTGCTCTTTTATGTCCATCTCTTCAATGGCTGATTGCAACTCAGAAAGGGTGCTTAACTCCATCAATTGTGTAAGCGTTGTTTTTCTACCATGATCACCAAGTATAAGTTTTTTCTCAGCCTCCTTAGACGGGTAACCTAAACTCACACGCATAAAAAAGCGGTCTAATTGAGATTCTGGTAGGGGGTGTGTACCTGATTGATGAAGTGGGTTTTGTGTCGCAATTACAAAGAATGGCTCAGGTAGACGATGACTATGACCATCCATAGTTACTTGTCTTTCTTCCATGGCTTCAAGTAATGCACTTTGTGTTTTTGGGCTCGCTCGGTTTATTTCGTCAGCAAGTAAAACCTGTGTAAAAACAGGACCTTCATGAAATACAAAGCTTTGTTTATCGGTATTAAATATGGTTGAACCAGTTATATCAGCAGGCAGTAAATCACTGGTAAATTGAACTCTTTGATAAGTTAAACCTAGCACTTCAGCTAAACCATGGGATAAAGTGGTTTTACCCATACCAGGTAAATCTTCAATCAGTAGGTGACCTTTACAAAGTAAACTACAAATCGCCAATTTTACTTGTGGTTGTTTGTCATAGATAACGGTCGAAAGCGCTTCTAGCAGCGAATTTATTTTTGTATTCATGTAACCAGTTCTAATCTTTTTAATACAGTATCAACTTTCTTGGCATTAAATGGTTTTTCTATAAAGTCTTTAGCACCACATTCCCAAGTATTTTGTACACACTCCAGACTATTATGACCAGAACACATGATGACATGTGATTTAGGATAGTGATCATTTAAATATTCTAAAATGCCTGAACCATCAGTATTAGGAAGCTCAATATCGAGGAAAATTAAGTTAGGAGGATTTTTTTCAAGGAGGTTCTTTGCAGACTCGAAGTCTTCAGAACCTGATACTTCTTCAAATCCGAGGTTTTCTAGTATATTGCTTAAATACTCACGGGCTTCAACTGAGTCGTCGATAATTAAAATTGGTTCTAGCGGTCTAACAAATTCCATATGTTTTTACTTCTTAAAAATTTTTTCTTCATACTAAGATAACAGCCAAGATTAAACAATACATTCGACCGCTTTAAAATGTCCGATACCGTCTAGTATTGGACATTAATGTGTATTTGTTAATGTTCAAAGTGGTGATGTCCGTATTTGTTAGAAACACATCTAATATCGCATAATTTATATTATGTTAAATAGGGTGAATGTTTAGATTAAACTTACACTACCTTTTATTTATTTAAGCTTTTATTACTCTTATCAATACTCTTCTCCATAGATTTAACTTTCAAATACCGAACTTTTAAAAATTTAGTTGTTTTATATGTTTGTTATTTTTTACAAGATCTGAAATAGACTTCGAATTGTTTTTAATGTTCTGACTGCGTTTCGAGAATTGTTCTTCTAAACTTGAAACTAAGTTTTTATGTTTTTTGTTTATATAGTGATGCCCTGTAACATCTTCTAATTTTCTACTCTTAAACAAAACTTGCTCGAAGCTTGCTAAGCTTGCGGCTATTTCTAAATCGTTAGATAAAATCGCGTCTAATTGATTGTGTTTAAATAGTACATTTGGATCGCCCTCAGTGTTAACGCCATAACATGACAAATATTCTTTTCTGCAGATATGTTCATAGATTTTATAACTCATGTTATAGCCAACTGGAATTTTTCCTTGTAATGCCATTTCACAATCTTTCGGGCTTTTACAATACAAATTGATAGATGCATAAATTAATGGCGCATCTATCTTTATGAGATTTTCATATTCATCAGCGACTGAGTTAACTCTCAAAAATTCTGCATCTAACTTACCTTTATTCGTTAACCTGAGCGATCTGCTTGTTGGTAAGTTTTTCCAAATTACGGTTTTGTCTAATTCTCTATAAGCTTGTGTGACAATTTCTTTTATATCTGCAATGTATTTGTTTTCTTTGACTGCAATACCAATAGAAATTTCATTGTTTGTACTGTTTGCTAAATTTGAATTTAATAACATCACCGTTGCAAATATCAATTTGTTAAACATATTCCTTCACCACAAGCACTTTGCGTTAGCTTTACTGCTTTGAGTATAGATTGTTTTTTCCAACCGATATTTTCTACCATGTTTTATTGGCATTTTATTAGCGGGATCTCAGGCCATCGCGTTGTATACCTTCTCGATAACCAATCTCTCTTCATTTGCCACTGATTGCTTTGTAACTCTGTCCCAATACGTAAGCTACTACTGCCATAGCGTTTATTTATTGTATCTAAACACTGCATAAGTTCGGGCTTATCGTCAGAAACATTGAACATATCAATTTGCTGGTGCATATCGTCTTCGAGTTCAATGGCGCCAATACCCGCTTTGTAGTATCGCACACCAGGTTGGAACAATTGGCTGAATACCAACTCGACTTGTTTGGCAAAGACCATACTATCATTCGATGGCACAGCAAGTTTCTGAATAAACGACCTTTTATAGTAATTATCTTCATGTGGAGAGCTATGAGCGAAGATAATTAATCGCTTCGTTAAAGATCCTTGTTTGCGTAGTTTTTTGGCTACGATTGAGCAATGCGTTACTAATGATGCTTTAAGTGCGAATGGGTTTTCAACGCGCTCACCAAAACTGCGGGTGCTGAATACTTCTTTTTTGCGCTGTTTTACATCATCCCATGATAAACAGGACACTCCATTAAGCTCCGATATCGTTCGCTCAAGCACAACACTAAATTGTTTTCGCATCATTTTTGGGTTTTGTTTAGCTAAATCTAACGCACTTTCGATGCCGAATAACTTAAGTTGCTTGGTTAATCGGCGCCCTACACCCCAAATGTCCGATACTGCCATATTGGCTAAAATTTGCTTTCGAGACTTTTCACTATCAATAACGGCAACGCCTGTTGCGCCTACAAACTTTTTAGCCGCATGATTAGCGGCTTTCGCAAGTGTCGGTGTTGGCCCAAAACCTACCCCCACTGGTAATTTGGTTTTTCGCCAGACTGTGCGACGAATGAGCTGGCCGTACTCATACCAAGAGTTCACCACATCACTATAGCCATCAAACTTTAGAAATGACTCATCGATGGAATATACATAATGTTGATCACTAAAATGGTTGATAACGGCCATCATTTTGTCGCTTAAATCGGCGTATAATTCGTAATTTGAGGAACGAATAACCACATTATGCTTATCTAAAATAGGCTTTAATTTAAAGTAAGGCTCAAACTTTGGAACGCCAAGTTTTTTTACCTCAGGAGATGCAGCAACAATGCAGCCGTCGTTGTTTGAGAGCACCACAACCGGTCGCTTACGTATTGATAAATCGAATACTTTTTCGGCTGAAGCATAAAATGAGGTGGCATCAATTAACGCATACATTGTTTTAATCTCATGTTTTGCCGATGCATTCTTAATGAACCAGTCACAATACCTTCGAGCTGAAAAACATCACATTCGCTGATCAAAACAGGTTTAAAAAAAGACGATGCAGACAGTAAACTGCGGTTATGTATATCAAGGATTTTACACACAAACTCATTATTGTAATTAGCAACAATGACATCTTGATGTTTTGGCTCAGTCGCCCTATCTACAATCAATAAATCACCATCAAAGATACCAACCCCTTGCATCGAGTCGCCAGATGCGAGCCCTAAAAAAGTGGCATTTGGATCGCTGACAAGGAGCTGATCGAGCGATAAACCGAGCTCTTTATATTCAGCAGCGGGAGACTCAAAACCGGAGATCCCCGCTGCGGCTTTAACAGGAATGACTTTCATACTGCACTAAAACACCTATACTGTATATAAATACAGTATAGGTGTAATTGGTCATATCGGCAAGCTTAACAACGTCAGCAAAAGCGTTACCAAATTGAACTATGGAGAGCATTGATAACATTCATCTTAATAAAGCGATCTATTTTGAGGCATGAAAACTTGTCGATAACGAGGCTGAAACTTTGCTGTTTAGTTGCTCTAAATGAGAGATTTGTAACGAAGTTAACTTTAGTTCTAGTGCCTCAAAATGATGGAGTATTATTGAGGATTGGCATGAGATGAAGTAGGCAAAAAAAGCGCCTTAGTATTCACTAGGCCGCTGAATTTTTTATATCAAACCTCAATGATAAATGCGCTATTTTGAGAGATTGGTTTAATTACATACTATATTAACCTGAGCTTTGGTTAAGAGACTTACTCACCCATTGATATTTAAATGATAAGTAATTTTTCAAGTCTGCAGCCGGAGACTTTTAGCGATAACACCGCTCACGCGTCCTGCTATAGCCAAGGTACCTACATCCATGTAGGCAAGGCGAATTTACGCGTCAATAGCTGGCCTATTGCAAGTAAATTCAACGCAGTTAAAGTTGAAAGTAGCCGCTGTAGATAGATTTATTATCCAGAACTCAGCTTATATTACTTCAAGCTAAACGCCCTACTCTGCTGATTGCTTTCTAAACGCACTTTATTACCTGAGAAAGTTTCGAATAATTTTGTATGAGCCGATTTTGAAAAGACATCGTCTCTGGTGTCATAGTCTTCAATCCAAGCCAATAACATGGCTAGATTTTCATCCTGAGCTTCTTTTGATGGGTATTTGTGCGGCTCCCAAGGGCGCGCTTTGGCATTCGCTTTACATGTTTCAACATCTAAATCGATAAACACCAAATGCTGACACTGCTCTGTGATCGGTTTTATTAGATCACTATAGCAACCCTCAATCACCCAATCTGAATGTGACTGAATAAACTCATTGATTTTATCGAGTGAAGACCCAAGTGGTGCCCGAGTCGGTGGTGACGTTGGCAACCAAGCAAGTGTATCTAAATCTAAATGTGCGGCTGAATGTTCTTGCGCTAAACGCTTTGAAAGTGTTGATTTTCCTGAGCCCGAGTTTCCAAAAATAATCGTTTTCATTCGCTAATCCTTACCTATTCAGCCGTCATAAATTGATTAATGAAGCGCCGCTGTAAATGGGATCTTTTTACAGATCTCCGCCTCAGCTTCAAGTATTTCAGCTAAACGTGCATCAATAATGTCTTTATCGAAGTATTCGTAGCCCAATTCTACAAACAGGTTTTTATGTTTCTCTTCTGATTTAGCAATGGCAACATAAAAGTCTTTCTCTTTGCCTTCAGGTAAGGCTTCTGCAACTAAAGAAAAACGTTCGTGGCCTCGCGCTTCAATCACCGCAGCTACTAATAGACGGTCGATTAAGAATTCATCGGTACCCTGTCTAAATAAAGCGCGCATACCTTTAATATAAGGGTCTTTTTGGTCATTACCTAAGGTAACCCCACGCTCTGTTAATAATTTCAACACTTGTTTAAAGTGGATCATCTCTTCGATGGCTAAATCTGTCATGGCTTTCACAAGCTTAATTCTGTCAGGGTAATGACCCAACATAGACATGGCCATGCCAGATGCTTTTTTCTCAGCGGCGGCGTGATCTTGTAAAAAAGTATCAAAATCAGCGAGCACTTTTTCAGTCCAATTAAACGGGGTGTGGTACTTCAGTTCAAACATAAACATTCTTACTCAATATAAACTGCGGGTATTCTAGCGTAGGAGATACACGAATTAAACCGATTGCATAAATGTGAGTAAATCGGCGTCTTTATCTACTTTTCCCATACGTGTAGAGCTTATTTTAAGTGGGTGCTTTAAGTCATTCCAAGCCGTAACTTTACCATTCACGTTGAGCTTAGGCATGTCTGTAATTTCTGTAGAACTAGTATCGACTTCTAAAAAGTCACACAGTTTTGCAAAACTACGAGGCTGGCTAACATTCAAAAAAACATGCTGCGCTTGAGTGTCCTCAAAAAACGCAATGGCTTTGGCTTTATGTGTTTCGTAACACTTAGTCAGAAATTCGAAGTTATCAAGATGCTCGGCATCTAATCCTGAAAAGGAGTTTAAGAAACAGCGCTTAATGGTGTCATTAAAGCCCCCTTTATCTGAGAACAGGTTACCTGACATGCGCGTTAATAATTTAGAGATAGACGGTAGCCACACTGCTAAGTCTCTTTCTAAATAAATGAATTTAGCATCAGGATATTTTTGATACAGCAACGCATAATCATTAAATATGGGCGTGTCGGCAATGACTTGCGCGTTATCAAATGACTCTATTGTATAAGCTGTATGTGCCGTCGTTAAACCAAGTTCAATGCATGCGGCACAAAGACTTGTCGTGCCAGTTCTCGGTAAACCAATAATAAAGATTTTACTCATAATGCGCCCTACAATAGTAAGGGCGCATTATAACGAAAAATTTATACCAATCCTCTTAATTAAGCGAGCTATTTTGAGTCGAGAAAAACTTGTCGATAGCACCGCTAACGCGTCCTGCTCTCGCTGAGGTACCTACATCCATGTAGGCAAGTCGGAATTTTGCTATTTAGTTGTTCTAAATAAAAAATTTTCAACGACGCTAGCGTCACTTTTAGTCCCTCAAAAAGATTGAGTATTATTGCTTAATTAAATAAGTGACGAAAACTTCTGAAGAAATAACAATATCAGAGACATTATACGCTTGCTTATGTGCTCGACCTGATTCAATCATTGATTGTCTTGCATACGGTGTAGGCATAGATGGCGCATGTGCAAAATTTACAGAGTAAACACGGTCTAAACTAGCATCGAACGCTTTAGCAAGCTCTCTAGCCTCAGATTTTGCATCTTTGATGGCCAATTTTTTAAGTTTATCTTGTACTTCATCAGCCTTTGAATATGAAAACTGTGTATAGCCAATTTCATTGACGCCGGCCTCTACAAGCTGTTGTAAAAATTGCGCATATTTATCGACGTCTTTCAGCTTTATCTCAACATTACGTGTTACCTGAAAAGTAGTAAACTCTTGCTGCTGCGTGCCTCGATTGTATTCATGTTGGCGATAAATATTAAGTTGCGATGCATCAATATTATTTTTACTGACATTAAAAGTATTGGCGACTTTAATAACTCGTGCGATCACACTATCAACTTCATCTTTTGCTTTGTTGATGTTTTTATCGGAGTGAGAAATTGCAACACTTAAAACAACTTGATCTGGCTGTACAAGCTGTTCAGCGTACCCTGTTACGCTTAAATGTGGACTGGTTGGCTCTGCATAAGCGTAGTTAAAACTTGAAGATAAAAGTAAAGACGATACGGCTAGTAATTTTTTAAACATACCTGCTCCATTTATAGGTATTAAGCCAATATAAGCGAAAAAACGCCTAATTTGACCAAAGATGCGCTATTAAAGTAAAAACTTGATTAATTATGGCTGAATAGAAAAGGCAATTTTTAAAGAGTCGGTAATAAAGTCACGCTCATGAGGTGAAAATAAGTCTCTATGCGCTTCAATTATTAACTCTTGAACCTCAGATTCGGCCATTTTTTTATTAAATAAATTAATCGCTTGTTTTCCTTGCGGTGTTTTTGCACAAGCAATATAACCAAATACACTCGGCGCTTGATCAATTATGCGATGAAAACTAATTTTATTTTCGCCGATCACCTCTGCATACTCACTTATTATGACTGACGTATATTCAATAATGCCGTCAAAGCGACCTTGCATGAGCATTTTACGTATACGCTTCGCGCTTTCTTCTCCTTCATTCACAAAAAATAGCTGTGGATGGGACTTAATAAAATCATCAATGTTTTTTCCGTAACTTCGGCCTTTCGTTATGGCAATCTTAAAATCTGTTTTGACTAAATCATTTAAAGCAACATCAGCGGAGAACCCTTTTTTATCTCTTAAAACTAATCTATTCGCAGGAAATGCCGTAAGCGGTCTGGCTGAGAAATAAGCTAAGGCTTCACGTTTTGGGTTTTTAACTTTGTTATACAAACACGTATTTGGATACATACTCAACGTTCGCCACTCGCGAATCCGACTTGCGGGCATAAAGTCTATTTCTAACTGCGGATATAGTCTTTTTGAAATATCAATTAATAAACGAGTAACCATATCGGCACTGCTGTTAAGACTCGGTACATAATCCGAAGCGATATTCACTTTTAATGGCGCACCATAAAGTCCGATACTGAATAGTCCTAACAAGAACACTAGCGCATACTTCATCAACTTGCCTCACCACATAGTTAAAATAAGTATAGAAGCTTGGTGAAATTAGACACAAAAAAAGCCAGCAAAGTTGCTGGCTCTTTTTACATTACAAGTTATGCATTAAATACTACAACGCTTGTAATTACGGTACTCAGGGTACCAGTAGTTTTTATCGATTGCTTTAAGGATTGCTTCATCAGACATTTCTAATGCGACACCTTCTTCCATCGCTTTCTTCGCAACAGCAAAGGCAATCTTTTTACTTAACGGTTCGATCTCCACCAGCGCAGGTAATAGACTGCCTTTACCTGTGTTTGCACGAGGTGAAGCTTCAGCAAGCATTTCACTTGATACCATCAGCATTGCATCAGTGATACGTTTAGCTTTAGCTGCAATGACGCCTAAACCGATACCTGGAAAAATATAACTATTGTTACACTGAGGAATAATGAACTTTTCGCCGTTATATTCCACTTCACCAAATGGGCTACCAGTTGCAACAATAGCTTGGCCATTCGTCCACTCAATCACATCTTTTGGATGTGCTTCAACTTGGCGTGATGGATTACTTAATGGGAAGATAATTGGCTGCTCACAACCTGCATGCATCGCTTTAACCACTTGCTCAGTGAACAGGCCTGGTTGACCAGAAACACCAATTAAAATGTCTGGTTTTGCACAGTGCATTACATCCAGTAAAGACGCAAAATCACCGCTATACTGCCAATCAGTTAAGGCATCTTTTTGTTGCACAAGCGCTGCTTGGAAATCACGTAACCCGTCCATCCCCTCAGTAAGTAGACCGAATCTGTCAACCATGTACACTTGGCTACGCGCTTGCTCATCAGAAATGCCTTCAGACACCATTTGACTGATGATCTGCTCAGCAATACCACAACCCGCAGAGCCTGCACCTACAAACACCACTTTTTGGTCGCTAAGTTTTACGTCTTTAACACGGCAAGCAGCAAGTAAAGAGCCTACAGTAACCGCCGCAGTGCCTTGAATGTCATCATTAAAGCTACAAATCGTATCTTTATAACGCTTAAGTAAAGGCATGGCATTTGGTTGAGCAAAATCTTCAAATTGAAGAAGTACGTTTGGCCAACGACGTTTAACCGCTTTAATGAATAGGTCTAAGAACTCGTCATATTGCTCTTGGTTAATACGCTTATGACGTGCGCCCATATACATAGGGTCGGCAAGTAGCTTTTCATTATTAGTACCCACGTCAAGCATAACAGGTAGCGTGTAAGCAGGGCTAATACCGCCACAAACGGTATAAAGAGCTAGTTTACCGATAGGAATACCCATACCACCGATACCTTGGTCACCTAAACCAAGAATACGTTCGCCATCGGTAACAACAATCACTTTTACCTTGCCTTTTGTGGCGTTACGTAAAATGTCATCGATATTGTGACGTTCTTCATATGAAATAAATAGACCACGAGAGCTGCGATAAATATCAGAGAATTTTTCACATGCATCACCTACCGTAGGCGTATAAATGATAGGCATCATTTCTTCTAAATGATCACGGACTAAACGGTAGTAAAGAGTTTCATTGTTATCTTGAATTGCGCGCAGATAAATGTGTTTATTTAAGTTATCTCTGAATGAAGAGTACTGCTGATAACATCGCTCTACTTGCTCTTCAATGGTTTCGAAACGCGGTGGCAATAACCCATTTAAGTTAAAGTTCTCACGCTCTGATTGACTAAATGCACTGCCCTTGTTTAATAAAGGCGTTTCTAACAGGTTAGGACCTGAGTATGGAATGTATAGATAATTTGGATCGGTTTGTTTAGTCATATTTACTTGTAATGATACGTCTGGCTAATTTTATTATTACTTAGCTGTGAATAGGCAAGAAAGCAAAAAATTGCTTATAAATAAAAAAGGCGCTTTAACACAACTAGATAATTAAAGAGCCTTGCAGTATATCTTAAAAATATCACTAAACCTACGGGTTTAGCCGTCATTCACCGAGCACAATGCCCTCTCGTCGAGGATCTGCGCCACCTACGAGCTGACCTCCGACCAGTTCAATACCATGTAAACCTGAATTCAAATCTCGAATAAAAACTTTATGTCCTAAACTTTCAAAATAGGCTTGGTGCTTTTCAAGCTCAGTGCCTTTTTCTAAAGTCGTTACTTTGTTGCGGTTAGTTATCTTTGGAAGATTGATAGCAGACTGAATATCTAACTGCCAATCTAGTACGCCAATGACTGTTTGCGCAACATAGTTAATAATACGACTTCCCCCCGGAGAGCCGACGACTAAACGTAGACTGCCATCTTTGTTGAACACCATAACAGGCGACATAGAGCTACGTGGACGTTTATTGGCTTCAACGCGATTAGCGCGCAATTGGCCACTCTTCCTCGGAGAAAGCGCAAAGTCGGTTAGCTGGTTATTTAACAAATAGCCGTCAACCATAACCGTCGAACCGAAAGCCATTTCGATAGAGCTAGTCATAGACACCGCATTTCCCGCTTGGTCAACAATTGAAACATGGGTAGTTGAAGGAAGCTCATAGCTGTTATCAGCGGCATAACTTAATGTTCCGTTTAGCGGTTTACCAACAGGCACTTTATGATTATCTGTGTCTGAAATCAGCTTTGCACGTTCAGCTAGATATTCATCATCAAGTAATGCATCAGTAGGCACAGTGACAAAGTCAGGATCAGCCACATAATAATTTCTGTCTGCAAATGCCAAACGTGAAGCTTGGGTGAATAAGTGCAATGCTTTAGGGTCATTAGGCTGATATTGGCTTAACTTTTTACCTTCAAGTAATTTCAAAATTTGTAGTACAGCAACGCCACCACTACTCGGTGGTGCCATAGAGCACACTTTATGAGCATGATAAGACGTACAGATAGCGTCTCGATGTTTACTTTGGTATTTTTCTAGGTCTGATAAAGACAATAACCCAGGTGCAATTTCAGAGTTTTGCACTGCATCAACCATATTTTTTGCATGTTGGCCTGTGTAAAAAGCAGAAATACCCTGCTCAGATATATTCTTATATAACGTAGCCAATTTAGGGTTTTTACGAATACTGCCCACAGCTAAAGGTTGATCATCTGGGTAGAAGTACGCTTGCGCTTCAGGCAAGCGGGTAAGGCCCGGATTAAACTTTTTAGACAACAACATATTCAATCGTGGTGAAACTACAAACCCTTGCTCTGCTAATTGAATTGCAGGCTCAAATAAGTCGGCCCAAGCCAATTTGCCATGTTCTTTGTGTGCTTTATCAAAAGCATGCAGAATACCGGGTACACCCACCGAGCGACCACCTACAACGGCCTTAATCCAAGGGGCTGCTTTGCCATTTTCGTCTAAGAATAAACCTGAGGTTGCTTTAGCTGGCGCTGTTTCTCGGCCATCTAACGTTGTTAGTGCATTTTCGCTTTTATCGAAATGCAAAATAAAAGTACCGCCACCAATACCTGAAGATTGAGGTTCAACCAAGGTTAAAACCAACTGCGTGGCAATTGCCGCATCAATTGCACTGCCGCCTTTGTCGAGCATCAATTTACCCGCTTTAACAGCGTAAGGATTTGCAGCCGCAATCATATAATTATCGGAGATGTGCTTTTGCTTTTTTGTAAAACCAGTGGCTGCTTCAGGCTCTCTTACTTCTTGTTTTGGTGAGATTTGACTAGAGCAGGCACTTAATAAAGCCAGTGAACAAAGCGATAACGCGAAAGGCAGAGATTTGAATGTCATAGTTGTTGTCATTAATTTTCAAGTTCTGGTTTGCATGATAAGAGTAAACGGGCAAAATATGCAAAAAATAAAAAAGAATTTTGATTGATGATCCAATTGCCACTAGATAAAAAATACATACTGCCTCCCATACTGCTTTCATTATTAAGCTTTACCTTAATGATCCTAAATACCAATGACTTACTAGAGTTTCATCGAGATAAAATCGCAACAGGTGAAATCTGGCGGATCTTAACTGGCCAATTTGTACACGCGAACCCAACACATTTACTACTTAACATTGTAGGTATTGGTTTCATATGGCTGTTACACGCTGAACATAGAACACAAGGCCAATATTATATACATACCGCTTTTTTAGCTTTATGGACTGGACTAGGCATTTGGCTATTTGTACCTGATATAAAAATCTATACTGGCCTAAGTGGTCTGTTACATGGCGTTATTGTTTGGGGTGCACTTAAAGATATTCAGGTCGGTATGCGCTCTGGCATATTATTATTTATAGGAATTTGGGGAAAACTCGCTTGGGAGCAGTATTCTGGACCAAGCGCTGAAGTAGGCACACTCATCCAATCGCGTGTCGCCATAGAAGCACACTTAATTGGCGCCATCGGCGGACTGGTTATGGGTTTTGGGTTAATTAAAGAAAAATTATTAGAAAACTCAGAAAAGAAAGACTAAATAAATATTAAAAAGGCCATACAGTGATATGGCCATTTTAAATGAATAGACTCACTAATCGATAAGTAAAGCTCTCATCGCGTCATCCATTGCGTGTTTGACTACTGGGATATGATCAACATCATAGTCTAGTTTTACGATTTCGAGCTCTTTAAATTGCTCATATTCCAGCATCTCTTGAAACCAATCTACATATCGGCCATTACTTACTTTGCCTCTAGCTGCAATCAAAATGGCTTTGCTTTTTAAACGACTGTCGAGCACGCCTCTATCTGAAACAAGTAAAGGGGTAATTTCTGTATGCGCCCAAAAGCTACCATCAAACGAGACATGCGCGCTAAAAAACGGATCTTGTGGGTCATCCATTAACATGGCCAAACCTGCAAACAAACCGGTATAAGAGTGCCCGACTATGCTACGTTTAGATTGATTTATTGGATAATTTGGCTCCAATTTTGGCGCCAACTCATTAACAATGAAATTAAAGTAATCTTGGGCTAACGGCCATTGAGAGTAATCCTCACGGTGCTTGTAGCTAGCATCGACAAAGTTTTCAATGCCAACAATAATCGCTTCAATTTCTAGTTCATCCAAACTATCGGCCACTTTACTAAAATGCCACTCTGCGTCTAAAACATATAAAACAGGGTACGTTCTATTGGCACTTATGTTTTTTGGTAAATATAGCTGAATTGGATAAGTAACACCTGTAAATGAAGAAGAAACAGGCTCAAGAATTGAACGCTCCCCAGCTTGGAAAGGCTGAAATGTCTGAGCACTTGGGTTTTCTGAACCGTCAGAACCAGAGCCTCCACACCCAGCAAGAATCAATAAAGAAAAGCATAAAATCAGCTTATACAATGTTTTGAACGAGTAAGAAAGCAAATCAAAAACCTTATAAGTTTTAAAAGATTAAATTAGCAAAAAGTCACTTAGTGCGCGAATGCATAAATAAGAAAGTTGAATGAAAAACGCCAGAGATTAGAGCTCTGGCGTTTTGGTAAATCACTAAAGCAAAATTGTTATAGTGTTTCTTCTAACCACTTGAAGAATTCACGCTGCCATACAATGCCGTTTTGCGGTGTGAGCACCCAATGATTTTCTTCTGGGAATAATAAAAAGCGACTCTTTAAGCCACGTAACTTAGCAGCTTGGAATGCCGCAATACCTTGCTCAAGTGGCACACGGTAGTCTTTTGCTCCATGAATAACAAACATGGGCGCATCCCACTTATCAATGTGATTGATTGGGTTAAATTGACCGTATGCTTTGTTTGTAGATGCGTTATTTTCCCAATAAGCACCGCCAAGCTCGTTATTGACGAAGAACAGCTCTTCAGTTGTACCGTACATGCTACGTAAGTCGAAAATACCACAGTGTGCAATAAAGGTTTTGAATCGGCCTTCATGGTTGCCTGCTAAATAAAACGCAGAGTAACCGCCGTAACTCGCGCCTACAGCACCAATTCGAGACTTATCAACGTAAGACTCTTTCGCAACATCATCAATCGCTGCAAGGTAATCTTCCATTACCTGACCGCCCCAATCGTTACTGATGTCTCTGTTCCATTGTTCACCATGACCTGGCATACCACGGCGGTTAGGTGCAACAACGATATAGCCCTGAGAAGCCATTACTTGGAAGTTCCAACGGAAAGAATAGAACTGTGAAAGTGCAGACTGTGGACCACCTTGTAAATAAAGAAGTGTTGGATACTTTTTCTTCTTATCAAAGTTAGGCGGGTAAATCACCCAAGTCAGCATGTCTTGGCCATCTGTTGTTTTAACCATACGCTTTTCAACGTTTGGTAAATCAAGACCCGCATAGAAAGCGTCGTTCTCTTTGGTGAGAGCTGTTAGTTTTTTGCTGCGAAGGTCAAAACGATAAATTTCACGTGCCGCATTCATGCTATTACGGGTAACAACTAATTTGTCTTTTAACACAGCAACAATGCCATTTACGTCAAACTGACCTTTAGTTAGTTGTTTAATTTTTGGTTGCGCTTTTGTTTTTGTATTCACAGCAACTTGGAAAAGTTGAACTGTGCCATCGATAGGCGCAATAAAGTAAATGCTTTTACCATCATGACTCCACTTAAAACTATTTACTGTGCCATCCCAGTGCTCAGTTAAGTTAAGCTCACGATTTTTAACTTTAACGATAATATCGTTTTTATCTGCTTCGTTACCTGCTTCATCCATCTGAAGCCAAGCTAAGTGGCCTTTTACAGAGAATGCAGGGTATTTGTCGTAACCTAAGTTACTTTCAGTGATATTGGTCGTCTTTTTACTTTTCAAGTTATAACGATAGATATCAGTATTGGTGCTTTTTACATACTCGGTGCCAGTAAGCTTTTTACTTACATAGTAAATGTTTTCACCCTTTGGGCCCCAAGTATAATCAGCGGCACCACCAAACGGCGATGTTGGGCTATCAAACGGCATGCCCTTCATGATATCGACTTTTTCTTCTGTCTTAAGGTCTTGGTAGAACACATGCTTATACTTACCGTCTTTCCAAGTATCCCAATGACGGTAATTTAAATCGTCGAACACATACGCATTGGCTTTGCCTAATTCTTTGTAACGTTCTGTCGCAAGTACATCTTCAAGCTGAACTTTTTTGTGGAAAAGTTTTTTCGTGCCATCAGGTGAAAGGCTTTTGTCGATCACAACACCTTGGTAGTTTTCTAATAGTTGTGCATCGCCACCATTTAAAGAAACCTGATAAACTTTGCTATCGAAGTTGTTGTTTTTAACGCTTGGTGTCGTAACTTTATAAATGACGTGGGTTTTGTCTTTATTAAGGCCTAAGGCACTGACTCTTTTTAGTTCCCACAACTTTTCTGGTGTCATCACCTCATTGGCAAAAGCACCAACACTAAAAGCCAGTCCTAAGCTGACTGATACAATCGTTCGCATCATCGCGAATGTCCTCCAAAAATAACTCGTTGTAAGAGTACATAATTAGAGGACCTGTGAATAGTAGATGAGATAATATAATGATTATCTTAAATTGATTTGTTTAAAACTGACTCTAGCCGAGTACGATTGCAGTTTTGAAGTATGAGGAGTTTTAGATAGCACCTCATACTTAATTAGATTATAAGAATGCCGGTAAAACCGTGTTCAAAGCAGCATCAAGAATTTTATCTTCTCCGTCGTGCCCCTTTATTACAACAACCAAATCAAGGTCTTTTACTGAAATAACGTATTGACCACCACCGCCCCATGCAAAGTTAGCTTTAAATTGTTTATCATCTATCGCAATGTCCTTCTGATAAATAAAATAGCCATACATGAAGGTTTCGGGGATCCAAGTATCAAGCGGGTCAACAATGGCTGAAGTCGCCTTATCTAAATACGCTTTAGAAACAAGTTGCTTACCTTGCCACTGGCCATCATTGAGTAATAAACTCCCCCACTTTAACATATCTCGTGATGTGAGTTTGGCACCATATCCGCCAGTGGGTAACCCACTGATAGATTTTCTCCATTGATAATTTTTAATGCCTAACTTATCTAGCAACTCGGCTTTAATAAATTGTTCTGCACCGCCAGGCACAACAGCATCAATGACTTGCATTACCAGCACATCATTTAAATTTCCATATGCATAGGCTTGTGACTCATCTGTAATGGCTTGAGAATTTTCAAAAATCGCTTGTATATGTTTTTTGCCTTTCAGATTATCAGGCTGATTTTCAAGTTCTTTAATCGTTTCTTGATCTATTTTAATCCCACCTCGCATAGTCAGTGCTTTATGAAGCGTTATTTTTTCAACACCAGACACAAATTTGCTCGGATTTAAATCATCGAAAAAGCTCATTAGTGGCTTATGTAAATCGTCTAGTGCTAAATGCCCCTTTTGAATTGCGATACCAACGATAAGACTGGTAAGCGCTTTTGTCGCAGAGGCTTGTCCTGTTGGTAAATCTACTCTTGAACGGCGGTAATAAGATTCATAAATCAATCTATCTTTATGGCTGATTAACAAACTGTCATACAAACCATACTTTCCTGACTGAATGTCTTTTGATAATTGAATAATTTCACTTTTATTTTTGGTAATTTTAGAAAGCTCACCTACTTCTATCCCATCCATTCTTTCTTCGGGACGAGTACTAATATAAGCACTTTCTAAGTATGGTAAATCCCAAAATGACATGGTTTGTTCATTTTTAGATGCAAGCGGTAGTTTTTTAGTAAACTCATGCGATACCGCATTACTCGATAAAATGCTCATAGAAACAATTAGTGTAATGCTTAATTTTGTTTTAAGACTCATACAGCCTCCTTTTAGTCAGTCGTACAACAAACCTACTAAAAACATTTAAAAACACATGAGCTGACAATGATTTTCTACTGACGTTTACCTGATAATTTTTAAAAGTAAATATATCAGCTAGTTAGAGAATTGCGTTTTGAAAGGCCCAAAGGTACTCTATTCTTAAATAACTCAATTATAATTGGCATTTCGAGCTGGCATGGCAGAGCAATATAAAATTGGCGAATTCATTATCGACCTTTCGCGCAATCAAATTACACAAGACACTAAACCACAAATCATTCCGCCAAAAGCCCTCGCCGTTCTTACTTATTTAGCCAAACATCAAGGCAAAGTGATTAGTCAGGACGAGTTATTAGATAACGTTTGGAAAGGCACTGTTGTCTCACCTAATACATTACAACGCAGTATTGCCCAGCTCAGAAAAGCATTAGGGGATGATGGTAAAGAGCAAACCTATATTAAAACCCATGCAAAACAAGGTTACAGCTTAGAGCAAAACGTACATTGGCTCACCAAAGAAGAACAAACAATACACTTCCAAAAGCAAGATCCTGAAGACGTATTTATAGGCCGTGATAAAAAAATAGCTCAAAGCGATAGCTCTACAAAAAATTCTAATAATCCGCTGTTAAACAAACCATTTTTCTTATTTGCATTCATATTATTGAGCCTTGTACTGATAAGTAGTTATTACTTAACAGCACAACCATCAAAACCCTTTTCCATAGGGCAAATACGAGCCCTCACCGCAACAGACGGCAAAGAATTAGCCAGTATTTATTCGCCAGATGGAAAATACATTATTTTTCATCGTTACTCAGAAGAAGAATGTATTAACGATATTTGGGCGAAAAACCTAGAAACACAACAAGAACACAAGCTCAGCAAAAATATGGATATTTATGGGCAGCATCGCTTCTCAAAAGACGGAAAGAAAATCATTGTTATCCGAACCGTTGACTGTACTGAACCTGTTATGCAGAAAAAATGCTATCAACTTATGAGTCTAGATTTCGAAAAAGCCTTAAACGCACCGCAGGAAATGGATTTAATCCTAGAGTGCAAAAACTCCGAGATTAGACGCCCCTATTGGATGAACAATGGCAATATCGCGCTAATGCAAAGACACACTGAGCGTTGGCAACTGGTGAGTTTTGAAAGTAATCAGAGTCAAACCAATGTGATCCATGATGGCTTTGTTTATCACTACGACTACTCGTCAAAACAAAATTTATTGGCCGTCACGAATATTAAGGAAGATAGTCAGTACTATATAGATATCATCAAACCTAACGGTGAGCTGATTTCTAGCCACCCTATTCATTTACCTCCAGAAATTAGAGGTTATCGTTTTATTCGCCCTAACTTTTCACCAATTGAAAATACATTAATTTTTAGTACAGGAAGACAATTGTTCTCAATGACATTTGATGGCGAAATACAGAATATTAGTATTCCAGTTGACAAGCCTTTCTCAAGTCCAATGTTTCACCCTGATGGTAATAGAGGCCTGGTTATAAAAGGGGTATATGATAGCGATATCATTTCGGTCGATTTAAACGATGGTTCATCCCGTGTTATTTCAAGGTCAAATACAGCTGAAAATAATGCAGTGTATCAACCAAACGGCAGTTATATTGCCTTTGAGTCAGCGCGCTCAGGTGAGGCACAAGTTTGGGTAACAAATCAAAGAACGACTACGCAACTGAGTCAGTTACCAACAGACAGCTATGTCACTGGTATGAAATGGTCGAGCGATGATAAAAATATATTAATGAACGCAAATAGCACGTTATTTAATATTTCTTTAGATAAAGTACAAACACCAATAAAGACAAGCTTACCCATACTTGCATTATTACACTGGGACGATAATAAAAACTCGGCATTGGTATTTGCTCAGTTCAATGGAGTGAAAAAACTGGCTCAAGTAGATTTAATTTCAGGCGAAGTGCAAAAGCTGACAGACAAGCGTGTCAACTGGGCAACAAAAACGGATACCGGTGCGATTGTACTCACCGATCATATGGATAAGTTTTGGATTTCAAGCTCAATGGAGTATCAACCTATTCCCGCACTTAATATACAAGGCGGTGATAACAAACGTTTCCTTATCCGCGATAATAAGATTTACGGCATAAACAACCTAAATCAAGTTTGGTGTTATGACATACAAACTAAAGACTTTGAGACTATTACGACACTTACAAAGAACACCGACAATATTACAGATATAAAGAACAACAAACTGTTAGTGACAAAAAGGCAAGTTGCCAACAAAGAAGTGGTAGAGCTACTACTAGTTAAATAAGTACCTAAAACTAAAGTGCTTAAGCTACTTATTTTAAAATCGGATTAATCTTGGAGAAGAAACGCCAATGGCTGCGCAGCCATGGTTGGTAAAATTTCTGTAATTTCATAATGCGCAAGAGCTTCAATAAAGAATGGGTCTTGCGCAATTACCTCATCTAACAGCTTTCTATCTTTAATTGTAGAAATGATCACACCACCTGTTCTTGGGTTCTTGCGGCCTGACAAAATAAAGTTACCGTTGGCATAGTGCTTCTCTAGAAACGTTTTATGCTCTGGAATGTATTTATCAATGACGCTAAGCGGTGCACAGTAACTCAAAGACACAATAAACATAGAATATCCTTATCTATAGAACAAAAACCTTATCTTAAAGCTTAGGCTGCCTTAAGGTAAGGCTCTCGGCCTTTATGTTTATTGCTACGTTGATAACTGCCCTTACCTTTTTTAGGCTTTTCGACTTTACTCTTAAACAATACGCTCGTCACAAGCGCCTTAATCGCATTATCTTTTATCTCACCACGATGGTGGTCGTGTTGATATTTTTTATTTTTACTCATCAATTCCTCTTTTAAAAATGAGTTAATCTCGAATTGGCTATCGTATATAAAAAACCTATAAAAACAATCAATATTTAATCAATTTAAAGTTTTTTATTTGGTGCGCCACCATGAAAGTTTATGTACAGCTGCTGTAAATTTTTAGGAACCAATGGCCAGCCAAAATTAATGGCTTCAGGAGTACAAGAAAAAAACAAGTGCTCAACATAATAAACATCTATGTACTCGGCTTCTATGCTGGATGCAGACTCAAACTTTTTACTCATGTAATTTAGATATGCGATGGCTTTATCGATATTGCCTGAGTTAAAGGCTTGGTTTGTTAACTCTGAAAAAGCTTCAAATCGAGAGGTATAAGCCCACTTTTCATGCTGCTCCATTAACGGAACAGCTTCAGGAAAATGTTTACCAATATCTTTTAAAAAGCGCCGTATCTCAACTTTTGACATGGGATCTTTCTAATAATTAAGACTAGATTACCCCCATAAAGCCCAATAACCCGACGGATAGCAAGAGTAACCACTGCGGTAACTTTATGAATGTACGCGTCTTAAAAAAGTACCATCCAACCAAAATAAACACGACAGAAAAAAAGACAAAGCTTGCAGAAAGTAAAATCACAAGGTTCTGAAATTCAACAAAATTAAACCAGCCAATAAAGCATAATGCTGCAGCAGAAATAAAAAGCATTACAGATACCATATGCCAGCAGCCTAACAAGGTTGCTTTTGGTATATCGGGTAAGTCAGATTTAAGAAAAGGCCTGACCGGATCAATCTGACCGGCAATTATATGAACCAATGCTGTTAGGAGCGCCAAAATACCTGCTGAAAAAATTAATGTATTCATCTTTTTTCCTTAAAGAATTAATTACAACCCAACCTAAAGTCTAAAATAAAAGTGGATTGTATGAGTCTAAATTTAATGGCTGTATAGAATGCTATCTTTGAACAATGTACCTAATAATGGACATTTAGAAAAGTTTTCTTTCCAAAACACACAAAAACAACAAGCGCTAACTTGCTGCTTTTATTTATATACTTTTAATTAGACTCGCACGTTAAACATACTCTAAGTGTGTTCTCTGCTCTAAAAAATGAAGTCGATAAACTCATACTTTTCTGATTGCAATTTAGGTGCTACAATCAAATTGTATATTTTATACGATCTTATTTATGATACGTTTTTTATTCTTTAAGGTATTACGATGGAAACAAACAGTACAGATTGGCGTTATACGGTTATGCCAGCCGTTTTTACATGGCTAAAAGAGTCTGAGTCTGGCGCTTTAGAAATAGATCTAGCAGCAACACAAAAGTATGCTGCAGATATTTTAAGAGTTGAAGGTAAAGCAGGAACCAGAATGGGCGGCCTAGTTGGCTCTGGCACACTTGGCGAAAATAGCTATTTAACCAATGAACAACGCTTATCTTTACTTGCTTCTCTTTCAGAAGTAGCCACAGAATTTAATGTACCTTTAATTAGTGGTGCAGCGGCAGAAACAAAAGAAGAATTAGCCGAAATCGTAAAAGAGCTAGCAAAAGTTGGCGTTGACACTGTCATGGTTATGCCGCCAAAAACCGAAGCTACACCATCAGATGATGAAATGTATGACTATTACGCGTTATCAGCGTCTGCAGCTAAAGAAGCTGGCGTAACGATCATGCCATATAATAATCCAGATGCCGCAGGCTACCATGCTTTGTCAACTTCATTATTAATGAGACTTGCAGCTTTACCAGAGGTAACAGCACTTAAAATTTCAACCACTGATGTATCAGTCATTGAAACATTAATGCTAGAAAACAAAGAATTAAAAGTACTTGCTGGTGTCGATACTGTTACCGTACACGCAGGTCTTGCTGGTGCATGCGGTGGTATTACTGGTGTTGGTTGTATCTTCCCTAAAGCAAGCGTTACGATGCAAGAGTATGTAAATAAAGGGGAATGGGCAGAAGCGAACAAAATTTCCCAAGCAATGAACTCTATTTCATACCTTGACGCACAGCCATTACTTTTAGAGTACTTAAAGTTTGCGTTTGGTGTTCACCATAATGACGCTGAAGGCGGCTTACGCACACTTGGAAAGAAACTGACTCAAGAACAAATTGAAGATGTTAGAGCAAGATACTTGCTGGCTAAAGAAAGACTTGAATTGCTAGGTTTAGCTGAGTAAAGCTCATAGAATTATATAAAAAGCTCTATTTTGGAGCTTTTTATATAGTATAAGAATACCTCAAGGTAACCACATTTTTATATCAATCATAGTTATACATGCAGCTGAAATAACTCATGCACAATACCTGATGGATCTTTAAAAGCAGAATATCTTCCCCAACGATTTTCATTCGGCGAGTCATGAACAAATTGAACACCAACAGACTTCATCTCTTTAATTCGACTGTCTAAGTCTTCAACAGTAAATAATAAAGTAGAATTTGCATTATAGCCATGTGCGTATTCAGTCGCTTTATTTGTGCCTTCAAACATAATGATTTCATGAGCCCCTGATTTCAATTTAATACAGTCATCGTATTGCTCTAGTAATTTAAGCCCTAAGATCTCAATGTAAAAATGAAGTGACTCTGCAATATTCTTAACAACTAAAAGTGTTAAAGGACTGTTCATAGCTCACCTTAAGTTTGATTAAAAAATAAATAGCAACTTTAATGCTTTGTTTTACTCAGAATTGAGGTTTATGTGCGAAAAAATATATAAAGACTCATAATAACCACTTAGTAATGAAACACTAGGGTAAACGAATCAAGTTTTTCAGAATATATATTTAGTTATCAAACCCAAAACACTCAAGGATAAGCCACTTATTAGTAAGAAGTTTAGTGTGCTAGCTTTTAATAATATAGGTTTCGGTGTTTCTGATAAAGCAGACTTTAAAGGCAAAGAAAAGAGCTTAGGGTTCAACCCTGCGCTAAATATTGTAATCGCAGCGCCCATTGCTATAGCTAAGTCACTTGTTGAGCTATTACTAATAAAAAAACCTATAAAACCAGCATAAAAGAAAATAAAGCTGATACAACAACACAAAATTAAAACTAGCTTTTCCTTAAATAGTAAGTTCCCCACTCTACTCTCCTTAATAAACAATATGTATTGAACCAAATTCTTCTTAAGAATTTTCATATTATTGCTTAGTTATCGAGACTATTGCCAACCTGACAAGATAATCGCTGTATACATTGCTAGGCACTTGTGCCTTGTTTAAGATGTTGTACTCAAATTACAGCAATCCATCATGAATAACATTCAAACACTTGTTATCGATTTAGCAAAATTTATTCTCCCTTGTTGAAATGAATGCTCATGGAAAGGTTGTTCTCAGAAAAACATTGTCACGTAAAAAACTACTCGCCTTTATTACAAAACTAAATCCTTACTTCATAGCTATGAAGCCTGCTCTAGTGATCATTATTGAGCGCGAGAGTTTATGCTTCAGGGTAACCAAGTCGCGATTACTGCTGCTAAGTTTATTGAAACTTTTCGTAGCGGCAGAAGAAATGATAATAACGATGCCTAAGCAATTTGTGAAGCCGCTATGTGTTCTAACATCTGGCATGTACCTGTAAAAAACTTTAGAACAACAATCTGTTTTCACACTACATAGAATTCGACAAGCCTTAGTCAAAAAGTATACTTCTATTATTTTTCATTTCGAGGTTTACTGAATGAGCTTGGTAATATCATTCCAAAAGGTCGTTAGAGTTTACATACTACATTGGTGATATTTTAGATGACGCTGATAATAAACTACCCCACCTCGCTCAAGAGATGACAAGTAATCTATGGCAGCGTATTAAACAAGCAAATGAACGAAGAATATAGAGCACTTTCAGATCTTCTTATTGTGGATGACACCTATTGCTTGAAAAAGAAGAATCGATGAAGCTAGCTTAACGGGTTAAAATTGTGGGCCAATGTCGAGCGAAGTTATTAGCCCTGAGTTTTAATTCCATGTTCATTTGTTTGCTAGCCGCATCTATGACCTAATCCAAAAGCTTATTCATACCTGAAAGAAGTTAGCCTCGCACTTTCAGTCCACAGCCAATTTGACATTGAATTATCCACGGCTAATTTACTAACTTTTTTGAGCTCACAGTCTCTAAAGTATCCTCCCGTAAAATTTGATTTATCGGTTAGAAATACGCCTGTCTCAGCACCTTTGTCAGGAGTACGAGCAAACAATCTCTTAAATAAAGGGAAAAGACTCCTTAAATATTTAGGAAAGGCTTGAGATAGCATCGGAGTATCGACAATTCCAGGATCAAAACAATTAACTGAAATGTTGCTATCGCGAAGTAAAAAAGCGAGTTTTTTCGTAAAAAGGACCGTATAGAGTTTACTGTTACAATATGCCTGCTCAGCATCAAAGTTATGTCTTAATTCAATATCATGTAATTCTACTTTTGCATCTTTATGCCTAAAGGATGAAGTATTAATTATGCTGGCACTCTCAGACCTTTTAAGTAGGGGCAAAAGCTTTCCAGTTAAGACATATGGAGCTAAATGGTTTACAGCTAACGTTAATTCAATATCATCTTTGGACATTGTAATATCATCACTAGACCACACTCCCGCATTATTTATAAGGTAATCTACTGAGGCTACTTTCTTTTTAATCTCATCAACGGCATTACCAATAGACACGAAAGAATCTAATTCACACTGGATAAAGCTAACTTTATTTTTTAGAGGCTTAATTCTAGTTAATTTATCGAATCTCGCTTTATCTCTTCCTAGAACAAAAAAACGGCATTTTTTTGTTTTATCCAAAAGATAAAGCCAATTTACTCCAAACCCTGAAGTAGCTCCTGTAATAACAATGTTTTCCATAAAACCTCCAGACTTTAAAATGCCTATAACGAATGATATGGACTCCCCGACCACTTCGCCACAATGTGCCATAGTGGTATTTGAACAAAACGAAGAGAGTCCATGTGTCTTTAATTAAAGTTGTCATTGATCTAACCAGATATGTTTTTAGTATCCATGGGGTTGATGAACATGGCAAGTGCAAATTACGTAAAACTACCAAACGAAACAACCTCTTAGCTGAAATTGCTAAATTACCACCCTGATTAATTGGTATTGATGCATGCTCAAGTGCACATTACTGGGCTAGAGCGTTTACAAAATTCGGTCACACAGTGAGTATCATGGCTTCTTAATTTGTCATTCCTTATCTCAAAAATGAAAAGAATGACCCCAATGATACTGAAGCCATTTGTGAAGCTTTGGCTCGACCCAAAACACGCTTTGTCTCCATCAAAAGTGAACAACAACAAACTGTGTTATGCTTGCATCGTATTCCTCAAGGGTTAATTTAGGGCCGTACTGGGAGTATCAATCGTTTACTTGCTGAGTTTGGTATCGTTATGCCTCAAGGTCGCTATCCAGCACAAAATACCATTTCCAGTATTTTAGAGAACGCTGAAAATGGTTTACCCCAGCTTGCTCGTGAACTATTAACCGATGTTTGGCTCAGCATACAAGGGCTTAATCAAGAAATATTAAAATACGACCGACAACTCTATGCTCTTTCTAAACAAATGCCTGCTGCAAAATTACTAATGAGTATTCAAGGTATTGGCGAAGTCAATGCAACCGCTGTTGTTACTACTGTAAACGATGTAAAGAACTTTAATTCTAGCCGCCAATTTGCTGCATGGATTGGCTTATTGTCACGACAATACACAACGGGTGGGAAATCTATTTACGTCGTATCAGTAAACGTGGTCAATAGAGGGCTAAAATCGAGCGAAGCGAAGAGTCCGCTGCTTTTAATCCCTATTTAATTGCTTGTTATACGAATTTTGGTGATTTCCCTGTTTCGTGGTAACCCCACACTCTAAAACATTCACCCTCTATTGAATAAGGGATACTGTGTTTTTTTAGCAAAGTTTCAATATAAGTGTGCAATGAAATTTGCTTATCAGCAACAAGAGAGCCTACTCTGATTTGTTGGATTGGGTTTATATCAACCCATTCAAATGCTGTGCAGTTTTTAATACCAAATTCCCAATCCATTAAAGAAAAACCAGTAGCTTGATCTTCGAAAAGAAATTTAACACTAACTGTTGGTTCTTTTTCAGGATTAGAGTCCATTTCAGAAGCCAACTCATACCATTTAGTGTTGTTCATAATTGAAACCAAATTTCTTTTTTCAATTATCGATAGGATTGATTTATGCATACCTGCTCAATTCGTATAACGCCTCGCTTAACCGGCGCAAAATAGCAGGCTAAAATTAGCGACGAAGGAGCGCAAGCCTGCTGTTTTGCGTCCTTTGGTTAAAGCGTTTGTTATGTTTCGAGCTCAGCAAGCCGTTTTTTCATTTCGTCTAATTTTACGTACTGCTTTGCATACTCTGAGACAGCAAGAGCTTTTTTAGTGGTTATGGACAATTGTAAGAACACTAATCCTAAACCAGATACAAAACCAATAACCCACGTAAAAGCATCCAGCTTTAAAGTTAGCAATATTGCAAAGGGAATAGCTAAACAAAATAACCCCAAAACCATTAGCACTTTAGATTGCTTACTAGCAGTTTCAAGTTCGGCATTCATTCCTTGAATCGATTGTTTCAGCGCCCATATTTCTTGTGCATTTTCAGGCACAGGTTTGTTATTCAACTCAGTTCTCCATTAGAAACATAGACATAATGACTCCCACAACGGTGCTAGCCTCCGCATTTTCGTGGGTTAGCTTAAAGCCAGAGCCATAATTAGTTTGTCAAATAACTAAATAGCAGAGGCTAGCATGACTAAACATAACATACTTTTCATTGGCTTAGATACTCATAAAGAATTCTTTGAAGTTGCCTATATTGAAGACAATCGCGGCGCTCAACCCATTTATTTCGGTCGCATTTCTTCTGCTAAAGTCGCTATTAAAAAACTTATCAGGCAATTCGAATCTAAATACCCTAATGCAACTCTGCATTTCGTTTATGAAGCTGGCCCCTGTGGTTACTGGATTTACCGCTTAATTACGTCTTTGGGACATTGTTGTTACGTGGTTGCACCTTCGCTTATTCCTAAAAAACCTGGCGAGCGTGTAAAAACCGACAAGCGTGATGTTCTAAAGCTTGCAAAACTTCTCAAATCTGAAGACTTAACCCCTATTTATGTACCTGAGCCAGAAGATGAAGCCATTCGAGATTTATCTCGCGCCAGAGAGGTTTCCATGAAAGACTTAAAAGATGCAAAGTACCAGCTAAAAGCACTACTCCTTCGCAACAACATCAGCTATGCAGGCACTGCAAACTGGTCTCTCAAAAACTTACGATGGCTCACCGAACTGGTATTGCCACACCCTGCACAACAAATCGTTTTACAAGAGTTTATTCAAACTATAAATGAGCGAATGGCTAGATTAGAGCGACTCGACAATGAACTCTCTCACCATGTTTATCAATGGCGATACTATCCCGTTGTTAAAGCCATTCAGGCTATGCGAGGTGTTCGTTTACTTGTAGCCACCGGCGTTGTCGCTGAGCTTGGCGATTTAACCCGCTTCGACCATCCCCGTAAATTAATGAGTTATCTGGGTCTTGTACCCAGTGAACACTCGAGTGGTGGCAAACGCCATATTGGCGCCATCACAAAATGCGGAAATGGCCGTGCTAGGAGATTATTAGTCGAAGGTGCTCATAGTTACCGTCATGCTGCCAACATATCGACCGAGTTACAAAAACGACAAGAAGGCTTACCAAAACAGATTGTTGATATCGCATGGAAAGCACAACTAAGACTGTGTAAACGTTATAAAAAGCTCATTAACAAAGGTAAGCATTACAACTTAGTTGTCACCGCCATTGCTCGTGAAATAATTGCGTATATCTGGGCTATCGCAAAACAAATTGTACTCTCTCCGATAAATCCTAAATTAAGATTATCTAGAGTACCGGCTTAATATGAACGAATTAGAGTTAATGCATTGGGTCAAGCATCGGGTGTGGCACAACCACCGACGGCGTTAGGATGGCAATGCAGCTAACGCTGCATTGAACCACGAACATAGACTGAAAACAGGTGCCACGTCGAGTTAAGTAAGGTCTGCTCTGCTCATGAAAATGAGTAACCAACGAATACCAGCATGAAAACCGACGACATTACTTGCTTCATCCTATGTATTAACTCGCTCTAATTCGAGTTGAAATAATTATGGCTTAAAAAGTTAGGCAAGGATCAGTGTGTTTAACTTGACAGTGGGAGTCATACCAACGCCGTTGTAACCGGCAAAAAATTGTTGGCTAAAATGTGAAGCGAAGCGTAACAGCCAACAGTTTTTTGTCCGCGTTGACGACTTTGTTATGCGTTGACACTCAAATTTAGAAGCGCTTGCGCCTGCACTAATAAGCCAAAATTAAAACTTAAAAACACTCACCTAACCAAAAATTGCAAAGAAGCGATTGACTGGTGAATGACCTTTCTGGTCACAACTTAAATTGAAAAAAGAAAAGCCAAGACCTACTTAAAGATTGATTGCACCACTGTACCTAAAAGCTGATTTGAAGGAAAGGCTTGAAGTAAAAACCGCATTAAAGACAGCGATTTAAAGTGACGCATAACGCCTCGCTTAACCGGCGCAAAATAGCAGGCTAAAATTAGCGACGAAGGAGCGCAAGCCTGCTGTTTTGCGTCCTTTCTGGTTAAAGCGTTTGTTAGTTGTTTTTATTACAGTAAATTAAGATGGTATCACCTCGGTTTTCAAACGGAACATTTTGAGAAAGTAAGAGTTTAATAAACTCGGCTTCACACGAAACGACCTTAGGTGGTACTAACCTACCAATACTTTTGAGGTATTGCGGGCGAACACAAAACCACTCAATACTTGAGTAAGGATGCAAACAATCAGCTGACCAATCTCCCAAATAGCTTACATTTTCAGAGAATGTTAAAGGAAATGGAACCTCGCCAAATTTTTTATACTGAAATGGAGGTGAAAATGGCAACTCAGTGTTAATTAAGCTGACTAAAGCCTCTATTTGATTCGCATCCATACTTTCAACTTACTCCAGACTTTCAAAACAACTAACGCCGCAAATAAACGGCAAAAATTAGTTGGCTAAAATTTGTGAGGTACGAACAAAGCCAACTGTTTTTTGTCCGCACTTTTTGATTTGCTTTGTTATGTATCTATTTCACGAAGCCAATCTTTAAACCAACTAAATGGTAAATTAACTGAATCCAAATTTATATTTTGTAATTCATCAACTTTATAAGTGTTAACTAGGTAAAGATCCCATTGAGTTTCGACATCAGCTAAAGTACTCAAGATATCTTCTATTTCTTTTGGTGCGTCAATGTCATGATACTTATTCCAGAACTTCTCACTCCACTCAGCTATTTGCTTATGAGAGTACGTTAATTGATTTTCATCGGCACCGTAATTCAACAAAGAAATAAAATTCTCTTTTGTGAAATCTAAATTTATAGGTTTACTCAATTCCATAGAGATACATAACGCTTGCCGTAAACGGCACAAAATAGCAGGCTAAAATTGGCGACGAAGGAGCACAAGCCTGCTGTTTTGTGTCCTTGGTTTAACGGCCTTGTTAGTTACGATACCTTTTGAGCATCTGATTTTATTGTAGAAACAAAACCGAAAAGACAAATTATGCTTACTAAACTTAAACAAATAATAGATAACTGATTTAGTTGTAAGTTACCAAAAATAAATAAGTCGCTTACTAGAAGTGCTGTACTTGACATGAAGCCAGCTAGAAAACCTGATTTGTGCTTTTTAAGATTCACCTTATCTCCTTACTGGATGAATTCCATTAGTAACTAACGCCGCAAATAAACGGCAAAAATTAGTTGGCTAAAATTTGTGAGGCACGAACAAAGCCAACTGGTTTTTGTCCGCACTTTTAATTTGCTTTGTTAGGCATCAAAATGCCAATACCTTTGAAAAGCTATATAACAATTTTCCATTAAGGCACTTATGATTACTTGATACAAATTGAGCTGTCCACCCCTTTGCACCACTTGAGCCAATTTTAGATTCAATTAGCTGGTTATATAACTGTTCTAAGTTTAATTCTTGAAACGAAGATAGTGCTTCCTCCAATTCAGCCTGACTCCCTGATGCGGGTATATTTACGTTGGCGTTGTAAACTGCATCTATACTCTTAGGTTTGTAAGCATCAAACTTTGCAACAAGCTCAGGGTTGCTTCTCATAAACGCATCCAATTCTTCTTTTTCATTTGAATCCAAATGATAAACAAATGCCGAATCACAGCTTTCTGTTGAAAAGGAGCGCTTATAAGAGTCGTTTACAAAGCGTGAAGAGAAAATGACAATTCTAGGTTTGTTAGTTTGACTTTGAATATCAAAATCATTGAGTTCTAGAATTCGGTGAACTCTCCATATTCCTGAACCATAGCTTCTGACCCAATCTCCGATCTTAATGTTATCGTCCATACTTTCCTTGATGCCTAACACTAAGCTAAGGGGCAAAAGCACAATGCGATAATGGCGAAGCCGCATTGTGTTTTTGTCCCAGCGACCCGCGCAGCGGGTTGCGAATTGAGCGTTTTGTTAGTTGCCATAAGCTTGAAACGCCATTGATGACGCACTCTTTGAACCCTCGATAATTGAGGAGTACCAAGGATCTAGTTTTTGGCTACTGTGATATGCCTGAACTATTTTACGTGCATGCTGTTCTATCGTTAGCTCACCGATTGCAGGGGTATTTGCGATTTCATTTGCCATGTCTAACCCCTCATATTCATTTTTAAGAGCTTCCCTATACTCATCGTAAGTCATTTGAAATTGAGAAGACAGTTCTGGCTCTAACCTACACATCTCGTCCGCTTTAATTAATTCGCCAACTATTGCTGATGGGTCTGGTTTTCCAAAGGATTGGAGTTTTTTCAAGATTTTCTTAAGCATGATTTCCCTGTGGCAACTAACGCCGCAAATAAACGGCAAAAATTAGTTGGCTAAAATTTGTGAGGTACGAACAAAGCCAACTGGTTTTTGTCCGCCCTTTTTAATTTGCCTTGTTAGGTATACAAATGCCTTACTAATGCAAATAAAGCTAATAATATAAGTACCATAAACAGTAGTTGGTGGACTAAATAAAAGCTCTTTAGGGCTTTTAAACGAACACTTGAAAAATACGCCTGTTTATAAACAAACCCGAAGACAAGCACCACTGAAAACATAGCCAAGATAAGAGCCAAAGCAATCAGTTTGGTAACAAATGGGTTTAGCAAATTTAAAAAGCTGGAGCCTGCCAATGCAATAAACATAGTGAGAATTGCAGTCTCAAAAAAGGCTTTAAATTTTACTTTTGAGTTTTCCAATTGCACAAATTCTCGATGTATACCTAACGCTTAGCTAACAGGCAAAATTGAATAAGCTAAAATCGAGCGAAGCGACGAGCTTATTTAATTTTGTCCTAG